>JAFLSS010000052.1 GCA_022510805.1 Akkermansiaceae bacterium
TGAGAGCCATCTGCTTCTCGCGGCGCAGGTCACCTTCGATGAGGATGTTGTTGCTCGTGATCGCCTGCACAATCTTGGTGAGCTGTGCATCGGAGAGCGTGCCTGTGCGCAGATCCGGAGAGACGCCGGCCTGCTCAAGCACCTTCTTCGCGGTGGAGGCCCCGATGCCGTAGATGTAACGCAGGGAGGCTTCCACTCGCTTCTCGTTGGGTATTTCAATACCGAAAAGACGTGCCATATTGGTGGTTTCCTTGTATTCGTTGTTGGGATCAGCAGCCTGCTCGTGCAGACTGCCGGTGTGCGCCCCAATATACTCGCCTTTCAGAGATTTGCAAGCCAAATTTACTCATTTTTTCAACTTTGGGTAAATTTGGGTTTTTCCCGGCTACTTTTTCTCCCATTTGGAGGGCATGGCGCCGTTCGGCAGCGCGCTTTCTCTGCCGACTTTTTTGCCGCGGATGCGGCGGGAGATGCGCCGCAGGGTGCGGAAGAAGCCGTGGCCGTAGTAATTTTGCAGCACGGCCTTGATGCGCTGCCAGCGCGTGCGGCGGGTGGCGCCGGGGCCGCGCTCGAAGATGCGGTCGAAAAAGGCGTACACGCCCTGCAGGGCTTCCTCCGCGATGCGCGGGTTGCGGAAGACGGGGGCGTTGAGCATGCGCAGCAGGCGCTCGGGGTCCTGGCTCAGGCGGACAAGGTACTCCACGAGCTCGGTCTCGCTGCGGAAATCTGCCGCGTTGACAAAGGCTTCGGGGTTGAAGATTTCTGCCACACAGGGGTCTCCCCAGTAGATGGGGATGCTGCGCGCCAGAAACGCATCCATGATTTTCTCGGTGAGGTAGCCGGGGGCGCTTTCATTCTCATACGCCACGCTGAACAAATACCCGCGCTGAAACTCTACCTTGTCCTCCACGCAGTGGCCGATGTTGTTCATGAACGGGCCGCCGCAGTCCACCAGGTTCCGCTCGATCAGGTGGCGGACAAAGCGATTGCGGCGTTTGCACGCGCCGTTGCGGCAGACAAATGCGCAGAACCGCCGATTCTGCGCCGCCAGCTCCTCCGCCCCCAGTGCCGGGCGCTCCAGTAGTGACGCAATGCTCTTACCTCCATCCTCATACAGGCGATAGCGAAAATAGGGAAAATAGAGGCGCCGATCATCCTCCTTTTTTTCATGCGTCAAACAATAGTCGAAAACATTGAGATCTGCCGGGTGGTTTTCTGCGGTGATGAGGATGCGCACTCCATCATACTTTTCATATTTATAATCAAAGGTATCGCAGAAGAGGAAGTCCGCCTCCAGGAAGCGGTTCCAAGGCAGCACCCGCAGCCCATAGCGCTTGGCCAGCAGAGAGGCCAGACGGGAGATATCGAAAGTATCTATCCAAGCAATCGTGTAAGATTTACTCTTAATTTCTGATAATGCATCACTTGCCATATCTATCTCTATCCGAAAAAGGAAGTAGGAATAAAGGGGGAAAACCCGTCTCCCGTATTGTACGAATTCCAAATTCGTAGGTCAAGTAAAAAAGTTGGAGCCTGTCATCGGGGTTGCGCCCGGTGCGCGTTTTTATTTTATGATGGTTATCCTGTTTTTATAAATGGATGGTGTTTAATGTTTTATGATGGGCGGAATACGAATTTGGAATTCGTATAATCACCCCCGAAAAAAAACTGAGTCGCGCATGCTTCCGCCATCCATCATCATATTAACTATCAACCTGTCATCAGCAGAGCGACGCCGCGCGAGCATTTCAGCGCAAATGGAGCAATTGGGGCTCCAAACGCAATTTGTGGAAGCGGTGGCGGGCAAGGATCTCACAGCTGAGCAAAAAGCCTGTTACCGGGCAAGCCGCACGCGGCGCTATTACAACTACGAGCTCACCCCCAATGAGCAGGCCTGTGTGCTCAGCCACCGCAAGGCGCTGGGCGAGTTTTTGCAGAGCGGCGCGGAATATGCCGTGGTGCTGGAGGATGACGCCGAGCTTCAGCCGGCTTTTATCGCGGGCATTCGCGAGCTCACAGAGCGCCTGCAGGGCTGGGACATGGCCAAGCTGCAGGTGGGCTCCGGCATCCGCACCTACCCGCTGCTGCCGGAGAGCGGCGCCTGCCTGCGCCCTGTTTTCACGCGCAAGTTCGGCAGTGTGGCTGTGGGCTTTCTCTACACGCGCCGCGCTGCCTGCATCCTCTACGAGCAGATGCAGCAGTTTTGGCTCCCGGCAGATACCATGATCTACCAGGTCGCGCTGGAGCAGGGGCTGCGCATCATCGGCACCCTGCCGGAGCTCGTGCGTGTGGCGCCCATGCCCAGCACCATCGACACCGCCGGCGCGGCCGCCCGCGGTGTCACCAAAGGCAAGCGCAGCCTCTGCCAATACCTGCGCCACCGCGCCCTGCTTTGGGGAAACGCCCTGCGCAAGATGCGCATGCTCGCCCTGCTGCGCCGCAGCCTGCGCCGCCTCCCGCCCCCATAACACACCCCCCTTCCCGCCCCACCACGCCGCGCCCATGAGTAGCCCCATCGTCAAGTTCATTCTCCCCGGCATGACTCCCACCTGCATGCAGGAGGAGGACTCCTTTGGTCCCGGTGCCGATTTTGAGTGGGATGGCGTGCGCTTTGTCCACGATCCTGCTTGCCGGCGCTATGACTGGCTGGTGGTGTATGATGACATGCCCAAGCAGAGCGTGGGCAGTATCTGCCGCGAGGTGGAGCCTCTGGCGTGTCCGCCGGAGCAGACTATTCTGGTGACGGCGGAGCCGCCCTCCATCAAGCTCTACCCGCGCTGCTACACGAGGCAGTTCGGCCATGTGCTCACCACCCACGCCCCGCTCTACCTCCCCCACCCGCACCGCCGCTATGCCGAGGGCAGCCTGCGGTGGATGGCGGGCTACACCCGGGCTGAGGTGCTGAGCATGCCTGAGTACCCCAAGAGCAAGCTCCTCTCCACCGTTTGTTCCTCCAAGGCGATGCGCCGCACGCGGCACCACGAGCGCCTGGGCCTCATCCGCCACCTCTCCGCCCACCTGCCGGAGCTGGAGTGGTATGGCTGGGGGATGCGCCCCATCAAGAAGAAATACCACGCGCTCAACGACTACGCATTCCACATCGCCATCGAAAACTACATCAGCCCGCACCATTGGACCGACAAGATCACCGACCCGCTGCTGGCGCTCTGCCTCACCTTCTACGCCGGGGATCCCCTACTCACAGAGCTGCTGCCGGAGGGGAGTTTCATCCCCATCCCGCTGAATGATCCGGATGAGGCCCTCAGCATCATCCACCGCACCCTGACCACCCCGGGCGTCTATGAAAAGCACCTACCCGCCATCCGCGAGGCGCGGCGGCTCATCATCACCCGCTACAATCTCTACAGCCGCTGTGCCGGCATCATCCGCAGCACGCCGTGGCGCCCCGGCGGCGGCAGCTCCGGCGGCAGCATCGCGGGGCGGCACCACCTGCGGCGCAGCTTGCCCAACGCGCTGCAAGAGCTCGGCACCCTCCTGCGCTTCCGCGCGCTGCAACCACCCCGCTGACACCCCCCTGCATTTCCCACCCTAAAATCCGGCTTGACCCCACTCGGTGAATATGAGAAAATTCTGCACGCATGAAAGAGCCTGTCACCAAAAAGGTGGATAAAATCTCCCTCTCCAAATTCTACGCAGATCACCGCGCCATCCTTGAGCTGGAGCTTGTCAGCAACCCCTTGAGCATGGGGCGCTCCATCCTGATGCCGGCCATCAACCGCCCCGGCCTTGCCCTCTCCGGCTTTTTCAGCCACTACGCCCACGAGCGCATCCAGGTCTTCGGCTCCGGTGAGATGGCCTACCTCTCCACCCTCCAAGACCCTGAGCGCAGCGAGCGCCTGCGCCGCATCTGCGCCAAGGATGTCCCCTGCCTCATCTTCACCAACAAGGTCGATGTCCCGCGAGATGTCATCCGCATCGCCGATGAATGCTCCGTGCCGGTGTTCCGCTCGACCCTCCCCACCATGGACCTGGTCAACCGCGCCACCATCATCCTCAATGACAACTTCGCCACCAGCACCACCCTGCACGGCTGCATGGTCGATGTCCGCGGCGTGGGCGTGCTCATCACCGGCCCGAGCGGCATCGGCAAGAGCGAAGTCTCCCTCGGCCTCGTTGAGCGCGGCGCCTCCCTCGTGGCGGATGACATGGTCGTGATCCGCAACGTGAGCGGGCACCTCATCGCCAGCGCCCCGGAGCTGAGCAGCTCCTTCATCGAAATCCGCGGCATCGGCATCATCAATGTCACCCACATCTTCGGCAAGCGCGCCTTCCGCCGCAGCAAGCCGCTTGACCTCGTCATCAAGCTCGACAACGGCGAGATGTCCAGCACGGAGCGCCTGGGCCTCGAGCGCCAGACCATCCCCATCCTCGGGGTGGATGTCGAGTGCATGACCCTCCCGGTCGCGCCGGGGCGCGATATGAGCCGCCTTGTCGAGGTAGCCGCCCTCGGCCGCCACCTCCGGGAAGATGGTCACGACATGGCGCGTGAGTTCTCCTCCCGCCTGCGCAGAGAAATCGAAGCCCGCAACCCGAACACCCCCTCAGCCGATGCCTGAAGCCACCCCCCTGTCCGCCATCGTATCCCTGCTCGACACCACGCTCAGCATCAACAGCGTGAGAGATGCCTCCGTGGCGCTCAATGGCCTGCAGGTCGAGAATGACGGCCGCGTGCACAAAGTCGCGCTGGCGGTGGATGGCTCACAAAAGACGCTGGATGACGCGGTGGCCGCCGGGGCGGATCTGCTGGTGCTGCACCACGGCATTTACTGGAGCGGCCTGCGCCCCCTCACCGGCTGGTGGAAGCGCAAGATCGAGACCTGCCTGCGCCACAATTTGGCCATCTACGCCGCGCACCTGCCGCTGGATATGCACCCCACCCTCGGCAACAACGCCTGCATCGCCCGCGGGCTCGGCCTGCAGGACACCACCCCGGAGCTTGAGCTGCACGGCGCCCTCATCGGCACTGCCGGCTTCTTCCCCGGCAGCGTGGGCGAGCTGCGGGAGCGCTACGCCGCCCTCACCGGCGCGGTCATCACCGGCGTGGTGCACGACCCCGCCGCCCCGGCCGGGCGCGTGGTCATCTGCTCCGGCGCCGGCGGGGCAGAGCTCTACAGCGTGGCCGACAAGGGCTACACCACCTACCTCACCGGCGAGACCAACCACTGGGTGCTCAACGCCGCGCAGGACATGGGGGTCAACATCCTCTTTGCCGGGCACTACGCCACAGAAACCTTCGGTGTCCGATCCGTGGGTGAGCTGCTGCACAGCCGCTTCGGCCTGCCGACTCTCTTCATCGACAACCCCACCGGCCTGTGATGCAATTCATCGTAGAGGACACCCCCGGCACCCGGCTGGATCAATACCTGGCCACCCAGCTGCCAGAGCTCTCCCGCGCGCGCATCCAAGCGCTCATCAAGGCAGGGGAAATCACCGCCAATGGCCGCCCCTGCAAAGCAAAAACACCCATCGAGCGCGGCATGGTCATCTGCGTCAACATCCCGGAGCCGGCCCCTGCCGCCGCCCAGCCGCAGGATATCCCGCTCCATATCATCTACGAAGACTCCTACCTCGTGGTCGTGGACAAGGAGAGCGGCATGGTGGTGCACCCCGCGGCGGGCAACCCCGACGGCACGCTGGTGAATGCGCTGCTCTTTCACTGCGGGGATCTCTCCGGCATCGGCGGGGTGGAGCGGCCGGGCATCGTGCACCGGCTCGACAAGGACACGAGCGGCTGCATGGTGGTGGCCAAGAATGACGCCGCCCACCTCTCGCTCACCACGCAATTTGCCGAGCGCGACACCGACAAGGTCTACCTGGCAGTGGTGCAGGGCTGCCCGCGCGAGCCCAAGGGCACCGTGTTCACCAACATCGGCCGCCACCCGGTGAACCGCCTCAAGATGGCGGTGGTCAACCCCGGCAGCGGGAAACCGGCCATCACTGATTATGAGGTGCTGCGCTACGATGCCTCCACAGATTCCTCCCTCGTGCGCTGCACACTGCACACCGGCCGCACCCACCAAATCCGCGTGCACATGCTCCACCTCGGCCACCCGCTCATCGGGGATCCCATCTACGCCCACCCGCAGCGCCAAAAAGCACGCCCCGGCCGCCTCATGCTCCACGCGCGGCACCTGGCGTTCTTCCACCCTCAGGACGGGAGGCGCATGAGCTTCTACGCCGATATCCCGCCGGAGTACACCCCGTGGATCCAAGGGCTGAGCGACCTCTAGCCGCCCCCCCCTGCCTCACCGCGGGCACGCGGCTCAAAGCTGCTTGGTCACCTTGAAGTGCAGCTTTGCGATATCCTGCAAGCGCTCCATGCCGTGCTGCTTCACAAAGGCACGCGCCGCCTTGGTGACATGAGGCGCGCAGCCCAAGGGCAGGCGGCACTGCGCCCCCTGCTCCGCCTGATGCATCCACTCCACAAAGCGCGCGCGCGCCAGGATCGACGCCGCAGCCACCGCCACATCCGCCTCCGCGCGGGGGCGCTGCTCCAGCTTCACCGGCACCTTCCGCGCCCCCAGCGCCCGGCGCAGCACCCACTCATTGGCAAATTGATCACACAGCGCCCGCGGACACCCCGGCACCTTCGCGTGCAGCGCCGCAATCACCCGCGCATGCCCCCAAGCCAGCAGGCGGTTCAAATTCCCCATCTCCGCATACAGCTCATTATAGCGGCGCGGGCCGATGCAAAGCACCTCCCACGCCACCCCGGGAAGCGCTTTCACCCTAGCGGCAATGGCTGAGATTCGAGCATCATCCGCAATCTGCTTGCTGTCCCGGCAGCCCAGCTTGCGCAATAGCGGCGCCGTCTCCTCATCCGCATACACCCCGGCCACCACCAGCGGGCCAAAGTAGTCACCCTTGCCGCTCTCATCCACACCAAAATGCGGACTCGCATCCACCCCGCCCCCGCCAGCCACCGCAGCCGCCCCCGCAGTGGCCTCCGGATCCACCCCCAGCGCCTGCACAAAGTCACCGGCATTCTTCCCCTGCACCAGCAGCTTGCCGCGCTTGGCATAATAAGCCACCTGAACCCCCTCCCCCTCAAAGCAAAACACAGTATACTCCCGCTCTTTTCGGGCATACCCCGGCAGCCGCTGTAGCTTGCCCTCCAGAGCCGCTGCCTCCTGCTTGGTCATGTCGATGCTGTATTGATTGGCCATTTTTCCTAAGTTAGCCTTTTTTCACCCCCACATCAACCCCAAAATCGGTCAATTTCCCTGATTTAACATGAGTTGACGAAAAAAATTTAAGAAAAAAAGCGTTTTTTGAGTGACAAATTGCTGAAAATGAGCTACATTACGCACAGCTTCATTAAAAAAAGCAAATAACTATGGCTAACACGATTACTAAAAGAGAACTGGTTAACAAGATTTGCGCGGAACTGCACAGCGACCTGACTCAGGGTGATGTTCTTGACGTCATCCAAAAGGCTGTTGAGCTGATCACGGAATCTCTTGGTGCCGGGGATCGCGTGGTCCTCCGTAACTTTGGTACTTTCACCGTGAAAGAAGTGAAACCCAAAGTCGGCCGCAACCCGAAGGATCCGGCCAAAGACGTCCCCATCCCTGCTCGTAAGGTAGTGAAATTCAAGGTGGGCAAGACGCTCAAAGAGGCTGCCGCCAAGTCCAAGTAACTCAGCTATCTTCGTAACTCCTTGGGGCGCATCTGCATTTCCTGCAGATGCGCCTTTTTTATCGGCTTGCCCAATGCGGCGAAACAAGGTACAATGGCGCCACGCCTATGACTCCGCTCCTCCTCGATATCTTTGAGTCCATGCACCTCCACCAACAACTGGACATCTTCTTAGCTGCCGGCAGCCTGTTGCTCTGCATACTCCTCACAGTCGGCGGTGCATTGAGGCACTATATCCTGCGCCGGGACATCCTGCCGCCCGTGCCGCTCTTTCCCTCCTCCACCTTCCCCAACAAATTAGACACCTGTTTTATCTTCCTCTTTCTGACGGCATTTACGCTGGTATCCATGCTGCCCTCCTTCTTCCCGGAGCATACGCTTGACAACACGCAATTCCACTTTTCCTCCCTCCTCACAGAGGTGCTCATCTTCCTGCCCATCATCCTGCGCTACATGTGGCTTCCCGCCCGCACGCCCAACAAGCGCAGCAGTTTCGGCGTCACCACGCTATCCATCTTGCTGGCGGTCTTCTGCATGTCCATCATCAACGGCATCTACGAATCCTCCGGCCTCTTTCAACTCATTTGCCAAAACACCGGCAGCCCGGAGTTTCAGGATCCTGTCGTCATCATGAACAAAGGCTCCCTGAGCTCCAAAATTTTCATCATCATCACCGCTGTCATCGTGGCGCCGGTGGCAGAGGAGTGCTGCTTCCGCGGCTTTTTGTACAACATTCTCAAAAAATATACCGGCCGAGTGGCAGCAGTTCTCAGCTCCTCACTGCTGTTTGCGGCGGTGCACATGTCGCTGGGGCACACTCCCCTGCTCTTCCTGCTGGCCATAACGTTCTGCATTCTCTACGAATACACACAAACGCTGCGCACCCCCATCATCGCGCACATGGTCTTCAACCTCATAGCCGTCATTGCCTCGCTGCTCTTGGGCATCGATGCCTGATTCCCCCTCCTCTCTCATGCCTGCCACGCCTCTTTCCCAGCTCGGCGAAGACGCGGCTCTGAAGCGCCTGCTGCGCGCGGCGCCGCCCGCCACGCCGGAGCTGCTGCTCGGCCCGGGGGATGACTGCGCGGTGGTGCGCCGCTGTGCTGACTGGGACACCCTGCTCAAGGTGGATGCCCTCGTGGAGGGGGTGCATTTTGCGCCGGACACCCCGCCGCCTCTCATCGGCCGCAAGGCGCTCGCGCGCGCTCTGTCCGACATCGCCGCCATGGGGGGCGTGCCGGAGCACGCGCTGGTGACGCTGGCCGTGCACCACACTCGCCCGCTGGAGCAGCTGGAG
The DNA here is from genome assembly GCA_022510805.1 of Akkermansiaceae bacterium. GTDB lineage: Bacteria > Verrucomicrobiota > Verrucomicrobiia > Verrucomicrobiales > Akkermansiaceae > Akkermansia. The sequence goes on from JAFLSS010000052.1 coordinate 8,957, forward strand.
GGCATCTACGCCGGGCTTGCCGCGCTGGCCGGGGAGTTCGGCATCTCCCTCGCCGGGGGGGAGACCACCTCCCTCCCGCAGGAGGGGCTCCTCCTCTCCGTGACCCTGACTGGGCGCATCGAGCGCGGGGCAGCCGTGCTGCGCAGCGGCGGCCGCCCGGGGGACACCCTCTTCGTCTCCGGGGCGCTGGGCGGCTCTTATGAGAGCGGGCGCCACCTCAGCTTTACCCCGCGGGTGGCTCTGGCGCGGCAGCTGCTGGAGCAAGGGCTGCGCCCGCACGCCATGATGGACCTCTCCGACGGTCTGGCCGCGGATCTGCCGCGCCTGGCCGCCGCCAGCGGCTGCGATTTTGAACTGACCCCGGAAGCCCTGCCCTGCCACCCCGGCTGCAGCGCGCAGCAAGCCCTCTGCGATGGCGAGGACTACGAGCTGCTGCTCGCCCTCCCGGCAGAGGCCGCCGCCTCACCGCTCTGCACCCGGCTGGGGCTCACCCGCATCGGGCGCATGATCCCCGGCCGCGCCCACAGCCTCAGCGGCGGCTGGCAGCACTTCTCCTCCTCCCCCTCTCCCGCATGAAAGCTACTCACATCCGCGAGGTGCTCACGGAGCACCATGTCACCCCCTCCAAGGCGCTGGGGCAGAACTTCCTGATCGACGAAAACATCGCCCGCTGGATCGTGGCTCAGCTCGAGCTCAGCCCTGAGGACTGCGTGGTCGAGGTAGGCCCCGGCGCCGGCTCCCTCACGGAGCATCTCGCCCCGCTCTGCCGCAAGCTCATCTTGGTGGAGTTCGATGCCCGACTCGCCGAATATCAGCGCAACCGCTGGGCTGACTCCCCGCATGTTGAGGTGCACCATGCCGACGGCGCCACGTGGGATCCGCGCCCGCTGTTCGCCGAGCAGCCGGTCAAATTCATCGGCAATCTGCCCTACTCCGCAGGGGGGCCCATCATGGCCAATTTCCTCACCTCCCCCTGCGCCTGCAGCCGCGCTGTCATCATGCTGCAAAAGGAGCTGGTAGACCGCATCTTGGCCCGGCCGGGGGATGACGCCTACGGGCTGCTCTCCCTGCGCATTCAAATGGACTGGTGCGGCAAGGCGCTCAAGGTGGTGCCGCCGGAGGCTTTTTCCCCGCGGCCCAAGATCGACAGCACCGTCATGCTGCTCACCCCGCGCGATGAGCGCGCCCTGCCGCCCTATGACCACCGGCTCATGGATGAGCTCATGCGCCGCTGCTTCGCCCAGCGCCGCAAGCAAATGCACAAGCAGCTCCCGGCTGCGCCGGCTTGGGCCGGGGTGGCGGCAGAGCTCGGCATCTCCCCCACGGCGCGCCCCGAAGAACTGGGGCTCGAGCAGTGGGTGCGCCTCACGCGGCTCTATGATCCCCACCCCCTAGCCGATATCGCGCAAAAGAATGATGAGTGTTTTGACGTGGTGGACGAGCAGGACACCGTGCTGCGCCAGGCCACGCGCGCCGAGGTGCACGCTCAGGGGCTCATCCACCGCGCGGTGCACATCCTCGTCTTCAATAAAAACCGCGACTGCCTCCTTCAAAAACGCTCCGCTCTCAAGGACAAGCAGCCCTGCGTGTGGGACTCCTCCGCCGCGGGGCATCTGGACGCCGGGGAGGACTACACCACCGCCGCCCGCCGCGAGCTGGAAGAGGAGCTCGGCATCGCGGAGGCGCCGCTCATCCGCATCGGCCACCTTGCGCCCTCCCCCGCCACAGGCATGGAGCATGTGGAGCTCTTTGTGGCGCGCTACGATGGGCGGGTGCATTTCCCGGCGGCGGAGATCTCTGCCGTCATGCCTTTCCCGGCGGAACTCATCGACCGCTGGATCTCCCGGCGCCCACAGGACTTTGCCTCCTCCTTCATCCACTGCTGGCAGCTCGTGCGGCAGCACATGTGACACCGCCGCCGGGAGCCCCGCCGCTCAACAATCACGCGCGCTATTCCCCGCCCGCCGGCGCCCGGCGCAGAGCCCACCCGGCACGGACAGGCAGCAGGCCGGCGCCGGCCAGATCAGCCAGCGCCGGCCAGATCATGTAGCAACCGCGCATGGCGCCACCGGAGAAATGCTTACTTCTCCGAAGCCGCTCCCTGCTGCTGCTGCGCCTCCTCGGCGCGCTTGATCATCTCCAGAAGCATGCCGCGGCCCTTGGAGCTCATCTCCTTGGCCTCCGGGCTCTCAGGATCCGCCGCGATGGCGGCATCCATGTGCTTGAGCGACTCCTGCAGATTCCCCTCCATCATGTAAGTCTGGCTCACAAAGCCATGCAGCGACAAGCGGACAAAGGGCAGCCAATCCTCACGCTCCAAGAGCTTGAGCGCCGTCCCACGCGCCTCGCCGATCACCTCTGCAAAGTTGCGCTCCCCAATCGTCTCGCTAATCGCAGCCTTGATCTCACCGAGCTGCTTATCCAGCAAGCTCTGCGCCTCACGCGACTTGCGGTAGCCCAGCACATCCTCCGTATCACACTCCAAAACCTCATCCACAAGCGCCGTATGCAGCGGGCGGCAATCCTCCGGCAGCAGGTCAAGCGCCGCCACCAGAGCCTTCGCCTTCTCGAGTCCGCTCAGCTTGCGCGCCGCATTCACCTGCTTGCGGTAAGCGCGCCGCACATCCAAGATCGCCTTCAGCCGCTCCACATGCTGCGCCGGAGACCCCACCACACCCACAACGCGGCCATAGGGCTGCCCCTGGGCATCCAGCACCAGCAGAGTCGGGTACGCATTCACCGCATAGCGCTCTGCGATCTTCTGGCGGGTCGCGCGCTGCTCCGGCGTCACCTTATCCGCAGCATTGGGGTAATCCAGCTCCACAGGCACAAAGCGACTCTTGGTCACAAAGTCCTGAAATTCTTTCGTAGAAAGCACTTTGGACTTGAGCACGGCGCAGGCAGAGCACCAGTCCGACCCCGTGAACTCCACCAGCACAGGCTTCTCCTGCTTCTTGGCAGCAGCCAGAGCCTCATCCAAATCAGTGCCCCATTGATCCGCCGCAGCACAGCTGCACACCACACACACACCCATGGCAGCGCCACCCCAATACTTCAGTAACGTATTCATATATCCACATGCTACTACTTCTCACGATCCATTGCAAGCCTTTTTGTCACACGGACTCACGTAAAAAAAGCACCTGTGCCCACCCTCCGCAAACGCGACATTTGCACACCTCCCCGGAGATTTTATCTTGCATTGCGCCCGAATTCTGGCATACTTCGCTATATCGTATAGCCTGCCCACCGCCCGTCTATGTCGAAACGAACCCTCATCCTGCTCACCGCTTTGATCTGCGGAGGTCTCTCACCCCTCCATGCCTCAGATCCGAAAGCGCCCGCCAAGAAGGGTTCCATCAAATCCTACACCGACTGGGCCACACGCGAGGAGAATCTCCAGCGCCTCAGCACCCAAGCCCACGCAGAAGCTCAGCTGGTGCGCGAAGATATGGAGCCGGTGCTGCCCATCCCCATGCCCGATGTCCATGTGGATGAAACCGAGCTCCCCCAAATCCATGACCTCGCCTCACAGGGGGATCCGCGCGCGCTGGTGCAGCTCGGCCATTATTACATGATGCACCCCGTCCCGGATCTCAGCAATGAGCTGCAAGCCGGGGAGTATTTCCGCAAGGCGGCCGACACCGGGCACCCCAACGCCATCGCCTGGTACGCGCTGTATCACTTTATTGTCTCCGAGGGCAATTTGCTCAGCAAATGGAAAACCCTGCATGAGGCCGCCCTGCCCGCAGCGCAGGCCGGCAGCATCTTGGGCGCCTACCTGGCCGGCACCGCCTCCCAGAATGACGCCGAGAAAGCCCTGCTGCTTGAGCCCGCCGCGCGCAAGGGCTTTGTGCCCGCCATCCGCGCCTATGGTGAGCTCCTCCACCGCCAGCACCGCGCCAACCCCAATCTCCCCTTCACCCCGGATATCTTGGCGGACGCCCGCACCTGGCTCGAAATTGCCAGCAACGCCGGCGACCCGCAGGCCACCTACATCTTATCCTCTCTGAGCAGCCTGCCGCACAGCCAGGAATACGCTGACCAGCTGGAACAGGGGGAAGAGCTGGCGCACAAGGCGATCGACCAAATGCTCACGCGCCGCTGGAATTGGTATGACCGCGTGTTTGACGACTGGTGGCTGCAAGAGCGCTACACTTTCGGCGGGGCGCGCATCGGCTGGATTCTGCACTACTTCGGCGGCATTGAGCGCGCTCGCGCCATCCGCGGCCTCGATGCGGCCGATGTGCGCGATGACTGCATCCACCTCCTCCAAAAACTCGCCAACGAAGGGCAGGCAGATGCCCTCACCGGCCTCGTCATCTTGAGCCGCAAGTGGAAATTCTGCTTCCGCTTTGCCCCCGGCCCCAGCCCCGTGAAAGAGCAAGAATACCTCTCCCGCCTCCAGAAAATGGCGGATGAGGGAGACATGCAAGCGCTGCGCCAGCTGCAAACCAGCAAGGCCATCCGCCCGGACTACGCGCCCCGCCCGCCCCGGCAGTAAACCACACGCCCCCCCCCAATAATAAGAAGAGGAGAGAGCCCCTCGTGAGACTCCCTCCCCTCGTTCTTGCAAAGAAGAAGCGGCGGCAGCGCCCCCCGCACCACGGGAGAGCACGCAGCCCGGCTGCGGAGGATCACTCCGCTGCTTTCTTCTGCTGCTCCTCTTCTTTTGCGCGGATATGAGCTTTGATCTCATCCATATTGCGCTCCAAATTCTCCAGCCAGGGGCGCAGGCGCTTCCCTTCCGCAGACTCAGGAGCCGACTCCACAGCCGCTTTCAAATACTTGTGGACATTGTCAATGTCCTTGCGCTGCAGGGCATACGTATCGCTGATAAACTTGTTGAGGAACAAGCGGGGCACCGGCATCCACCTGTCATCCTCCAGCAGCTGCAGCGCCTCCTTGAGCGAAGCCTCACGCGCCTCATCACTCATATCACCGCTGTACTTGCTGAACACCTTGTTCAGCTCCTGCATCTGCTCCTTGGTCAGCGCCGTCTCCTCGCGGAAGCGGCGGTAGCCCAGCGTGTCCTCAGGATCATTAGCAATGATATCCTGCACCACACCCTCGTGCAGCATGCGCCACTCCATGGGCATGTACTGAATAGCCTCCGCCTCAGCCGCCGCGCGCTCCACGCCCTGCAGGTTGGCCGCCTGCGCCAGCTTGGCCTCCACCTCAGTCTTGCGGTTCAGCTCACGCTCCAGGCGCACCAGGTACTCAGCCGCCGTCTTATCCGCGCCATTGACCACACCATACGGCGCGCCCTTGCCATCCACCACCAGCAGGGAGGGGAAGCTGTTCACATCATAATACACGCGCCACTTCTCATTGTGCGCCGCCTGCTCGGCCGGCAGTTTCGACGCATCGCGCGGGAAATCCAGCTCCACCAGCAAGAGCTTCTTGTCACGCACAAAAGACGCAAACTCATCTGTCGGGAACACCTGAGTGCGCAAGTGAATACAGGGCGGGCACCAATCTGACCCCGTGAACTCCACCAAAGCCGTGCGGCCCTTGGCCTGCGCCGTATTCAGCACGCGGTCCATATTCGTCTGCCAATTCGCAGCCGCCGCGCAGGGCTCGGCAAGCCACACCACCGCTCCGCAGAGCGCCATCGTCGAGGTGAACAATTGCTTGATCATGCCTTGCATGGTAGCATAATGCCGCGCACAGTCAATGCCTTTTTATCGCCAGAACGCAACTATTTTCGCCTGACGCAAATTCTCGCAAAAAAGCCACTGTTGAGGCTTGCATGAATGAGTCCTTAGTGCTAATATTCAACGCGAGTTTTCTACCTAAACTCCCGATTTTCTCTACAACAACCACCAAATCCACACCATGTCTCTCGAAACATTCTTTCAGCCGAAAAGCATCGCCGTCGTAGGCGTGTCGGACAATCCATCCAAGCTGGGCGCCGTTGTGTTCAACAACATCATCGCCGCTGATTATCAGGGCGAGCTATATGGCGTCAACCCCAAACTGGATGGCCAACTGGTGTACGGCAAACCCTGCTACGCCTCTGTCGACAAGCTGCCCAAACCCATGGATCTGGTGGTGATTTTGGTGCCGGCACGCTTCACGGAGCCGGTCATCGACGCCTGCGTCACCAACGGCACCAAGAACATCTCCATCATCACCGCCGGCTTTGCCGAAGTGGGCGAGAAGGAGCTCGAAAAACGCATCGCCCAAAAATGCTTGGACAATGGCATCAACCTCCTGGGGCCGAACTGCCTGGGCCACATCTCCACGTTTGACAACCTCAACGCCTCCTTTGCTGATGGCTTCCCCGGCCGCGGCAATGTGGCTTTCATCTCCCAATCCGGCGCCTACTGCTCCGCCATCATGGACTGGGCCGCCGGCAAGGGCATCGGCTTCTCGCACTTCATCTCCATCGGCAACAAAGCGGTGATGGGTGAGGACGCCCTGCTCGACGCCCTCAAGGATGACCCCAACACCTCCGCCTTTGTCTTCTATCTGGAGTCCCTCAAGAACGGCAAAGAATTCCTGCGCGTGCTCAAGCAGGTGTCCAACACCAAACCCTGCGTGATCATGGAGCCCGGCAAGAGCTCCAAAGCCCAGGCCGCCTCCCTCTCCCACACCGGCTCCCTGGCCCCCAACTACCGCGTGCTGGAAATGGCCCTGCAGGGCGCCGGCGCCATCCAGGCCTACAATGACCGTGAGCTCTTCGGCCTGCTCGAAATCCTGCAATACTGCAACCACAATGAATTCGACGGCCAGGTGGCCGTGCTCACCAATGCCGGCGGCGTGGGTGTGCTCACCTCTGACCTGTGTGAGGACGCCGGGCTGGATCTCGCCCGCCCGAGCGACAAGACCATCGCCGCGCTCAAAGAGGTGCTCACCCCTGAGGCCTCCCTCGGCAACCCGATCGACGTGGTGGGCGATGCCAAGGCCGACCGCTACGAGAACGCCCTGCGCGTGCTCTGCGA
>JAFLSS010000053.1 GCA_022510805.1 Akkermansiaceae bacterium
ATCTCGGCAAGCCTTATTGCGTAGCGCTACTGAATGCTGCGGCTATATACGGGGCGGCTCACCAGAGACCTATGAATTACGTCATTATGACCTCTAATCCTCCGCCTCGGTGCAAAGTGCAGGGAAACGTCAAGATTGATTTCATTGCAAAACGAACATTTACACAGGGGATTCCTTCAGAGCTGGTGAAGCGAGTGAAGACACAGTATAGCTCCATCAATGTAACGACACCGGAGTTTACTGCACTCTCTTTGGTGCAATATGCGCATGCTGCCGGAGGTTTATCTCATGTATTAACTGTTCTCGAAGAGCTGGTGGAGTCATGCCGCTTTGACCAATTGCCGGCAGTTATATGGCAGCATATTCCGCTGGCCTGCTTTCAAAGATTAGGCTATATGCTTGAACGCTTGCTGCGGGAGCAAAATGCAGCAGACAAGTTGTATGCCGCAGTGCAGGATTCCGGCCGGCAGACTCAAAAGATAAAGCTCGCACCCGGCAGCTCTGCCTACAAGGGAGGATATGATGATAAATGGAAGGTGTACATTAACATTCAACTGGAAAGCGATTTAGATGATTGATGCCGAGTATATAAAGGAATGGCGCCCGGAGCATCCGTGGATGACAGCCGCCATGGTAGAGCAGGATCTGCTCATCAGCCGCGCGCTCGTGGCGATATTTTCTGATCCCTTTTTAAGCGAACATTTAGCGTTTCGAGGCGGTACTGCATTGCACAAACTTTACATGCACCCACAACCGCGTTACTCCGAGGATATTGACTTGGTGCAAATCCATCCGGGGCCGATCAATGAAATCATGAATCATCTGCGTGAGGCGCTTGCTTATATGCCGGAGCCATACGCAAAAACATCCAAAATCAACAATACCCTCATTTACAAATACACATCGGAAATCGCACCTGTGGAGCGTATGCGACTCAAAGTGGAAATCAATTGCCGGGAGCATTTTCATGTGTTGCCTTGGGTAAAGATTCCCTTTAGCGTTCATAATGGCTGGTTCTCTGGCAATTGCGAGATCGTGACATACAAGCTGGATGAGTTACTTGGTACAAAATTGAGGGCATTGTATCAAAGAAGAAAAGGTCGAGACCTTTTTGACCTAGACTATGCCCTTACGCAAGCTGAAGTTCATGAAGAGAAAATATTGCCCTGTTTTTGTAAATACATCCATTTTGTGGATGATAAAATACCGACTCAAAGACAATTTGAAATGAACATGAAAGAGAAATTGGCATCCGATGAGTATATAAACGATACGCGCCCTATCCTCATCCCCTCAGTAACGCATCACGCCCCATCGGCTTATGCGCATGTTCATGGCAGGCTCATATCGCACATAGATACCTACAGGGACGCATATTTGCGTTCATAAGCTATACCTCGACTCATAACGGCGGCAGGAAAATGAGCGTTGTGTATGAGCTGATTGTGAAAAATGAGATGTTTACAAGTACTTTTGGGTTCGCCTCATAAGGTTATTCCCCCAAAGGCTTGCAACTCATAAAGACTCCCTCCATCACCTGCTGGACTCCCTAGGACTTGGGGGCGGTTCGACATCATGGTTAAATGTGGGCATAACTCAGTTTATCGTTATAATTTTGTTGATAAGTGGATAGGAAAGTACTACTATAGCGTAGAATGACAAAGACTGATATATGGAAAGTGCCTGAAGATCTGCTGAAGTTGGCTACTGCTGAAGAGCTGCGTGCGTTTGTGCTTGCACAGGCACGGGAAAATACCATATTTCTGAGCAAGCTGAATCAGTGGTTGTACAAGCAATATGATAAGACGGAGCGTACGTGGGAGGGTTATGTGGATAGGGTGCGCCGCCTTTTCACGCTCATAGAAGATAAATGCGGTTGGTATGCGGAGCATTTTGATGAAAGAATTGGTGTGGCATGGGCTTTGGTAGGGGAGGGTATGGAAGCTATTACGGAGGAGTTGCAAGAGCTGTTTGACTCCGGGAAAACTGATATCGTAGTGGAGCCGATACTGGAGTTTTTCGTCATGATTCAGAGCAATCGTGATGGCTTTTTGTATGAGGGAGAGTATACAGACCTCCACAATGCACACGATGCATGTATCTCCTTGTTGAGTCAGTGGTCGAGACATCCTTCTGTGCCGATGGAGAATAAGCGCGAGATGTTGCGGTCGCTTCTGGAGATATGCCATTTTTCTGCGTATAAAGAGCATGGGATATATAATATGCTGAGAAAGTATATACGCATTACCGCCTCAACGCTTTCCCCGCAAGAAGCGTATGATTCGTTGATTCAGCTGGAAGCAGACGGTATTGAGGATGATGAAATTGATCAACAGAAGGTATTGCTGCTGCACAGCTTGGGGCAGGATGAGCAAGCCGTAGAGCTTGTGTACCGGAATCTGGATAATGGGAGGTTAGTGGATGGAGAAATAGATAGGCTTATAGGTATAGGAAAGCCGGAGGAGGCTATGAGGATGGCAGAAGCGGCGATAGAAGAGATGGGAGAATATGGTACTACATTGGAGCGCAAGCTGCGCATTGCCAAGTTCATGAATGATGAAGCAGCCATAAAAGATACGTATTACAGACTGGTCATAACAGAATGGTGTGATGTTACAAACTATAAGGAACTAAAAGCTATAGTGCCGGTGAAGGAATGGCCCGATCTATATAAGCGCGTGATTCATGCGGTGCAGAAGGAGGGAGGGGTGGATTATTTGGCCGCTATTTATGAAGAGGAATCCGATATGGAGCGCCTGAATCAGCTGCTTCTCAGAGAAGATGGTTTTCAGATGAGGCTCATTATAAGATACCTGCCCATACTGCCGGTGCAATACCATCCACCTCTTATACAGCGCGGTATTGATATTTTGAAAGCATGCGCAGAACGCATCTCCACGCGCAAGGATTATGCCAACTATGCAGAGGAAATCAAAAAATTCTCTCGCCTACCGGGAGCCGCCTCTGCGGTAGCAGAGCTGCTATCCTACATCCGCTCTACCTATGCGCGACGCCCGGCTATGATGGATGAGCTGAGCAAATTGTAGCCCCTCAATAATATGGAACGGCATGGAACCGGGAGGGATTGCGCAGCCTGGTGGAAGTGACACAAGTGCGTTACGCCCATAAAAGCGGTAAGCAGAGCGGAAATCCGTTGAAAAAAGCTTGAACACCTGCAGAATTCTGTCATAATGATCTTATGGTTGCATAGTGTGTGGATTTTGTTCCCAACGCAACTATTATACTATAAATCAACGCCACAAAAGACTTAAAATGCAATTATTCCCGCGCGTAAGAATTATATTATATGCCGTTGTAGCGTTTTTCTCAGTATGCTCTCTACAAGCAAAGGTGGGAGGGAATATACGGAATAAAGCGGAGCTGGAATTCCCGGCAAAAGACCTGAAGATGACAGCAGAGATTCATACAAAAAAAGGAGATGGATCTTATTTGATAGTAGTTTTTCAAAAGGAAGACAAAGTAATTACTAAGGAAAAATTCAAGATATACAATTGGGTGGAAGGGCTAGAGGCAGATGTTCAGTATGCTCGTTCCATTAAAAGTATAGAAAGGGATAAAGATAAAATTATCATCATCGTATCCGGCGGAAAAACTTACAAGGTAGATATTCCGTGAACGACTGCATCCCGGAGTACGATGCCGCGGGCAACCAAAGATATGCTATTCCGGGATTTCCAAATTTGCAGAACTCATATCTAGGAGATAGAAACAGGGGAAAGGAAGACAACAAAAAGAATAATGCGGGACTAAATGGAGGTAAATCGCCGCAAGACAGAAGACAGGGATTTGCTAATGCCTTCAAGCAAGCGTTGAAGTCTGCTTTGCAAGAGGCAGAAAATATATGTAAAAATTCATGCTGCAAGTCAGTTGATGTTATTTTGAAGGGGATCGGCGCGAGGAGCGGAAAGGATGGAACTAATGAGCTGAGGCGACGTTTAAAAGATACAAATTCTAGCTATAAGCATTTAACTAGCTATGAAAAAAGGAAAATAACATGTCCAAAAAAGAAAAAATAATTATAGAAAGGAGTCATAGTGTGAGATACTTAAGGTCTATAACTGCCATTTTTTGTTTAGCTGCGATTTTTCACCAAAATGCAAGTTGCGCGTATGCTTTAAAAGAGGATAATCCAAGCGCTATAGCAAATTATAAGAATCAAAACAAGAAAGTTACGAACGCTCCGTCTACTCAAATAATGAAGGATTGCATAATGGAGCTGGATTTTTCACAGGCCGTTGTAAAGCCCCAAAATGTCAATATGCAGGGAAAGTACATACTGTCCCCTATGAAAATTGACTTCTCAAAAGGTAAAATTAAATCAATCGCATCTGGTTCAAGCCTTCGAGTGAAAATGCCGTTGAGGCAGTATATCAGTAGTGGGTTAAAGGATACGCCATCTTTCCCTAAAGTGGCGGCAAGGGCAGAATATAGAATAAATAACGAGGGAAATGCGAAATTGTATATTGGAGGAGATGATGTTCCAGATGAATTCGGAGGGAGAGATGATCTAGAATCGTTTAGATTAGATGTTACGTTATCATTTACTGATAATACTCATGCTGTGGCTAATGGTGTTCTTCGAGTAGAAGGTGACTACAGAGCTACAATTGACCAAATTAAAATAAAAATCATCAAAAAATAAATTAGGATATCCAATCTGAACAAATCTTTAGGGTATGTGGTCACGCATTATGATGTCATCACGGGGGGAGAGGAGGTTATCATGTTGAATAATTTTCATATCAATTGTCGATCTAACGATAAAAAGGCCATCAAGAGGCTGTTGGTAAAATGTTGCAGTCTCATTCGTTGGTATTATGTTTGGCAGATTGGTGAGCATCGAAGATTGATAGAAAACAATAGATTCAGTATATTTCGTTTTGGTGAGGTCAATATATACGCGGAATTTGAGATATTGGAGCAGACGAACAGATATGTTTTTGCGACCCTTGAGGTCTCAAGGCTCGGAGATGCCTTTGGCGTTACATATGCTATGTACATTATTAAAGGTGGCGGTAGCCGAGGGTGCCGCGTGCTTCCCATAGAGGAAAACGAAGAACTCTACAAGCCATCTCGAAGTAAAGTCAGCCCATACTGTCATCAAATCAGATTGAAGAGGTGTCTTGTGGCATTGAAGCGATCATGTGTTCAGCAATATGCCTTGCGTGGTCAAAACACTGCACAACAGAGGAGTATGGGTGAGTGGGATTTCCGAATAGAACCATTGCATGTGCTCGCCCGGCAAGGAAAATACACGCTGGTGAGTGTGCATATATCGTGGAAGAGAAAGGGGCAGGCGTGGTACTCACCCTGCAGGAGTTATGCTTTCGCATGTGTTATTCATTGAATGAGGACTCCGGCTGAACGAGTCTTGAGGGAGCGGGAGTCGGCGTGACGGCTATATCTTACCCGATCCGTTCATTGTGTCCATTCTGCGGCAGTTTGTTTCATGTGCGTTAGCTCCGGCAAAAAGGCATTGCTTGTGGCGGGTAAGATGGTATAATGGGCAGAGGTAAATGCTTGAATTATGAGACTGCGATACGTTTTTCACCTGGGTTTGGTATGGGCGGCGGGGTTGAGCCTGCTGGGGATAGGGGACGCACGGGCGGAGTTCCGCGCGCCGGAGAGCTTGGGCGGGACGATGTTTATCGGCGATTCTATCACCCACGGCTCGCCGGATGCCAATATTTCCTGGCGCTGGTGGATGCACCGCCTGCTGGTGGATAACGGCATTTCCTATGAGGAGGTTGGGGTGGTGCGCGGCAGTCACCGCCGGCGCATGCTGCACTCCTCTCAGCATGTGGATGTGGCTTATGGGGATACCATCTTTCACAATTGGCATGCGGCGTATTCCGGCGCCATGTCGTCAGATGTCTCGGGCACGCGCGCCAGCGGCAAGTTCCGCAACACGACGCTTGCCCAGTGGCTCGGCCGGGCGCCGAGCGCTTGCGATGAGCTCACGCCGGTGGACGGCAAGAAGATCAGCACGTTTTTTGTGCTGCTCGGCACGAATGATGCCATCACGCCTGCGGCTCCTGATCACCGGTGTGATTGGGATGCGGCGAAGACGGATGCCATTGCCGCCGGTATCAAGGAGAATTTCGGGCTCATTCTCTCGGAGATCAAGGCGGCCAATCCTGAGGCGCGTGTGATTTTTATCGAGATTCCGACTTGGTATCAGTGGTATGATGCGCCCTATGTGCCGAATCATATGACGGGTGTCCGCGAGATCAACAGGCAGCTGCGCGAGTGGGCTCAGGCGCAGGGGGAGGAGAGTGGTGTGATCATGGTCAGCGTGGATGCCGGCATGGCAGATGCCGCCAGCCCCATCATAGGCCGCGGCCTGAAGAGCATGTATGCGGAGAAGGGGCCGAATGGCCTGCACCCGAATGATCAGGGGGCTCTGCTGATTGCGGGCAATGTGGCCAAGGCGCTGGGGTATGCCGGCGCCACAGTCGGGCAGCCGCGCCGCGGTGACGCGGCGTTTGAGTGGGCGGAGCGTGCGCTTCCTCTTGCCTTTGCGCCGGGGGAGGAGCGGGTGATCCGGTGGCAGAGCCGCCCGGCCGGTGGCTTCTCGCTTTCATTTTCCCTCAGCGGCGGCGTGGGGGATGGCGCAGCCGGCGGCTGGGACAAGAAGAGCGCGTTCTGCGTGAGCGTGGGCAATGGGCGGGACGCCGGCACGCTGCGCATACAGGAGGCGTACATCATGTGGAATGACCAGGCGCTGTACTCGCTGGATGCCTCTGCCGGGCTGCCCGGCGCGCTGCGCGTGGCCTATGTGCAGGGCGAGCCGGAGCGCGGTGTGAAGAGTGGTTTTTATGTGTGGTTGGGGGATCAGCTCATCGGCGAGGCGCTTCCCTCTGCCGGCTCGGCGGATGGGGTGATCATCTCCAACCGCACGGAGGCAGAGGTGGATCTGAGCTCCCTGCTCATGGATTCCACCGGCTCATACGCGCCGGAGTCCGGCGGTATCCGCGGCAAATAAGCGGCCTACTCAGCGCAGAGCTCACCGGCTCGCGCGGCCAGCGCCTCGCGCTCATTGGGCAGCTTCTCGTCCTGCACCTCGGAGAGCAGGGTGGCGAGCACTCGCCCCAGCTGCGGCCCCGGCCGCATGCCCAGGGAGATGAGGTCATTGCCCGTGAGGGCGAGATCTGCCGCGGTGTAGGCGGGCGGGCCATCCAGCAGAGCATCCGCCAGCAGGCGGGCGCGGCGCAGGGGGGGCTCCGGCTCGCCGGTGGCGCGCAGGTGGGCTTGCTTGGCGCAGAAAAGCGCCTGCAGGGTCTCCACCCCCAGCCGGCCGATGAGGCGGCGCATGGCGGGGCGTGTGGTGGGCAGCGGGGTCTCCAGCTCGCGCACGAGGGTGGTGACGAGGCGCAGCGTGGCGTTGTCACTCTTCAGGCGGAGCAGGGCGGCGTGTGCCTGCGCCGGCACGCTGTGCAGCAGCATGGCCAGGCGCAGGGGGAAGGCATCTGCCGGCGCGGCGCAGACAGCTCTTACTGTGTGCGCCCAGGCGTTGTCCCCGTGCGCTTCTTGGCTGCACAGGGAGGCCAGCTCGGGGAGGATGATGCCCATGACCTCAGGAAAGGCGGTGAGCATGTCACCCGCGCCCTGCGCGCAGAGGATCCCCTGCAGCTCTTTGAAGATGCGCTCCGCGCTGATATTCTCCAGCAGGTGGCGATTGCGCGAGATGGCATAGGCGGTTTCGCGCTCGATGCCGAACTCAAAGCGCGCCGCAAAGCGCAGCGCCCGCAGGATGCGCAGGCCGTCCTCCTGAAAGCGGCGGTCGGGCTCGCCCACGCAGCGCAGAGTGCGGGCGGCCAGGTCAGCCCGGCCGTCAAAGGCATCCACCAGCCCCTCCTCCGGGTGGTAGGCCATGGCGTTGATGGTAAAATCTCGCCGCGCCAGGTCATCCTCCACACGTGTGACAAAGGTGACCGCATCCGGGTGCCGGTTGTCGGTGTAGGCGCCATCGGTGCGGAAGGTGGTCACCTCCACCGAGCGCCCGCGCGAGCGCACCGTGAGCGTGCCGTGCTTGAGCCCCGTCTTGAACACGCGAAACTTGCGGAACACCGCGAGCATCTCCTCCGGGGTGGCATTGGTGCACACATCCCAATCTGCCGGCTCGCGCCCCAGCAGGCTGTCCCTCACGCAGCCGCCCACCACATAGGCCTTGTAGCCATAGTGCGTCAGCTGGCGGAGCACATCGAGCGCGTAGGTGGGTACCGAGATCATGAACAGGCGGTATCATAATGAAGTGGCGCGGCATAGTCAAGCCCGCAATCTGTGCTGCCGGCGCTGCGTGAGCCGTCTATCGCATATTGGCTGTGCCATTCTCTTTTTAAAGGAGATGCGCATGCTGTTGTTTTCTATTTTCATGCAGTTGAGAGGATTATTCTTATCAATCATTAAAAAAAAGCCTGACACGCCGGGCCATTTTGTGTAATATGTAGATTAGACAAAGGATTTATCTCTAATGTCAACATGCCTGTCTGTTTGTGCATCTCTTTTAAAAAGAGATGCGCTACAAGGTAGTCAACCTCATTCTCAATATCTTCCCCCATCATCATGAAACTCCACCTTCCTCTCACTCTGCGCTCGGCTATCTTGTCCTGCCTGCTGGCCGCCGGCGCGGCTGTCAGCTCGGCGGCCACCACGTTCACGACTCCTATCGATCTTGGTGATACGATGTTCGTGGGTGATTCCATCACTCATGGTACAGCATCGAAATCCTACCGCTGGGAGTTGCACAAGATATTTGTGGATAATGGCATCTTGTACAATGAGATGGGTATACGCGATGGTAATACTCAGGGCGACATGAATACGAATCTGATCTATGGTTATTCTATGTGGAAGAATATCCATTCGGCTCAGTTCGGTCAGCATGCGGCAGAGATTGCCGGAACTACTGATGGTGTAAACGCCGACTTCAACAAGGTGCTGGGAACCATGCGCCAATGGTTTCGCTTTGAAACGCCTAAAGGTAATTATTGCATAGGTGAGAATGATACGCCGTCCACCTATTTCATGCTGATCGGCACGAATGACTTGCTGGGAAACAAGACATATAAACCGGGAGATGGTTTGGAAACGTTGCAAGGAAAACTTCTCGGCACCAAGACGGGTGAGAATACTTGGAGCGGTGATGGTGATATGGATATAATCATCGACACCATGCGAGAGAAGAGCGGTGCAGATGTTGATATCGTGCTGCTGACGGTGCCTACTTGGTATGCTCAAGGGAAAGCGGGTACCGACGGTGACGATTTGGCCGGGGTGCGTGCGTACAATGAGGCATTGAAGGAATGGGCTGGTCAGAAGGGGGTTACCATTGTGCAGTCTGATAAAGGGATCATTGATGTAGCGGCGCCGGATGGTTGGGCAGGCCAGGGTGTGGCGTCCATGTTCCGAGCCGTAGGCGCCGGGGGCGGTGCTGACAACCTTCACCCCAATGCGCAGGGGGATCTCATCATCGGCGGCAATGTGGCCAAGGCGCTGGGCTACGCCGGGCGCACCGCCGGGCAGGAGCGCAAGAGCGCGGAAGATTTTGTTCTCAATTATGATGCCATCCGCAATGCGGGCATCGGCTGGGGCGACATTTCTGCGCCCATTTCTGCCGGGAGCACCTCCACCTACAACTGGGGCTCCGGCGCGGATCTCTCCCACGGTTTCACGGTGGATTTCACCATCAAGGGCGGCGTGGGCAATGGCTCGGACAACGGCTGGAACACCACGGGTAATTTCTCCGTCAGCATCGGCGATGGTACCCACTACGGCACGCTCAATATCAATGAGGCCTACATCCAATGGGGGGATTCTGTGCTCTACTCGCTGGATATGACAGAGCTCACGGAGTCGCTGCGCATTGCCTATATCTACGGCAATGCCTCCCGCGGCCTCCCCACGGGGTTCTATGTCTGGCTGGATGACCAGCTGATCGCTGAGGCGCGCGACAATACGGGCAACACGGCTATCAACGGACTCACCATCACCAACAATACGGGGGGCACGATCACCCTGGAGAGCCTGAGCTTGGACGGCACCGGCGCCTGGGCACCCACGACCGAGGGTGTGGAGAATGGCAACCCCCTCATTGCCCCCACCGGCACCACCTTTGATTATGGTGATTTCCCCGGCAGAAAGGATTGGTGCGGTGATGATGATGTGTTGGATAGGGATCTTGAGATAGTGCAGAATGGGGGTATTAGCGATAGTCTCAATGGTAAAATAGGAGCTGTTGTCAGCAGCGGCAATTCTGCTCAAAACGCATTTGTCAATTCCGATGGTGATTATACGGGTCCTCTCTATGTCACATTGACAGGGACGGCATCTATTTCCAAATATTGGGGCTTCCATGGCAATAGAGGCAACAGCTCGGAAGATCAAACCTTCACTGGTAACGGCTATCTGCGAGTTGTCGATCTCGCCGAGCAAAAAACATACGGAGCGTTTTTCGGTACGCTCAATGTCAAAAATGGTGGTATTGACGGTGATCTGTATGTCGAGTTCTCATCGGAAAACCTTACAATAAATGACACAACGGATTATGGTGGAGTGAAGCCCTCCATTGCGGGTGCTTTCCAAGCCACGAAAGGTATCACAGGCACGTACCGCATAGTGATCAATGAAGGCACCTTCGGCCATATCATCGGCGGTTCGACCACTGGTGCCGCTCGAATCGGAGCCGTGGAGATTTTCCTCAATGGCGGTACCTTGGTCGGCAATGTTGCCGCCGGCGGTTATGTAGGTACTGTCGGCAGCAGAAGTATTACCATCACCGGCGACCGAACGATCTTCGCGCCTGCTGTTACGATGATCACGGCCGGCTCGGTTCCTAATGCTAACCTGTTCGGAAACACTGCTTCTATTATCCCCAATACTTCGGTGGATGGCAAGGCCACGGTGACGCTTGCGGATATCACGCAGAAGAGTAATTTCTACCAATGGACGGGCACGCTTTCCGGCGGTCAGGAGTGCAGTGGCCGCACCCTTGTCTTCTCCGGCGCCAAGTTGCCGGAGCTGAAAGCCACTATCGAGAATTTTGACACCATCACGCTGAAGAATGAGGCGGAGGTGGGGCTCAAGAGTCTCGGCGGTGCGGGCTTGGTGGTGACGGAGGGAGAGAGCACGCTGACTCTGCTGGCCAATGCTGCCGGGGAGGAGTATGAGGTGAAGGTCGATAATAATGCGACGGTGCAGCTGGCGGAGAATGTGGAGCTGCGGGTGACCGGGGTGTCAGCGGATGCGGCTGCTTTGAAGGGCGCGTATGAGCTGGCGGCGGGGAGCACCCTGACGCTGGAGGATGGAGTGCAGGGAGATTACAGCGTGTCGCTGGTGGCCGGCAGCACGCTGAATATCGAAGCCGGGGTGGAGGGCTCGTATCACCTGGCGCTCAATGGCGGCGGCACGCTCAACGGCGTGGATGCTGCGGGAGTGGTGGGCCGGGTGTCAGTGAGCGATGCCACGGCGGCGGGCAACTGCACGTTTGATCTGAACAACGCCTTGAATGATGGCAAGATGCAGCTCACACTCAGCGCGCTGAGCGCCGGCAGCCGGGTGATCGGCATCGGCAGCGCGCCGGATGGAATTGTGCTCGCGGGTGATAACAACATCACCCTCGGCAGCTCCATGCTGCAGAGCACGGGGGCGCTGCTGGATACGGATGCGCTGCTGCAATTGGCCGCAGACGCCACGCTGAACGTGCAGACAAGCGCCATTGCCAACGACCTGGAGGCCCTCGACACAGAGGGCAGTGTGGAGTATTATCTCTCGCATGGTGACCTGACCAAACTGCAGCGTGTCGGCGGCAGGGTGAAGATGGATGCCGCGTTTGTGGCGCTGGGCATGACGCTGAAGCTGACCAAATATGGCGCGCTGCTCTTTGAGAAGGCCGCCGAGACGGATACGCCCGCCGGAAGCAATATCTACATCAGCTCGGATGACAACACCGGCAGCAACTGGGGGCTGGAGAGCGGCGCCAATATCTACGACTCCGTGGGCGGCTATGATGCCGTGGTGGTGACGAGCAGCACCACGATAGACCTCACGGGGGTGGACGTGCCGGACACCTGGGCAGAAGATGGCCTGACCATCCACAACCTGATGGGCTCTGACACGGGTGATCTGGTGGTGAAGGGTGACCCGCAGCAGGCCACCAAGGTGACGCTGTCCAACGCGCTGAGTGATGCTGTGATCAAGAACATCGAGCAGCAGTACGGCGTGCAGGTGGAGAAGACTCTGACCTTTGATGGTAATATCACCATCAGCGATGCTGAGCTGCAGGTGAAACACATGTATGAGGATGTCGACGGCATGCTGGATGTGGAGTCCACGACAGTGCTGCGCGGCAACCTGACACTTGAGGGCGCGGGCGGCCTGACCCTCACGAGCGGCGTGCTCCAGCTGGAAGGCGCGGCCAATGACCTGGGCGAGGGAGGAATCCGCTTCGCCGGAAATGATGGCCAGCTGGTGCTGGGAGAGGAGGCCACCCTGACAGTGCGCGGCGCGCTGGAGGAGCAGAAGGGCTATGTGCTGCCTGCCGGAGCGCGCGAGCATGTGCGCCTGGAGGGCGGTGTGCTGGATCTGCGGGATGGCGCGTCTGTGGGCGCCGGGCTCACGCTGGGCAATGAGGATGCCGCGCTGGCCGGCACGCTGAGTGTGGGAAGCGGCGTGGTGACGGTGGATCAGAAGAGCCGCCTGGCCCACGTGCTGCTGCACGTGCAGGAGGGGGCGGTGCTGGCAGTGCCCGCGCCGAGGATGCGCAGCGTGTCAGCGGATGAACCCGTGTGGGATCTGGCCGGCATGACAGGCGGCGGTGAGCTCTCCGGCGCCAAGGATATGTCCTTCACCGTGGCGGGGGCGGACCGCACCTTCACGGGCAGTCTCGAGCAATACAGCGGCACGATGAGCTTTGCCGCGAGCGACTACGCGCAGCGCTTCACCGGCGTGAAGGGCGGCACCGGCTGGAATGTGGCCAACAACCGCGGCGGGCGTGTGGTGTTCGACCTGGCCGGCGCGAACGGCAGCAATTCGCTGACCATGGGCTCGCTGGCGCTGGAGCGCGGCTCCTTCACAAGCATCTTGCTCGACCTGCCGAATGCCAAGGCCGGCGATGGCCTGCACCTGCAGTCACTGCAGGCAGATAGCTATTCCTCCATCACCATAGGCCAGTATGAGGGCTTGGCCACTCTGGCCGGGCAAGATGGCGACACCGTGACGCTGGCCACCATCACCGTGGCTCAGGATGACGGCAGCCTGGCGCGCCAGCTCAACGGCGTGTCCTGGTACCTCACCGGCATCCGCAACGCGTCCGACGTGTTTATCGAATACTCCGGGGATGACCGGACAGTCTACCTCAAGACCTACATAGATGGCTCGACCACCTATGCCAACTTTGCCGACAATAAGAACTCCCTGGCCGGCGCGCGGATGCTCTGGAATGTTGAGAACAGCTATGTGTACGGCGGTGATCTGGCGGGTCTGGACACCGTGGTGTATGCCCTGCTCATGGAATCCGGCCGGCCGGAAATCGCGGCGGTGAATAAGGCAAATGAGATCCTCGCGGCGGCGGCGGGCTCCAGCACAGCGGTGATGGGGCAGGCCTTCGGCGATGATGTGGACCGCCAGCTGCGCCTCATGCGCAACCGCGCCCTGTCACTCACATACAGCAAGGATCCGGGAGAGGTGTTCAACGTGTGGCTGAATGCTGAGTCTGATTACCACAAGCAGGAGGCCGACGGCATGCTGCCCGGCTACAAGAAGACAGGCTGGGGCGGCACGGTGGGCATGAGTGCGAGTGTCAGCAAGGATGCTGCCCTCGGCCTGGCGCTCACGGCCATGTACAATGACTTGACCGGCGAGGGCCCCGACCACCTGAAAGGCGACATGGACACGTACTATGTGTCGGCGTTCGCGCAGGTGAAGCAGGGCGCGTGGCAGCACTCGTTCATCGCGACGCTGGGTCAGGCGCAGCTGGATGTGGAGCGCACGGTCGACTACGGCCTGAGCCGCTACAAGACAAAGGGCAGCACGGATGGCATGGCCCTCGGCCTCATGTATGAGGCGGGCTACAGCATCCCGCTCAATGAGTCGAAAGACTCGGTGCTGCAGCCCATATTGAATATCAGCTTCCGCCATGCGGCGATCAACGGCTACACCGAATCGAGCGCCAGCAATGCCGCCCTGCGCGTGGGGGATCAGCAGCTCAACTCGGTCACCTTCGGCCTGGGTGCCCGCTACCAGACCATCGTGGACAGCGTGTGGAACAAGAGCTGCGTGTTTGAGGCACGGGCCATCGTGAAAGCCCGCGCGGGTGACTCCTCGAACGAGTCGAAAGTGGCATTCCTGCATGAGGGCGCGCTGCAGGGCAAGGTGGAGTCCGCCTCCTCCGGCTCTGTGGGTGTGGAATTCGGCGCAGGACTCTCCGTGCCCGTGGGGAAGGACAGCGATGTCTTCTTCGACGTGAATGCGGAGCTGTGGGGGAACTACACCAATGCCAACGCCGTCATCGGCTACAAGATGCAATTCTGATCAACACCCCGGCCGCCGGTGGGGAGCACCCGCTCTCTGCCGGTGGAGCTCAAGAGCCGCAGGCGGTCATCTGCTCGCCTGCGGCTCTTTCTTCATCTATGGCGCCCGAGCCGGGGCAGGGCAAGCCATGCCCCGTAGCGCGCGAAAAACGCACTATTTCGTGCAGAAAATATCCAAAAACTCATCAAAAACGGGAATGGACGATCACAAAAGGAGAAAAAATCTCGTTTTGTGATTGACGGTGTTCAGGGGAGATGGTATATAAAGAGTAAAGCTATGCTCATTAACTTTACATTCTCGAATTACGCATCGTATCGTGATGAAACGGAGTTTTCCATGGTAGCAAGCAAGGCTCGAAATGATAAAGAGAGCTTGCTGGGAGTGCCGCAGCGACCTCACTTGAAGCTGCTGCCTCTGGCCGCCATGTTCGGGGCCAACGCATCCGGGAAAAGCACATTTGTTCGCGCATTGAGCGAACTGAAGCATTTGGTATGCAGCGGGACGATTTCCTCTGTTCCGTACGCCTTGGACAAGAACAGCGCAGCGCGACCAACTGTATTTGACATCAGCATGATGATTGATGGAGAAATATGGACATACCACATTGAAACGGTACTCTTCGAGGTATTGAGGGAGCGGCTCTCCTGCACGCGAGCAAGATCTGAAAGGCTTATATTTGAGCGGGATAACGAGAAGCACGAGTTTATTTTAGAGTCATCTCTTTTTGTCGGAGAAGGAGAAAAGCTTTTCGCACACCAGCTCGGACTCACGCTGCCGGCCTCAAAAGTATTGCTGCACACCATAGCAGAGATTCAGCCGGCCGGGCTTGCGGAGGCTGTGATGAAGGTTTTCTACTGGTTTACTCATACCCTTTGTGTGATAAAGGCAGATGGTCAGCGGGTATTCCTGAGCAAGTATTTATTTGAGCACAGTGATGAATACGCACGCGCGCTACATGCCGTCGATACCGGCATAGTCGATTTTCAACGCATTCCTGTTGATATCAACACATTGGGTGTCCCTCAGCAAGTAATAGAAAAGTTTCAGAAATCATCTCATGACAACATGGCGCTGAGCCACGACTATTCACTGCAGCTGCGAAAGGAGAATGGGGAAATCAAGGCCTATCGGTGGAAGACGATACACACCGCGGA
>JAFLSS010000054.1 GCA_022510805.1 Akkermansiaceae bacterium
AAAGCATACCACCAGCCCCCACCTGCGTCAAGCTTTTTTCAGAAAAAATTTTGAAAAAACTTCAAACAAACAACACCACGCCGACACAATCAACGCATAATCAAACAGATAGAAACATGATTTTTTTCGTCACATTTTTCGAGCAAAAGCGCTGAAACAGCCTTATACGCTCCCAAAAGATGAGCAAAACGTCCTCATTCCACCTGAGGAATGCGTGTGCAAGGCTCGGATTAGGCTTGATTCGCGGGGTAATCAGGCGTAAAATGCAGCCATGAGCGCAACAATCACGGATGAATGCTTGCAAAGCGTGCGCCAATGGGCGGCCGCCGGAGTCGATTTGAATGGAATCCAGAAGAGATTGCAGACCGAGTGTGGGGTGCATCTCACCTATATGGAGGTGCGTTTTCTACTGCTGGATCACGGCATTGAGATCGCCGAGGCAAAGCCGGAGGCGCCGCAGCAGCCGGCAGCAGGGAGTTCATCGGATGCGCCGGCAGAGGCTAAACCCGCGCAGGAGGGCAAGGTGAAAGTGACACTGGATGACTTGCAGCTTCCGGGCACGCTCGTATCCGGCAAGGTTGATTTCCCCGGGGGAGCGCACGGCGAATGGCAGATTGACCAGTTGGGGCAGTTCGGCTGGCGCGCGCTGAGTGGGCAGCCCTCACCGGATGAGATGCAGGGCTTTCAGCTGGAGCTCACCCAGCTACTCAGCCGCATGTGAGCGGGGGCGCTGAAGGGAGCGCGGCGCCGGGAAGAAAGCTCAGAAGACGAGCGGGAATTGCCCTGATAAGGGGTAGGACGGCACGTGGATGAGCTCGACCCCATAGAGGGCGGCGATGGCCGGGGCCTGCGATTCCGGGTAGTCCTGGCCATAGTAGATCGTGCGCACGCCATGGGCGCAAAGAGCCTGCATGCATGAGGTGCAGGGCATGGTGGTGCAGGCGACAATGCGCGCTTCGCCTCGCTTGAAGAGACTGCACAGGTTCACCTCGGCATGGAGCATGTATTTCTGCCGCTCATCGCGTGAGGACCAGAAATCCGCCGGTGCGTCAAACCCGGGGAAAAGCCCATTGTAAGCGGTGCCAATGACTCGATTGTCAGCATCGAGCGCAGCGGCACCCACCTTGCGGTACGGGTCCTCCGAGCGCAAGGCGGCCACATGCGCCAGCGTCATCACATACTCCGGGATAGATAAGCGCCCCATGGGAGCCATCATACACGCGCTTTGCCAAAAAGCAAGAGAAAAGGCGTTCGGCATTGACAGACGGCTCCAGTTGCGATAGGCTCTCAAGGAGCATGAATATTGTGAGTTGGAACGTGAACGGCTTGCGAGCCACCCTCGGCAAGGGGCTGGCTGAGAAGATGGATGCCCTGCAGCCGGATATCTTGTGCATGCAGGAGGTAAAAGCCCGGCCGGACCAGGTGAGTGACTTGTGGCTGGCGAGCTGGCCGCACCGCGTGTGGAACCCTGCGGAGCGGCCCGGGTACTCGGGAGTGCTGACCCTCTCTCGCCGGGCGCCGCTGAGCACCAGCACAGGGATCGGCGAGCCTGAGCATGACACCGAGGGGCGAGTCGCCACCATGGAGTTTGAGACGTTTTACTTGGTGAACTGCTACACCCCGAACTCGCAGAATGAGCTGGCGCGCCTGCCCTACCGCCAGCAATGGGATGAAGCATTCCGCCGCTATGTGGCCCGCTTGGCAGAGAGTAAACCTGTGGTCTTTTGTGGGGATTTGAATGTGGCGCATGAGGAGATCGATCTCGCGCGGCCGGACAGCAACCACTTCAGCGCCGGCTTTTCGGATGAGGAGCGCGCCGGCTTTACGCAGCTGCTGCGAAGCGGCTTTGCCGATACGTACCGGCGGCTGAATCCCGACAAGCGGGACGCCTACTCATGGTGGAGTTTCCGCGGTGGTGCCCGCGCTCGCAATGTGGGGTGGCGGATTGATTATTTCTGCGTGAGTGAAAGCCTCATGCCGCGAGTGACAGGGGCGCAGATCCACAGCGACATCACGGGGTCAGACCACTGCCCCGTTTCCTTGCAAATCGACCTGCACTAAAGCCCTGACCATGAGTGATCTCACCACACGCAAGCCCCGACTCCTGCTGCTGCTCACCTTTCTACTGCGCGTGGGCATGGGAATGTTTTTTATCATCACCGGCCTGCTCAAAATAAGCGGATTGGACGAAACAGCCGAGTTTTTGACCCGCAGCCGCCTGCTGCCGGAGTTTTTTTCCATGCCGCTCGCCTGCATCGGAGTCGCGATGGAGCTTGTCGTGGGTGTCTGCCTCTTACTGCGGCTGCTCTACCGGGGCGCAGCCCTCTGGGGAAGCGTGATGACAAGCATCTTCATCCTCCTGTACCTGCAGGCATGGATCCGCGGGTTAGAATTAAGCTGCAATTGCTTAGGAAGCACGCATGAAATCGTGAACTACCCGCTCGACACCGGCATGCGCCTTCTACTGCTGGGAGGCATGCTCATCCTTGTGTGGGAGTCGCGGCAAAGCAGCTCCTACTTGTGGAAATTCCACCGGCTGGATTTTTCTGACGTGTAAAAGCAATCAGAGAGAAAAAAAATCACATTTAGGTGCGTTTTCCGCTTGCAATGACGCGAAAAAAAGTGCAGTATAAGAGAGCCCCATCACTATGGTGGCAGACTTATACGCCATGAGCACTCCTCCCGTCCCTCCGCCTGTACCGCCTACGGCACCAGTCATCCCGGTGCCGCCCCATGCACCTGCAGCACCTCCCGTCCCCATGCGCCCGGCAGCTCCCGTGCCGCCGGTAGGCGCAGTGCCGCGCCCGCCGCAGCCGGGAATCCCCAGGCCGCCCATGGCGCCGGTCATGCCCTCACGTCCGGCAGCTCCCATGGCGCCCGTCGCGCCGGCTATCCCGCGCCCTGCTGCACCGGTACCTCCGGGAGCAGCTCCTGCAGCGCCCATCCCGCCGCGTCCGGCAGCGCCGGCAGTGCCCTCGCGTCCCGTGCCGCCCACTGCACCCGCAGCGCCCGCACCGGCTGCCACAGTACCCCTTAATCGCCCGGCCGCTCCGGCGAAACCCGCAGCGCCTAAGCTGTCCACCAATGCGGCGCCCAAGACAAGCGCGACGCCTACGGTATCCATGCCCGCTGCGACGGCACCGCTCGGCAAGCCCGCAGCCTCCAAGCCGACAGGCTTCACCAAGCCGGCGGGGCTCAGCCGCCAGACAGCTTCTGCCAAGGATACGGCAGCGGAGGAAGAGGAGGCACCGGGGCTCCAGCCTGTGCATCTCGGCATCTCCGTGGTTGCGCTTTTGCTCGCGGGGCTCTTTGCCTTCACGGCCTACACGGCAGACCAGACACCGAACCGCGTGTCGGAATACCTCTTCGGCGATCCGGGAGCTAGTGACGCGAGCAGCAGCGCGGCCGCTGAAGATGATTCTGATGATGGCGACTCCGCTGACTCGGGCAGCTCTTCCGACACCGAGGAAGAGGACGAGGAGGATGAGTAAACACATAATCAACACAGCAGAATTTTCAGCTGTCACTTCTTTCAACTATGGCATTACAAATTACAGAAGCTAATTTCGAGGCAGAGGTGCTGCAATCCGCAGTGCCCGTGCTTGTGGATTTCTGGGCGACCTGGTGTGGCCCCTGCAAGATGATCTCTCCGATCGTTGACCAAGTGGCCACCGAGATGGCGGGGTCCGCAAAAGTGGGCAAGGTCAATGTGGATGACAGCGCGGCTCTGGCCAATCGCTACGGCATCCGCTCGATTCCGACGCTGCTCTTCTTCAAAAATGGCGAGCTGGCGGATACGATTGTCGGCGCGACGTCGAAGGACAACATCGTGGCGCACTTGAAAGCTCTGCTTTAAGCCAAGCCTGCAAGCAACGGGATAAGGCTCGTGCTTCCCGCGCGAGGTCGACTCAAAAAGCCCCACCATCCAACCGGATGGTGGGGCTTTTGGCTGGAGGCGGGGGCGCGGCAGAAGCGGCAGCGCAGCCCGGCGGGGCTCAGCGCGCGCGCCCCCTACCCTCAGGCAGCGGGGCGCTCTTGATCAGGACGCGCCGCGGGGCGCAGCAGGATGTAAGCCAGCGCAGCGGTTCCCACGAGCACGGGGTAAAAGAGGAAAGGAATCACCTCCAGAGCATTGAGCCCTGCGAGCTGGGCGCCCATGAGCAGCTGGGCGCCATAGGGCAGCAGCCCCTGCGCGAGGCAGGAGAAGGTGTCCAGCAAGCTGGCAGCACGTGCGGGAGGGATGCCGAAGCGCTCTGCAATGTGGCGCGCGATGTCTCCCACGGTCAGGATGGCGACAGTGTTGTTGGCGGTGCACAGGTTGGCCAACACGACCATGAGCGAGATGCCGAGCTCGGCGGAGCGGCGTCCGCAGATGAGGCGCGCCATGCGCTGCACCACGTATTCAATACCGCCGAAGTGGCGGATCAGCCCCAGCAGGCCGCCTGCGAGCAGGGTCACTATGGTGAGCTCGCCCATGCCCAGCATCCCCTGCCCCAGCGAGTTCACCCACTCCATGAGCCCGGCGCCCTGCAGCAGGGCCACAGCGCCTGTGGAGAGCACGCCGAGAAAGAGGACCAACAACACATTGCACCCCGCGAGCGCGAGAATGAGGACGACAAGATAGGGAATGACACGCAGCCACTCTACCCTGCCCGCGAGCTCTACTGCCGGCAGCCCCAGGCCGAGCCACACATAGATGCACAGCCCCACCAGCGCGGCGGGGAGGACGATGCGCAGATTGGCGTAGAATTTGCTCTGCATGGAGCACCCCTGCGTGCGGGTGGCGGCGATGGTGGTGTCGGAGATGAAGGACAGATTATCCCCGAAAAAGGCGCCGCCCACGACGATGCCGGCCATCAGCGGCACGGAGGCATGTGCTTTCTCTGCAAGCCCCACGGCCACCGGCATGAGCGCGACAATGGTGCCCACGGAGGTGCCTACGGACAGGGAGATGAGGCAGGCCGCCAGGAAGAGCCCGGCCAGCAGCATGCCGGAGGGGACGAGGTGAAGGGTGAGGTTGACGGCGGCGTCGACCGCGCCGATGGCGCGTGCGGACTGGGCAAAGGCGCCGGCCATCAGGAAGATCCACAGCATCATCATAATGTTGCGGTGTGCGGCGCCGCGGGAAAAGATGTCGACCTTGCGCGCAAAGGGAACGCCGCGAAACAGGGCCAGCGCCCATGCCGCCGCCGCACCAAAGGCCACAGATACCGGCATCTTATAAAAATCTCCCACGCAGGTGGAGGTGAGCACGTAGAGCAGGAAAAACACGGCCAAGGGGCTGAGAATCCACAGGCCGCGGCGGTGAGGGACATTGTCTGGAGTCGAGGAGTGCATAGAGAACGGGGATCAGGCTTCAATTTCGGTGACACCGGGGCGATCCAGCACCCCGAGGCTGCGCACGAGAGCCGCCGGAGCCAGGCGCCCCGCGAGGAGGGCGCGGTATAGCTCCAGCAAGCGCTGCGTCTGCTCTGCCGACTCCTCAAGCAGCTCGAGCCGGAAGCGCGGCACCCCGGCCAGCAGTGCCGCCTGAGCACAGCGCGCCGCTGTCTGCGCGCGCGCGTTGAACAGCGTGTTGCGGCAGCCTTCATCACTGCGCAGGAAATGCCGCGCGTGCGCGCGATCCACCACGCGCACGCGGTGCTGCTCACACGGGCGGCCGCAGTCCATGAAATTGCGCCCACGCGAGAGGAAGGTGCAGAACACGCAATGCTCGGAGTGGAAGAGCGGCATGTGCTGGTGGAGCGTCAGCTCCAGCCAAGGGCCGCAGCCGCAGGCCAGCAGATCCTCCAGCTGAGCCGCATTCAGATCATAGGATGCGGTGACAGCCCGGAGTCCATACGCGCGCCACACATGCACGCTCTGCGCATTGGCGGCATTCAACGAAAAATCGCCCACCAGCGGCAGTCCCTTGTCGCGCCACCACTCAGCCGCCCCCAGATTCCGCACCAGCACGCCATCCGGCTCAGCGGCGGTGATGTATTTGAAATAGCCGGCTTCGTGGGGCTTCATGATGCGCAGCGTGGCCGGCCAGAGCTGCACGCCCGGGAATGAGCGGCGGATCTCTGCCGCCACACGCGGCAGCGTTTTCAAATCGGTGAAGTCGAGATACAAGCGGGGCACCCCGGCGGCAGCGGAGGCAAAGGCCTGCGCCTCCTCTCGGCAGAGGACAGCCAACTCCGGCGCCACCGCCGGAGCCGCGGGCTCAAAAGCAGCAGGCTGCGGCAGAGAGAAGCCAGCGGGGCGGAGCGGGGCCGCCTGAGCGGCGGGCGGCGGCAGCAGCGCCACCAGCTCGCGGCGCATGCGGTTGAGCTCAGAGAGCGGTAGCATGAGCCCCGGCTCTACCCGGCATATACAGCGGCTGAGCGAAAAACCGGTGCCGCCGAGCCGCCCCAGCTGAGCCTCCAGCACCTCGGGAGACAGGGCGCGTTTTTCCGCACGCTGCAGCAGCACCCTGCTCAGCACGCGGAGCTCACCGCACACCAGAGCGAGCGGCTCACCCAGTTTGCCCTCCACCAGCAGCTCCAGCCCCGCCTGCGGCGCGCGGCTCACCCCGCGCCACGAAGCGCGCAGACTCTTCTCGAGCGCCGGATCCGCCGTCTTCCACAGCAGCTGCCCCGGGCGCACCTGCGCCCAGTCAATGCGGCTCCCCTTGCCGTGAAAAAAAAGCCTCCTGCCCTCCGTTTTCCACACGCGTCCCCCCTGCTCATCATTGCGGTCCTGCCCGGCATCCAGCACAAAGCCATCCCCCGGCGCCACAGGCACCGCCGGCGCGCTCTCCAGCTCCACCCAGCCGGAGCCGCAGCGGGAGATACGCCCCGCGAAGGCACCGCGTTTCTTGCCAAAGCGGCCGTGAGTGAGGCGCGGGTGGTGAGTCCCCTCCAGCCACCCGGTGGAAAAACCGCGGGAGAAGGCCATCTGCATGGCGTACACATCGGCCACAGCGGCGGCCTTGTGCAGCGGCTCACCCCGCAGAGCCGCATCCAGCGCGCGGCGGTAGGCGCGAGTCACCGCAGCCACATATTCCGGCGTTTTGAGGCGCCCCTCGATCTTAAAGGAGTGCACCCCGGCCGCCAGCATCTCGGGCACGAGGGAGAGAGCACACAAATCCTGCGGCGAAAACAGGTAGCGCCGCTCGCCAAAGTCGCGCACGCGGCCATCTACCTCCAGCCGGTACGGCAGGCGGCACGCCTGGGCGCACTCGCCGCGGTTGGCGCTGCGGCAGCCCAGGCTCTCGCTGGTGAGGCATTGGCCGGAATATGCCACACAGAGCGCGCCGTGGCAGAACACCTCAATCCGCTTGCCGGTTGCGCGCGCGCAGGCCTCGATCTCGCGCAGCGAGAGCTCGCGGGCCAGCACAATCTGCTCCGGGTCGAACAACTCATCCACCAGCCGCACCGCCTCGGGGCTGCACACAGTCATCTGGGTGGAGATATGCAGCTCCAGCTGCCAGCGGCCGGCGCGGCGCTGCTGCGCCATGAGCGCCGCGAGCCCCATGTCCTGCACAATGACGCCATCCACCCCGGCTGCATCCAGCGCGGCCACATACTCCAGCGCCTCAGGCAGCTCGCGCGGGAAGATCAGCACATTGAGCGCCACATACGCGCGCACACCGCGCGCGTGCAAGAAAGGCACCAGCTCAGCCAGATCCGACAGGCGGAAATTATCTGCCCGCATGCGCGCATTGAACTTCTCCAGGCCAAAATAGACCGCATCTGCGCCATTGGCCACAGCCGCCAGCACACACTCCCAATTGCCGGCAGGGGCAAGAATCTCCGGTTGATCAGCAGGCATCACGCCGCTCATTCTCCAACATTTCCGCGCGCGATGCAAGCAAAATGAGCAGAGTGCCGCGCGTTCTGAGAGTGCAATAAAAATTGCATCTACGATCAATTACCAAATTGACATATAACTTAAAATCGCGGATAATAATCGCGGCGACACTCCAGCCCTTGCATTCGTATATTTTCTTAATCACAAAACCTTGTAACGAGTGTTACAAGAGAATGCAAGACTGGAGTGTCGCTTTTTTTGTTTACTCTCATCTCTCTAACGCTCCAGCAAAACTCAAACAGAGCCTTATAATAACGGCTGTTCGGCTTCTGATACCTCAAGCGAGTGAGGTAAAAAGAGCAAGCTCACTGACGCATGTTACAAATTCGGATTATGCAGAATAGCTTGGCTCAATTTTATCTCTCCGCTCACTCCTTGTGACTTCAGATCATCCAGCATATCAAGGAATCCAAGAGCATCCTCCACCTTATCGTCTTCCTTCAGGCTGCCGGCCTCTACGGCAGCTCTCATCCAGCAGCGAGCAAGCGTATGATCCCTCATGATCTTTTCTGTACCAAACATGTATATATGAGCCAGAGACATCATCGCCTCGAAGTATCCGGCTTCTGCGGATTTTTGTGTCCAATAAAGCCCTTGAAGCTCATCCTTTTCCACACCATTTCCTGACATGTAGCACGATCCCAATGCGTTCATGGCTTCCACGTTCCCATTCTCCGCAGCATCCAAATACATACGGCAGGCGAGCTCCATGTCCTGCTTCACACCACACCCGCTAAAATAGCACTCAGCCAGCTCATACACAGCATCCATATTCCCCTGCTCTACGGCTTGGGCAAACCAGTACGCAGCCTGTTTGTAGTTCCTCTTCGTACCTTTTCCATACAGAAAGCAGAGTCCCAAATTCATTTGCGCATAAGAATTTTTGGACTCAGCGGCGCGCTTCAACAGTTGAAAACCATATTTTTCATCTTTCTTGACATGTATTCCATATGTGAAAAGCATCCCCAAGTCAGCAGTAGCTTCCACATGCTTTAGCCTTACGGCTTTCTTTAACCAGGAAACGCAATCACTATCGTCTTTCACAAAGAGTTGAACCGCATACTGATGCATTGCCGCTGCATCTCCCTGCTCTGCACTCTCCAGCAATGACTCAAGCTGCTCCGGCGATAATTGTTCAACATCGGATATATAGACTTTCTGTTTCATGGGTTGAGCCACTATGATATCTCATACCTCGGCCTATATCAAGGCATTAATAGAAGAATGCGCAAAATAGCGCGCGCACGCGGGCGGAGGATTTTTCGGCGCGCAGCCCCATCTTAGTCTTGAGCCATGAGGCGGCTTATGGTAAATTAGATGCGATGATACGCAAACTCGTGGTAGAGGGAATCACCATCTTCCCCCGGCAAATCGCCGTCGACTTTGTGCCCGGTATCAATGTGATCATCGGGAGCAATGACTCAGGCAAAAGCCACCTCCTCAAGCTGAGCTACGCCCTCAGCAAATGGAGCGAGAAAAGCCTGCGCCGCGAGTTCCCCGAGACCTGGGCAGAGGAAGGGCGGCTGCGGCGCCACCTGCTCGGCGCGTTCGGCGCGCGTGAGCTGGCCTCACTCATCTCGCGGCAGCGCGCGGGAGAGCCGGCGCGCGTGCACGCTTCCTTTCAGGGAGACAAGGCGCCCCTCGGCTGCGCGGAGGTCGCATTCACCCTCTCCGCCGGCAGAGAAAGCGACCAGCTGAGCATCACCACCATGCCGCAGCGCTTTCTGCAAGAGAATGCCCTCTACATGCCCCCGCGCGAGGTATTCTCACTCTTTCCCTGCTATGCGCAGCTCAGCAAGCGCAGCCCGGAGCTGCTAGACCCCATCAGCCGGGATCTGTGCAGCGCGCTCGAGGATGAAAGCAGCACCGCACCACCCCCGGCGGATGAGCTGCGCAGCGTGCAGCGCCTCATCTCCGCCATGCTGCGCGGGCGCGTGCGGCGAGTCAACTCACGCTTTGAACTCCAGCGCGGCAGCGAGCCCCCGCTGGAGATGAGTCTCGTGGCAGAGGGCTTCAAGCGCCCGGCCACACTCTCCCTCCTCATTGCAAATGGCAACCTACGCCCCGGCAGCACCCTCTTCTGGGATGAGCCGGAGATGAATCTGAACCCCGCGCACCTGCCCCTGCTCTGCGGCATCATGCTCGGCCTGAGCCGCGCCGGCGTGCAGCTCATCCTGAGCACCCACAGCCTGTTTTTGCTGCGTGAACTCGTCATCCGCCTGCGCCAAGAGAGCCACAGCGGCATCACGCGCCGCTTCATCAGCCTGCACACCCCGCCGGAGCCGGGAGCCCCCGTGCAGGTGAGCGCCGGCCACACGCCGGATGAGATAGGCCCGCTCGATAGCCTCGAAGCTGAAATGGAGCAGGCAGACCGCTACCTGCGCATGCCGCCCGCCCCCACCGCCCCCTGCTGATGTACCAACCCGGCACCACTTGTGTAGAAGGCTTGCACCGCTTCCATTTCGACGCGGGGTACTACGTGTGCCGCTCCGAATGCTCCCCCTTTTACTCGCACCACGCCCAAAACTTCTGCAACAGCTGCAAGGAGATGGACTTCATGCTCTACCACCCGGGCAAGAAAGAGCTCTGGCTCATTGAGGTGAAGGACTACCGCTTCAACGCGCGCCCCAAGGTGCAGGACCTTGTTGAAAAACTCTGCCGCAAGGTGCGCGACTGTCTTTTTCTGCTGCGCACGGCGGCACTCTGCGCCCCGGAGGAGGAACCGGCAGAGGGGATATCCCTGCGCGATATGGCCCGCATGAGCCTCCAGGCCAAGCATATACGCATCGCCTTCACCATCGAGCTCAGCAGCTCAGATTTCTACCCGGCCAAAAGCCTGCTCGCCCACATCCGCGAGCTTCTCTACCGGCAAATCCGCTTTATCGACCCGGAGATGATCTGCCTGCCCATCACCGAATCCGGCGGCGTGGGGCCATGGCGCATCAGCCCCGCTGGCAATGAGCACTCCGCCCGTGTGCAAAAACGCATGGAAGAAGCGCGGCTCGCCCGCGAAAAGCAAGCGCGCCTGGCGGCAGAGCTTGCGCGACACGCCGCCAAACAAGCGCGCAAAAAGCAGAAGAAAGAGCGCAGCTCCCCCCTTTGGAAACAGCGCGCCCGCGAGCGCGAAGCCGGGCTCACCGGCACGCACAAAGACCGCCCCTCCGCCCGCAAATAGTCCGCCGGGCGCCCTGCCTCACGCCGGCATCAGCGCGCGGCAGATTTCCCCGAAAGCTGCGCCCCGCTGCGGGCGCCGGGCTTGGCGGCGGTGCCGGATGCCGGCTGCGTGTAAAAACAGCGCTTGAGCTCCAGCGAGACATAGGGCAGCAGGTGCTCCATGATGCGCTGGTTGCCGCCGGTGGTGATGTGTACCCCATCGGGCGTGCGCAGGCTCACGCGGCGCCCGCTCAGCAGGGAGCCCTCAGCGAGGAAGCGCCCCCGCGAGTCCGACAAGATGGAGCGCGTGTCCACATAGCACACGCCATCCTTGCGGCAGACCCAGCCCATCAGCTTGTTGATAGTGGCCAGCTGCGCATCCAGCTTGGGATCACTCACCACGGGGGGGCCCATGAGAATCAACCGCGCTCTGTGCTGCTGCACGAGGTGAAAAATCTCGCGGATTTTGCCCAGGTAAGCAAGCTGCCACGCATTCGAGCACGGCTCACCCAAGCCGCTCTTGCCATATATCCCCTGCGGGTCATTGGTGCCCACCCAAAAAATCACCAGATGCGGCTTATCGGCCACAAGCCGCTCCTTGAGCGCGCGCGGCCAGTTGTAATAATCAGAGCGGCTCAGGCCGGTCGATTTGCGGCCAAAGGGTATCAACGTCAGATTGGTATACCCCCTGAGAGAATCACGCATCTGCGGACCCAAGCTCTGCATGAGCGAATCCCCCGCCAGCAGCACGCGTATCGGCGTCCGCAGATTCCACTCCCCACCCGGCTTCAGCCAGCCCATGCCCGGCTTGAGCTCCAAGCCCTCAGCCCAGCCACCGCCCAGCAGGGCGCACGCCCACACCACACACGCGAGAAGAGACCTTATGTTGACCATTTTCATGCAGCAGAAGCGTTGCTTATTGGCGGGCGGGATGCGGCGCCACCTGTTTGGAGGAATCAGAGGCAGAGTATTTGCACGTGTAGACCACCGGCACCTTGCGGATGCGGCTCAGCTCATCAGCCGAGAGACGGCGCTCCGGGTGGGCGCGATAAAACGCGAGCAAGCGCTGCTCGACAATGGGCTTGAGGTGGTCATACAGCTTGGCATTACCCGCCGTGGTGAGGTGCGTCACATCCTTGCTGCGCAGGCGCACAGTCTTGCCGTTGTATGTGCCATACGGCTCAAACCTGCCCCACTCGCCGGAGAAAAGAGGATCTGTCCGCAGCGTGGTGATGCCATGCTCCTCACAATACTCCCGCTGCGCGACCTGGTTGGCATGCAGCTGCTTATTGTACGCCCCGCCCACAGCCGGCATCTCCACCCAGATGACATCTGCCCCCACCCCGCGAGCAATGCTCACCAGCTCGTCGATCTTGCGCTTATACGCCTCCTTCCACTCCTGACCACCGGTGGGCACAAAGCGGCGCCCCTCCTTGATGGGCATCCCATCATTCGCGCCCATGAAAAACACCACCAGATCCGGCGGGCGCTTGGCCACCTGCTCGCGCATGTGTGCCGCCCAGTTGAAGCGATCCGGCCGGCAAAGCCCTGTCGAAAACTTCGCGCTGATGACAAACTCCAGTCCGTAGCGCTTGCTCATATTGCGGTGCATCAGCGGGCCGAGATCCTCCATCAGCGAATCCCCCACCAACATAATACGGCAGCGCATCGGCGGTGCCTCTGTCGCGCCATTCAACTCCTGCGCCTGCGAAGCCAAACCCGCAGCCGCCAGAACAGCCGGCCCCGCCTTCGGAGTCTCAGGCCCCGCCGGCGGCTCGGGCTTCTTCTCTTCCCCGGACTCCTCAGCCACTGGCTTCTCCTCAGCAGCGGGCTTCACCTCGGCCACCGCTTGAACCTCAGCCACAGGCTGCACCTCAGCCACAGGCTGCACCTCGGCCACAGGCTGCACCTCAGCCACGGCTTGAACCTCGGCCACAGGCTGCACCTCGGCCACAGGCTGCACCTCGGCCACAGGCTGCACCTCGGCCACGGGCTGAACCTCAGCCACGGGCTGAACCTCAGCCACCGCTTGCACCTCGGCCACAGGCTGAACCTCGGCCACGGCTTGAACCTCGGCCACAGGCTGCACTTCAGCCACAGGCTGCACCTCGGCCACGGGCTGCACCTCAGCCACAGGCTGCACTTCGGTCACGGGCTGCACCTCGGCCACGGCTTGAACCTCGGCCACGGCTTGAACCTCGGCCACGGGCTGCACCTCGGCCACGGGACGCACCACAAGTGTGCCGGCGTAGAGCGCGGAGTCATGCACTTCACCCACGAAGGTATGCGGCGTGCGCAGCGGCTGCGAGAGCAGGCCCCACCAGCGGCTTTGAGGGGCAGGCAGCGCCTCGCTCGGGCGCTCCTCCGGGAGCACCGGCTGCGCCAGGGGCAGCTCCTCTGCCGCGGGAGCATCGGCAGGCGTCTCCTCCGCCGCAGCTGCCGCTGCATCAGCCACCGCCGGCATCTCCTGCTGCGGGGTCACCGCGGCGGGCATCTCATCATCCGCCGTCAGTTCACCCTGAAGCACAGGAGAGATCACGAGCGCCACGCGGCGGATGGCCTCCAGTTCCAGCTCATTGAGTCTCCCTGCATGCGTGATGCAGCCAGCCCAGCGCAGCCAGTCCGGCGCCTCAGCCGCCGCAGCAGCCAACTCTGACACATCATACACCACCTGCTCCAGCTTGCCGGCAAAACTCTCTGCATTTTGCAGCGCCACCACAGAGGCACAAAGAGTCGCGGAGAGACAAATGGTGAGCCCATTCGGTAATCGAGGAAAGATCGTAGTCATTAGAATTTCGTATAAATAAAGGGAAGAGTGCCTTCCGGCCCCATATTAAGAATCAAACTGCCCAGCAGCCCGGCCACTACCGCCTGCACAGGCCAGGGTACAGCACCCAGCGTCCGCGCAAAACCGCGGCGCAAGGGGCCTCCGACAAATTGCAACGCCAGCCCCCACCCTATCACCACCAGCACCGGCAGCGCCACGCCTGCCCCCTCCTGCACCCCTGCCCTCACTTGCTCCAGCACGCGCAGCGCTTCCTCACAGGAATCCGCCCGGAAAAACACCCACAGCAGCGCGACAAAATGCAGCGTGAGCACCCAGCTGATCAGCGCCCACGGCCATGACAGCACACGCGGCACGCGCTGAATGCGCAGCGCCTTGCCCAGCTGCTGCCACCCATGCACCACCGCCAGCCCCAAGCCGTGGAAAAAGCCCCAGATGAGGAAGCTGAGACTGCTGCCGTGCCACATGCCGCCGATCACCATCGTGATGATGAGATTCACATAGCGGTTGCCGCGGCGGCTGCCGCCGAGGGGGATGTAGAGGTAATCCCGCAGCCAGGTCGAGAGGCTGATATGCCAGCGGTGCCAAAACTCCTGCAGGCTGAGGGAGCGATAGGGCGCATCGAAATTCTTGGGCAGGTGAAATCCCATCAAGCGCCCGATGCCCAGCGCCATGTCAGTGTAGCCCGAAAAATCGCAGTAAATTTGGATCGTGTACGCATAGATACCCAGCAGAGTCGCCAGCGAGGTGTATTCGCCGGGGTTGGCAAACACATCATCCACCAAATGCATCTGCAGGTAGGTGGCCAGCACCACCTTTTTGAATAGACCGCTGAGCACCAGCGTGATCCCCTCGCTGAAATCCTCCTCCCCCGCATAGCTCGTGCGCAGCTGCGGGAAAAAATTATCCTCGCGCATGATCGGGCCACTCATCACCGTGGGGAAGAACGCCACATATGAGAGCACATCCGCATAACTGCGCGGCGCCAGCCCCTCGTCTCGGTAGTGATCTATCGTGTACGAAAGCCCTTGGAACGTGAAGAACGAAAACCCGATCGGCATCACCAGCGATGCGAGGAAAGGCTGGATCAGCCACTCCGCATCCCCTCCCCATATCGATATCGCCCAAGCCACACCGGCCTCATAATATTTGAAAAAGACCAGCAGCGCCACATGCAGCGCCACCGTGATGCTCACCATCCAAAAACGCTTGCGCATCCCCCGCCGATCCATCAGCCGCACGCAACCCCAATTCAAAAAAGCCACCAAGAACAACAGCGAGATATATGCCCCGCCGGCATACCAGTAAAACACCAGACTCGACAAGAGCAAAAAACGGCGGTAGAGCGTATTGTAGCCGCGCAGCGCCCAACTCACGCAGAGCACTAGCAGAAAAAACACAACGAATGATGGTGTAACGAAGTTCACAAGTCTAACGAAAGGCATTTTCTACCACACAACAGCCCAAATTGCAAGCGCAGATTCATGGAAAGCAGGCTAATCGAGCCGGGGGCTCTCGCCCCCCCTCTCTCACCACCGTACGTGCCATTTATGGCATACGGCGGTTTCTCGGCGTGTTTTCGGCTCTGCTGCTATATGTTCTGAGATTTGAGCGGTTGCCCACGCCGGATTCAGCC
>JAFLSS010000055.1 GCA_022510805.1 Akkermansiaceae bacterium
CCATTCTTCTGGGTGAGAATGTACTTCTTCATGTTGGGGTGCCACTTGCGGGTCTGGTGACCGAAGTGCACGCCGGCTTCCACCATGTTGGTGATGAGTTCGTTGATCATTTTTTTTCGTAGGGGTGCTCCACCTTGTAGCAGGAGGAGCGGTTGGGGTGGAAGGTGCTGCGTGTGATCCCTCAGCCTTCCGTTGTTGATAATGCAGCATCAGCAGGGGCTGCTAAGATACGCTTTTCGGCTCCGTTTGTCAATGAAATTCACACGCTTGGCCTCTTTTTTATGCGCGGACTCGGCGGCGGCCGCTTTGCCGGGCGAGGAGGCTGCGCATTTTCCAGCCGAGGTGGCGCTGGGATTTGGAGATGATGGTGATGAGGACGAGCAGGAACCCCGGCCACTGCCCCGGGAGGATGGCCTCTGCATAGACGGCGCGGCCGATGAGGGTGGCTTCTGTGGGCTCAAGGCAGGAGATGATGCCGAACTCGAGTGAGGTGAGGTGGCGCATGGCGTAGGCCACGAGCGCCAGCACGCCTACTCCCTGCAGCACGCCGATGCCGATGAGCCATGGCCAGCCGCTGCTGAGTCCCTGCAGCGCGTCCGCCCCGCCCAGGTAGAGCGGGATGAGCAGCACGAGCGCGCCGGCGGCGGATTGCCAGAAAAGCCGCTGCATCATCTGCACCTCGGCGGACATGCAGCGGTTGAGCACGAGGTAGAATGAATAGCACAGCCCGCAGAGGATTCCATAGAGGATGCCCTGCGCGTCATCATGCCCGGGGGTGTTATGCGGGGAGTAGGTGGCCACGATGACGATGCCGAGCCCGGCGGTGAGCAGCAGGAGTACATCCCGCCGCGGTGGAAGCCGCTTTTCGAGCAGGGATTCCCAGACGGCGGAGAGCAGGGGCCCTGTGGCCGGGAGAAGGGCGGCTATGGCGGCGGAGGTGTATTGGATGGCCAGGAAGTAAAAGAGGATGCAGAGGCCGATGCTCACGCCTGAGGCAAAGGAGGCCGGCGAGAAGCTGAGCCTGCCGCGCCCGCGCAGGCGCCGGATGATGGCGATGCTGCCGATGATGAGGAAGCCGATGCCGAACCTCGCCAGCGAGCAGGCTTGCGCGCTGCACCCGGATTCGCGCACAAAGATGCAGAGGGAGCCCATGAGCATGGCGGCGAGCAGGGCGGCCATGAGGGCGCGCGCGCGCTTTTTGTTCTTGCGTGCGCGTTTTTTGCTCTTGTTTGCCATGCTGCCGGGGTGGGTGAGGGCGGGGGGAGGATCAGGTTATTCGGCGCCGCCGGAGCGCAGGGCGTCCACACAGATGGCGGACCATGTTTCCAGCCGTTCGTAGAGGGGGCCGGCGAGCTCATCGAGGCTGTGAAACCCGAGCTCCGCGAGGGCTTTCTCATTGGGCGCCACTTCGTCTGTGTCCAGCTCGAACAGGTGGACTATACCCAAGTGCACGCTGCCCACTTCATTGGTGTCGTCATTGATGACGGCGTAGAGGCGCTGCGTGGCTGAGCCGGAGAAGGTGATCTCCTCGCGGATTTCGCGCTCCATGCCGGCCAGGTAGGTGGAGATGCTGTCTGTCAGCCCATCGACCGGGTTGATGTGCCCGCCGATGCCGAGGGACATCTTGTTGTGCAGGCGTGTTTCCCCCCCCTTGGAGGTGCGGGCATATGCGAGGATGCGGCCTTGGTGGCGGAAGATGGCGTAGGCGATGATCTGCTTGAACTGGGGGCTTTGCTCGGCGGTGTCGCGGTCCATATAGCGGGCCACGCCGGGCTGCAGAAAGGCGTGGAGATAGTCTTCCGGGTTGAGCCTCACGCCGTGAAAGGCGCCCACGGCGTCAAATGCTGCGCGGGGTACGACTAGTACCTGTTCTCCATTGTAGCGTGTCATGGTCAGCATTTTATCAGAATCCCCGCGCGAGTCAAGGGCGCATGCGCGCCATGCACGCAGGGGGTGGATGCGGGGCGGCGGGCGTGGGTGTCAGGGGGTGGCCGGGGTGAGGGCGGCGCGCAGCTGGTGGCGCAGCTGCTGCATGATGAGCCGGGACATCCCCACGCTCATGTGGTTGGCATCCGTCATCATGAGGACACCCCCTTGCAGGGAGCGGAAAAGCTCACCCTCCGGCAGGGTGTCGAGCGGCTCTATGAGGCGGCAGAGCCCCTCATCCTGCATCTGCCGCAGCACGCGCAGCGCGGTGGCGTGGGTGTGCAGGTATTGCTGCCTTGTGCAGGTGGCGGCCTGTTGCTCTGCCTCGGTGCTGGTGATGCCCTGCAGGGAGAAGATCTTATCGTAGTGCAGGAGGGCGGCTTGCGGGCCGAACTCGGGTGTGGGGCCGAGGATGACGGCAGACTTGCCGAGGTCGCGCAGCCGGGTCAGGAAGAGGCGCAGGTCTTGCGTGTGCCGGTCGGTTTCGGTGTTGAGGCGGACCCACCAGCGCTGGCCGATGATGATGTGCGTGATCTCGGGGTGGGCGGAGAGCCACTCAAAAAGCGCCACCTCGCGCGGCGGGGTCTGCTTGTAGTTGGGTTTGCGGTCCTCTTCCCAGCCGTGGAGGGGGTAGATGTAGGAGGCGAGGTACGCGCCGGAGATGCCCTCTTGGCGCAGCACGGTGTCCAGCCCGGCGTAGGAGTGGGCGGCGTGGCTATCACCTATCAGCAAGCAGGTGGGGCGCTCGTCACTCCCCATGGCCAGCAGGGTGTGCGGCATGCTGCCGGGCTGGCGGTGCGTTTGGTTCATCACGCGGAAAACGCCGTCAAAAAGCGGGAATTTCTCTGCCCGGAAGTCGCGGGTGGTCTCCGGGTGCTCACAGAGGCGCCACTGATCATAGGCGGGGAGCTCCCACTGGCTGGGAGCCGCGTAGGCGCGGAAGCCCTCTGTCTTGCGCGTGGTGCGGGATAAGAAGAAGGTGACGCACCAGAGCAGGAGGATCAGCCACCAGGGGAAGCGCCGTTTTTCGATGCCGTGGTAGAAGCCCACGGCTGCCGCCAGCGCGACGCCGAGGATGAGCACGCTGTAGGCGGCGCCGGGCTCGCCGTAGACCCACATGCGCATGAAGACGATGATGGGCATGTGCACCAGGTAGAGGGAGAAGGAGATGCCGCCGAGCAGGACGAGGGGTTTGTTGCTCAGCAGGGGGTAGGCGCGGCTCTCAGGTGCGTAGCGGAGGGTGAGCACAGCGCCTGCCACCACGGCTAGTGTGCCGGGGAATTCTGCCGGGAGCCAGCTGCCGGCCAGCGCGGGCAGCAGGATGCACAGCAGCCCGCCGATGGTGGCCAGGTCTGCCAGCCACCGGCGGGCCGACAACCCGGGCAAGACGCACACGAGCCCGCCCGCCAGCACTTCCCACAAGCGCGGGAGGGTCTGGTAATAGGAAACGCGCTTGACTCCCTCCCATGTGGGGAGTCCCTGCGCGCTGAGCCACTCGAGCAGCGGGGCGGCATATGCATAGGCCAGCGAGGCGCCGCCCACCAGTGCGAGCCCCCACACGAGGACGCGCCGCGGCAGGCGCTCCATGAGGAGGTTGCCCACGGCGTAGATGAGGTAGATCTGAAGGGTGACGGAGAGGTACCACAGGTGCAGCAGCGGCACAAAAGCCGAGTCATTGGCAAAGTAGTCATCAAACTCGCGCTTGAGCATCAGGTTTGCCTTGCCCAGGCAGGCCGCAAATCCTACTTTGCCGGAGAACAGCTCATCCTGCCACCAGAGGAACAGCATGCCCGCGAGGATGGTGCCGATGATGAGCAGTAGCATGGGCGGCACGATGCGCTGCACGCGCTTGCACAGGAAGGTGGCGCTTTCGCGGAGGCCGGTGGGGCCGGCGCCCTTGGCGAGCCGGGAGCGGAACAGCAGGTAGCCTGTCATCACCAGAAAGACATCCACGCCGAGGTAGCCGTGCCCCCATGTGCTGGCGTTCAAATGAAAGAGCATGACCAGGATGATGGCCACGCCGCGTAGGCCTGCGAGGTGTTCTAAAAAGCCTTTTTTCTCCATATTTGCCTGCTTGTGTTACACTCAAACAACGGCTTGTTGTATATCTCTTTTTAAAAGAGATGTCAAGAGTGAACAATGGTTAGCGCTTAGCTTTCATGCACTCGTGTCTTGTATTTGTTTTGTTATACGAGGGGCTTTAAGGGGTGTCAGCCAAGCTCCGCCTGTTAAAAGGTGTTGATTATGAGTGCATGCCATCCCGCGTGTTGGGTGTCTCTTTTAAAAAGAGAAGAGCGGATGCGGGGTGTGTAAGCCGCTTGTGTTCAGCCGCTGGCAGCCGGCGCGCGCGAAGTGTGGCAAAACAGCCGGGCTGCTCAGGCAACCCGGCTGAAAAGAGAAACAAGCGGCCGCAGCGGCGCGGCCTCTCTGAGGCGCGGATCAATAGTGGCCGCCGTGGGGGCCGTTCATCCATTTCCACGCCGTCGCGACAATCTGCGTGGCATCCTGGTAGCGGGGCACCCAGCCGAGCACCTCTTTCGCCTTGCGCGAGTCAGCGATGAGGTAGGGCGGGTCGCCCTCGCGGCGCGGGCCATAGGTCACCGGCGCTTTTTGGCCGGTCACCTTCTCGGCGGCGTCGATGATCTCTTTCACCGAGAGCCCCTTGCCCGTGCCGAGGTTGAAGCAGTTAGTATCGCCCCCCTTCATGAGGTAGTCCAGGGCGCGCAGGTGCGCATCGGCCAGGTCATCCACGTGGATGTAGTCGCGCACGCAGGTGCCGTCCGGCGTGTCATAATCCGTGCCGTACACCGTGATACCGGGGCGCTCGCCCTTGATGGCTTGCAGGATGACGGGGATGAGGTGGGACTCCGGGTCGTGATCCTCGCCGATGAGGCCATCCTCAGCAGCGCCGGAGGCATTGAAGTAGCGCAGGAAAACGCTCTTGAGGCCGTAGGCCTGCTCGCAGTCGCGGCATACTTTTTCGAGCATGAGCTTCGAGCCGCCGTAGGGATTGATGGGGTCCTGCTTCTCTGTCTCGGGGATGGGCATCTGCGAGGGCACGCCGTAGGTGGCCGCTGTGGAGGAGAAGACAAAGCGCTTGGTGCCGGCCAGAAGCATGGCGCGCAGGAGGGTGAGCGGCTTGGCGATGTTGTTTTCGTAGTATTTGAGCGGGTCTTTCACAGATTCACCCACTTGGATAAAGGCGGCAAAGTGGACGACGGCGTCGAATTGGCCCTTCACCAGCAGGGGGTAGATGACGGAGGGATCCCCCAGGTCGCCCTTGATCAGGGTGACCTCAGGATCCACGATGGCCGCCGGGTGGCCGTAGATCATGCTGTCGAGCACGGTGACCTCCGCGCCGCTCTTGACGAGCTGGCGCACAGTGTGGGAGCCGATGTAGCCGGCGCCTCCGGTAACGAGTACTTTCATGATAATAATGGGGTGCGGGGTGGATAATGGGTTTAGGAAAGAGAGGCCTCGCGGAGCGAGAGAAGGAGGTTTTCAAGCCGGCGGATATCAGCCGAAAAGCGGCGGATGCCTTCGGCTGTCTTCTCCGTGGCCATGGCGTCCTCGTTGAAAAGGAAGCGGAAGCTTTTCTCATCTGCCGGCAGGCGGGGGATCTCCATGGCGGCTGAATCTGCCGGTGAGAGCGCCGGGGTGAGGCTGCCCTCTGTGGCGGCGAGTTCGGCCAGAAGATTGGGGGAGATGGTGAGCAGATCACACCCCGCAAGTGCGAGAATTTCCCCCGTGTTGCGGAAAGAGGCGCCCATGATCTGCACCGGGTAGCCGTGCTTCTTGTAATAGTGGTAGATGCTGCGCACGGAGAGCACGCCGGGGTCTGTCTCTGCGGTGTAGGATTCGCCGGTGTGGGATTTGTACCAATCCAGAATGCGGCCGACAAAGGGCGAGATGAGGCGCACGCCTGCCTCAGCACAGGCCACGGCCTGCACTTGGCTGAAGAGGAGGGTGAGGTTGCAGTGGATGCCCTGCTGCTCGAGCACGCGCGCGGCCTGTATGCCCTCCCATGTGGAGGCTATCTTGATGAGCACGCGCTCGCGCGGGATGCCGGCGGCCTCATACAGCGCCATGATCTCCTGCGCCTTGCTCACCGTGCCCTCCGTGTCGAACGACAAGCGGGCATCCACCTCGCTCGAAACCCGGCCGGGGATGCGCTTGAGAATCTCCAGCCCGAAGGCGACAATGACGCGGTTCATCATAGCTGCTGCCAGGGCGGGGCCGCTCAGCGGGCTGTGGCGGAACTCCGCCACCACTTCATCAATGATGGGGCGGTATTGCGGGTCGGCCGCAGCTGCGAGGATGAGCGAGGGGTTCGTGGTGGCATCCTGGGGGGCGAACTCCTCCATCTGGCGGAAATCACCCGTATCCGCCACCACGGTGGTGTACTGCTTGAGCTGGTCGAGAAGAGAGGGCATAGGCGTGTGTGTGCCTGATATCATAATGCTAAGTTTTCTCAAGTCAAGCCGCATGTTGATTCATTTTCGCGAGAAGTTGCTGCGGCATGGGGCCAAGTGAGCGCGGCTGATGCCGGAAAAATGAAATAAATTCTTCTTTGCGCTTGACAAGGTAGGGGGCGTGTGTTACCTTGACTGCCCGTTGCTCACCCTCACCGGGTGCGCAGCGCGAAAACAACTCACAATTTTTAT
Source organism: Akkermansiaceae bacterium (assembly GCA_022510805.1). Taxonomy (GTDB): domain Bacteria; phylum Verrucomicrobiota; class Verrucomicrobiia; order Verrucomicrobiales; family Akkermansiaceae; genus Akkermansia. Next base: position 6,591 of record JAFLSS010000055.1, read on the forward strand.
TTTATCGTATGGTAGCAATTCGACTCAACCGCCAGGGATCCAAGGATCGTCCTTATTACAAAATCGTTGTTGTGGACAGCCACAAGCGCCGCGATGGTGCTTTCATCGAGCAGGTGGGCACGTATGACCCGATGGTGGAAGGTGTGAACTACAAGCTGGATCTCGAAAAAGTGGAGAAGTGGCTCAAGAACGGCGCCAAGCCCTCTGAGACTGTTGCCTCCATCATCAAGAAAGTTCGCGCGGCTCAGGCTGCCTGAGGTGCTTTTCCCTCCGGGCTTTATCCCCTTTCATAAGGTTGTTTTCGTGGCGTCTTCCACAGTTGTGTAGCTGTGGAAGACGCTTTTTTACCCGGCTGACACATGGACTGGCTGCGCCACTTCCCCCTGTATCTGGCCCCCATGGCGGGGGTCACGGATCCCATCTTCCGCACTCTTTGCAAAGAAGAGGGGGCGGATGTGATGGAGACGGAGTTTGTGTCTGCCGAGGGGGTGCTGCAGGCCTGGCAGCGCACGCGCCGCTATGTGGAGTTTGAGCAGGCGCACCGCCCGCTCGGCGCGCAGATCTTCGGCGCTGACCCGGCGCACATGGCGCAGGCGGCGCGTGTGATTGTGGATGCGCTGCACCCGGATTTTTTGGATATCAACGCCGGCTGCCCTGTGCCCAAGGTGGTGGGGAAGAACGGCGGCTCCTCCCTGCTGAAAGACCTGCCGCTGCTGCAGCGCGTGGCGGCGGCTGTGGTGGCAGAGCTGGGGGATGACTGCCCGGTGACTGCCAAGATCCGCATCGGCTGGGATGCCTCCCACATCTGCGCCGAGGAAGCGTGCCTGCGCTTGGAGGATGCCGGCGTGCGCGCCATCACCATCCACGGGCGCACCCGCGCCCAGCAGTACAGCGGGCAGGCAGATTGGGGCATCATCCGCACCTGCGCCGCGCGAGTGCGCGTTCCCATCATCGGCAATGGTGATCTCGCCACCCCGGAGGACGTGCTGCGCGCGCGCGATGAAGCCGGTGTGGCCGGGGTGATGATCGGCCGCGCGGCCATGAATGCCCCCTGGCTTTTCCGCCGCGCCAAGGCCCTGCTGGCAGATGGCACGCTGCTGCCGGAGCCCGCGGCGGCTGAGCGTATTGCTTTCATGCTGAGGCACACGCGCATGGCCATTGAGAGCCGGCACTACGGGGATGAGCTGCCCACCATGCGCGCCATGCGCTCGCGCCTGCTCGCCTATGCCAAGGGTATACCCGGCACCAAGCCCCTGCGCCCGGCACTCTCGCGAGTGGCCTCGCTGGCAGAGCTGGAAGACCTGCTTGCACCGCTGGCAACTGCACACTGAGCTCTCCCGGAGGGAGAAGCGGCAGAGGCAAGCCCGCTATCACTGCTCGAGCCCACTGCGGCGCACACGGGCAGGAAGATCATATTTCTTGTTGAGCAAAAAGTCGACTTTCTTCCAGAAGGTGCGGGACACCAGATTGAGGTAGGGCAAGCTGAGAATCGGCTCCGGATCCCGCTGATCATAGTAGAGCGAAAGGCTCAGCTCATCCCCCTCTTCGGTGATGGCATCGACGTGAATGAAGGCGTCATTGTAGGGGGCATCCGGCGCTTCGGCACAGCTTTGCAGCTCTGCAAAATCGGCGGGTGCAAGGCTGCCGATGTAGTGCTTGGGGCCATAGTATGCGCCGAGAACCCACCCGAACGAGCCATCATCACTGCCCTCGTACGAGTGGTGGTAGAGCTTAACCGGGTGCGCCGAGGCCGCCACAGCGCGCAGCTTTTGCTGCGTAGCCTCTTTTTCTGCCGAATGATCCGCCGGGGCTTGCAGCGGCACCGCCTTAGGGGAAGCAGTGCGCACAAGATACGCCGGCGTGCCCTGCTGGCGACAAGCGGCGGCCAAAAGGCATATGACCCATAACATGGAGCTGCGAAGCATACCCATAGTTTAGCACGGCCTTGCCCACGTGTCAACGCGGCCACCGCATGTTTGCCTGCGCGCAGATAAGCGGAGACAAAGGACGAGGGTGAAAGGGACGCTTCTCGCTTGCAACCGTTTTCAAAACAGATCGCGCCCACATTATTCACCAGTCAAAATCGTAAACCGTAAATACATAGCCTTCAGCTCCGGCCCATTCTAAATGGGGCTTGACAGTAAACAGGGGCGTGGTAGGATAATGAGCGTTATGACACAGGATGCTCTTCTCAGATTATTGGAGGCGGATGCGCGCTTGAGCGACCGCCAGATAGCCGAGCGACTCGGCGAGAGCGAGGCGGCGGTGGCGGCGGCTCGTGCTGAGCTTGAGAAGAAAGGCCGCATTGTGGGCTATCAAACGATTGTCAATGATGATTCTGAGGGCGTGGCGGCTTTTATCGAGGTGCGCTGCACGCCGGAGCGCGGCGGTGGCTTCAACCGCTTGGCCACGCGCATCGCGCGCTTTAAAGAGGTGCGCAGCTGCTACCTGATGTCCGGCGGTTATGACCTGCTCATCATGGTGGAAGCGCATGACCTGATGGAGGTGGCGCAGTTTGTGAGCGAGAAGCTCTCCAGCATGGAGGGCGTGCTTTCCACCTCGACACATTTCCGCCTCAAAACCTACAAGCTCAACGGGCTCATGTTCGAGGAGCCCCCGACCATGGAGCGCATCAGTGTGGCTCCCTAATACCCCCCTCCCATCTATCAGCACACATGGACTGGAATCACTTTCTCTCCCGTCAAGTCGTGGATATGCCCAAATCCGGCATCCGCGAGTTCTTTGACCTCGTCATCGGCAGCAAGGGCATCATCTCCCTCGGCGTGGGTGAGCCCGACTTCGTGACGCCGTGGAATGTGCGCGAAAGCGCCATCTTCTCCCTCGAAAAAGGACACACCACCTACACCAGCAACTACGGCCTGGAGAGCCTGCGCCGCGCCATTGCCAAGTATGTGGAGGACTTCTTCCGCGTCTCCTATGACCCCACCTGCGAGATCCTGCCCACGGTGGGGGTGAGCCAGGCGCTTGATCTGGCGCTGCGCTGCCTGGTGAACCCCGGGGATGAGGTGCTCTACCACGAGCCGGCCTATGTGAGCTATGCGGCCAATGTGGCGCTGGCGTATGGCAAGGCCACCCCGGTGGAGACTAGTATAGATGATCTCTTCGCCCTTTCGCCGGAGCGGCTGGAGGCGGCCATCACCCCGCGCACCAAGGTGCTGATCCTCAATTTCCCCACCAATCCCACCGGCTCCATCGCGCCGCTGGAGACGCTCAAAAAGATCGCAGAGATCTGCATCCGGCATGATATTTTTGTGCTGACGGATGAGATCTACTCCGAGCTGCGCTACGATGGGGTGGAGCACACGAGCATCGCGGCGCTGCCCGGCATGAAAGAGCGCTGCCTCCTGCTGCATGGCTTCTCCAAGGCCTTTGCCATGACCGGCCTGCGCCTCGGCTACGCCTGCGGCCCGCGCGAGCTCATTGAGATGATGGTCAAGGTGCATTCCTACACCATGATCTGCCCCACCATCACGAGCCAGGAGGCCGGCATCGAGGCGCTGCAGCACGGCAAGCAGGCCATGGAGGAAATGCGCGATAGCTACCACATGCGCCGTGACTACATCGTGCAGCGCTTCAATGACATGGGGATGGACTGCCACCTCCCCGGTGGCGCCTTCTACACATTCCCCAGCATCAAGCGCTTTGGGCTCTCATCCAAGGAGTTTGCGATGCGCCTGCTCAAGGAGCAGCAAGTGGCGGCAGTGCCCGGCACGGCTTTCGGCGCCTGCGGCGAGGGCTACCTGCGCTGCTGCTATGCCACAGGGTTCAACCTGCTGGAGCAGGCCTGTGACAAGATGGCTCGGTTCTGTGACTCACTGCGCTAAGAATATGGACTACTTTCAGCTCATTCTCGCCCTGTGCATGGGGATCTCCCTCTCCGCCGCGTGCGGTTTCCGCGTGTTTGTGCCCCTGCTGGTGGTGAGTTTGGCTGTACACTTCGGCGGCTTGGGAGTGAATGAAACCTTTGCCTGGGTGGGGTCAGATACCGCCCTCATCTGCCTGGGCGTGGCCACTCTGGTGGAGGTGCTGGCCTACTACATCCCCATGGTTGACCACGCGCTGGATGCGGTGAACACCCCGCTTGCGCTCGTGGCCGGCACGGTGATCACCTGTGGCATGCTGCCGGAGATGCCGGATTATGTGCAGTGGGGCATCGGCGTGGTGGGTGGCGCCGGCGCGGCAGGCACCATCCAAGCCGGCACGGCTGCCCTGCGCGGAATCAGCACCGCCACCACAGGCACCCTCGGCAATCCCATCCTCGCGACTCTGGAGAACATCTTCTCCGTGCTCGGCGCCCTCTTAGCCATCGTGGTGCCGGTGGTGGCCCTCATCGGCCTGCTGCTGATGGGCTTCATCATCTACCGCATTGTGCGCCGCCTGCGCCGCCGCCGCCGGCCGCAAGCCGCCCCCGCCACATAAGCCCGCCTCTCCCTCACATGCAAGCCTTCATCCTGGGCGCCGGTCTCGGCACCCGCCTCGCGCCCCTCTCGCTCATCCTGCCCAAGCCGCTGCTGCCGGTCTTTCAGAAGCCGCTCATTCAGCACATGATGGATCACTTTCTGCGCGCCGGCGTGACAGAATTCATGGTGAACACCTCACAGCTGGAAATGATGTGGGAGCGCGCTTTCCCGTTCCCTGATCCGCAGTACCGCGGCGTGCCTGTGTTCCTGAGCCACGAGGAGCAGCCGCTGGACTCCGGCGGCGGGCTCAAAAAAATCATGCCCCGCGTGCGGGCGGATGAGCCGCTGCTGGTGCACAATGGCGATATCCTCTCCGACCTGCCCATCCACGACCTGCTGGCAGAGCACCGCCGCAGCGGGAATCTGGTGACGCTGGCGCTGCGCAGCTGTGATGGCAAGCGCAACGTGGGTTTCGACCCCGCCACGCGGCGCATTACTGACATGCGCCACGCGCTGGGGGTGGATCCCGGCAGTTACCAGTTTGCCGGCACCTATGTCATGCAGCCTGAGGTGGCCGCACTCTTCCCGCCGGAGGAGTGTTTCTCCATTGTCCCTGTGTGGCTGGAGCTCATCCGCCGGGGGCGCGTGGGCGGAGTGGTGTGTGACTGGGCGCGCTGGTGCGAGATGGGCACCCCGCGCGATTATCTGGATGCCGTGCTCGAGCTGCCCTCCTCTCAGCGCCTCCACCCCACCGCCGCCATCTCCCCTGCGGCCGATGTGAGCGAGGACAGCGTGGTGTGCCAAGATGCTGTGGTGCCGGCGGGGTGTGTGCTCAATGACTGCATCGTGTGGCCGCGCACACATGTGGCCCCGGGGGAATACACCCGCTGCATCCTCACCCCGCGCCTCCTTGTGCAGGCGTGAGCTGAAAAAAAGGTGAACCTGCGTGGGGCAAATTCAGTCTTGACAGATAGGGGGAAAGGGTGATACTTTGGAAGTGTACGATGAAAAGTCTGCTACAAAAAGTGCCTGCATGGGTGTTGGCTTTGGGTGGCATGGCCGGAGCCGCGGAGGAAGCGCATGAGGGGTTGACACTGGATGCGCCGGTGTTGTGGGAGGTGCCGATTCCGTTTTGGCCGGGGCACAGCTTGCCCATCAGTAATTCACTGGTCATGCTGATGGTGGCAGTAGTAGTCATCACCATCATCCTGCGCGTGGCCACGTGGCGCATGCAGCGCATCCCGAGGGGCTTGCAGAATCTGGTGGAGTGGGTATTTGAAATGCTGTATCAATTTGTGGAGAGCCTGGCGGGGCCGCGCCTGACAAAGCGCTACTTCTGGTATTTTGCGACGATATTTCTGCTCATTCTGACCAGCAATTATCTGGGGCTGCTGCCGGGTGTGGGCGAGATCACCTATGGCGGCAAGCCCTTGCTGCGCGGCGCGAATGCGGATCTGGGCATCACGCTCTTCTTCGGGTGCTTTTACGCGCTGCTGTGGTTTGTGTGGTGCATCCGCGAGCAGGGAATCAAGCATTTTGTGCTGCACATCTTCGGCCCCAAAGGCGGCATCGAGGGCGTGCTCAAGTACCTGCTGCTGCCCATCTTCTTCTTTGTCGGCCTCATTGAGGTGTTCTCCATCTGCCTGCGCCCCATCATCTTGGCGCTGCGTCTCTATGCCAATATATACGCCGGTGAGAATATCTTGGAGGTGATGAGCGCCAAGGGCTTCCTGGCCATGCTGCCCTTTATGGGGCTGGAGCTCGTGGTGGGGCTGGTGCAGGCGCTTGTCTTCCTGATGCTCACCGCTATCTTCCTCAAGACCCAAGTGGGTGATGACGACGAACACGAAGAACAGCCCACAGAGACATAAGCCTTTCCCCCTCTTCCGGGGCGGATCATGAAGCAAAGCGTGACGCCGCGGGGGAGGTCCTGACAAACAACCCAACCAACACATCATACCATGTTGTTACCCACAATCGCAGAAGCCCTCATCGGCAACGCCGGCTTGGCCGTCATCGGCGCCGGCCTCGGTATCGGTCTCATCGGCGCCAAGGCAGCTGAGTCCACCGGCCGCAATCCTGCCTCATTCGGCAAGGTGCTGGTGCTCGCCATCATTCTCGCCGCTCTGGTGGAGGGTGTGGCATTTGCCGCCATCCTGCTGGGCTGATCCCCCCGCAGCGCCTCGGGAGGAGGGCAGGCCGCCGGCCGGTTTCCTGCCCCCTCCCGGGCGCTCGCGCTTCCCTTCTATCCATCGCTTATTTCACCGAAATTCATGCATATGTATACGTCCATCCTGGCAGCTGATCTGCAAGATCTACCCGCCCAATTCGGCCTGCATGTAGAGGCATTTATAGCGCACCTGCTGGCGTTTATCATCATTGTGTCCGTGGTGGTGTTCTTCGGCATCAAGCCTGTCATGAAGCAGCTCGAGGAGCGCCGCAAGCGCATCGAGGAGGGCGAGCAGATGCATGCCCGCAGCGAGCGGGAGCTCGCCGAGGTGAAGGCCCGAGGGGAGGTGATCATGAATGAGGTGCATGACAAGGCCAAAGCGGAGCTGGAGCACGCCCGCCAGGTGGCCGGCGGCATCCGCGATGACCTCGCGGCCAAGGCGGCTGAGGAGGCGAAACTCATTGTCGACAATGCCCGCCGCCAGGCGGAGATCGACGCCCGCCGCCAGGAGGACGCCCTGCGCAGCAAGTTTGCGGAGCTGGTGGCGAGCGCCACCTCGCAAGTGACAGGCAAGGTGCTTTCGGATGAGGATCACCGCCTCATCAATGCAGAGGCTATCCGCCACCTGTGATACGCCGCTCTCCCTACCCTTTCATCCCCCATACCTTTCCCCTATGAAGATCTCCAAAGAAGTGCACGCGCAAGCGCGGCGGCTGATGCGGCTGTGCTTGGGGGAGGACGGCCTGCTGCAGGAGGACACCGTGCGGCTCGTGGCAGCTCGCTTGCAGGCAGAGCAGCCCCGCAACTACCTCGCGCTGCTCACAGCGTTTGCAGAACTGATCCGCCTCGAGCAAGCGCGCCGCACCGCCACCATCACCAGCGCTGTGCCACTCACCCCGGAAGAGCAGGCCGCCATCCGCTCCAAGCTGGATGCCCGCACACCCGGCCTGCGCTACCAATGGCTGGTGGAGCCCGCCCTCATCGCCGGCATGACTGTGCGCGTGGGCGATGAACTCACCGATGCCTCCGTGCGCTCGCGCATCGAGCGCCTTTCCCGACTCTCCTCTATCTGACCCCATTTTCACTATTTATCACGTATGAGCGATATCGTACAAGAACTTGAAGCACAAATCCGCAACGCCACATCTGCCGCCATCAGCGAGAATGTGGGCACCATCAAAGCCATCGGCGACGGCGTGGCCCACATCGAGGGGCTCAGCGGCGCCATGCTCAATGAGATGATCGAGTTTCCCGGCGGAGTGATGGGCCTGGCCATGAACCTCGAGGAACACGAGGTGGGCGCCGTGCTGCTCGGCAAGGGGGCTGCCCTGAAAGAGGGTGACTCCTGCAAGACGACAGGCCGCCTGCTGCAGGTGCCGGTGGGGCCGGGCCTGCTGGGGCGCGTGGTGGATACGCTCGGCAACCCGCTGGATGGCAAGGGCCCCATCGAGGCGGCGGCGTATTACCCGGTGGAGAAGATCGCCTCCGGCATCATCTCCCGCCAGGGGGTGAACCAGCCGGTGCAGACGGGGATTTTGCCCATCGACGCCATGATCCCCATCGGCCGCGGCCAGCGTGAGCTCATCATCGGCGACCGCTCCACCGGCAAGACTGCCATCGCCATCGACACCATCATCTCCCAGGCTCGCCAGAACAAGCTGGCGGAGGAGGGCAAGCTGCCCGGCCACCGCCCGCTGCTGAGTATCTATGTGGCCGTGGGCCAGAAGCGCGCCAATGTGTCCCGACTCGTGGCGCGCCTGGAAGAGAGCGGCGCCATGCCCTACAGCATCATCGTGGTGGCCTCCTCGAGCGATAGCGCCGCCATGCAATACCTCGCGCCCTACGCCGGCTGCGCCATGGGTGAGTATTTCATGGACCAGGGGCAAGATGCCCTCATCGTCTACGATGACCTCTCCAAGCACGCCGTGGCCTACCGCCAGGTGTCGCTCATCCTGCGCCGCCCCTCCGGCCGCG
>JAFLSS010000056.1 GCA_022510805.1 Akkermansiaceae bacterium
TGCTTGTTGCAAATTGAAGCTCAGCCGTAACCATACCCGGTGAATACGGCTTGGGGCATCGGAAGATTTTTATGGCAACTATATGGACAATGCCCTCCAATACTCCTAGAAATGCCAAGGGCAAGATGGTAATAGGATATTGGTGTGCAAAAAACGGAGTCAAAGTGAACGCCAACAGCAAGATGCTTGTGTAGATACGGCTGGCTCTTTTATAGGATTCCGTAAGATCAAACTCAATGATTTCTGCTATGCTCTCTGCAAAACCACCGGGATATTTCATCTCTTCCCACTCATGCAGAATGAATAAGAATGTATACACAAGTACAAACTTTTGGATGACAGACAAGTCCCCAATGACTCCGGCAACGACAAGGAGGATCATCGAGAGGACGGTATATATCTCAAGCGCGTAGTATTTGATAAACTTCACCATAAACGACTCCCAGAATCATAGTCTATCCGGCATCCTGTGTCCAGTTCATTATTGCTAAAACGTTGCAACCTGACAAACTTGCGGAGTTTAATGCGCTTCCCATTGTTAAGCAAGCACGGGAGCTTGTCGATAAAAAGTTGAAGGAGTAAAAAGGTGCAGGAGTGTGTGAGGTTAGTGAGAATCTGCCGAGAAAAGTGAACACTCCTCCACGTTTTAATGATGCATCAGGATGCGCAAAGCCTGTGCCGCAGGTAAATTGCTGCACAGGCTTTGCGGCGTGCCGCTGGTATGGTGGCGATGCGGCTCATCACGCCTTTGGGCTCAGTCCCGCGAGGGTGGATGCCAGGGGCACACCCGCATTGCCGGGGGTGGGCTTTACGGGACGCTTTGTGCCCCGGTCAGTGTTGAGAACTTCGTGGGCTTTCCCGGCAAATGACGCGTTGCTTCTCGCCATGATATACGGCAGCCCCTTCTCCCCCACAATGAGGGGAGAAGGGGCTCTGATATCAGAATTGCATCTTGTAGCCGACGGTGGAGTTGTAGTTGGAGTAGGCAGCGTTCAGCTCTGTGTTCACATCCATGAAGAGGCTGTGTGAGCTGTAGCGATCTGTCTTCAGCGGGATGGTCACCCCGGCGCCCAACTCTACTCCCACGGCGCTGCGCTCATTGGAGTGTACTGTGGCGCGCCGGTCGCGGTCGGCAAACCTCACCACGGCCTTATTACCGCGGTCGCCGAGGTGCGTTGTGAGCAAAGCTCTTGCCTCCAGCTCAATTGTGCGGCTGAGCATATTGCGGCAGTTCTTGCTGCGCAGGCGCGCACCCGCTCCCAGCACAATGGCATCCATTGTCTGGTCATCCGCATGCAGAGCTGCATCTGAGCCGGTTTCGGTGAACCCATCCAGCGCCACATGCCGCCATGATATGTTGGCAACCGGCTGCAGGAAGAGGGTTCTTTCCTCATTGAGCACGTAGGTGTAGCCGGCCTCATACATGAGCCCTGCCATCAGGCCGTGTGTGCTGAAGTTCGTGGTGTAGCTTCCGTACTCATCGCCGATAAACACGGTGCGCTTACCATTGATATTCGACAAGCCCACTGTTCCCACCAGCGTGTGGCTCCATTTGCCGCGCTCTGTCTGTGCAAATGCTGACAGGTAGTAGGTGTCGACATCTGCGTTGAGCTGATCTGCCGCATCCGACTTGAAGTCGCCGTACATGGCCGTGAGCGCCAGGCCTACATCCATGCCGTTGCCAAGCGTGCGCGCCATGCCCAGGGTGCCGCCCCAGCTGTTCATTGTGTAGCCGGAGCCGTCATTGCCGCCATTCATTTTGCGGTAATCAGCTTCGCCATTCACCCACATTGCGTTGTAGCGGAAGAAGTCTGCCTCGTGGATCGTGATTCCCTTCTTGCCGTCACCCGGCCCCGGAACATCCTCGTGGTAGACACCGCCGCCCATGGTGCGGTTGCGCATCAGGCGCAGCTGGCGGCCCACGTCGTCCGAGAGAGCCAGCCCCAGCGCCGGGATGGACGACCCGGCCACTGCCGACTGCACGCGGTCACTCTCATTGTAATCTTTATCAACATTCGAGCGGAACACGCGGCGGAGAATCTTGTCGCGGTCGGAGCCTTCCTGGGGCGGATCGGGGTAGATGTCATCCAGCAGATCGCCACCGGCCCTACCATTGCGGGTGCGGGAGCGTTTTCTGTGGTAGTGAGGCTCCTGGTCCGGGTCGGCAGCCCTATTGCGCCATGCCTCCAAGATCATGCTGAATGTCCCGTTCTCATTTTGGATCACACCCACGTTCCAGTCATCATACGCGCCGAACTCGATGAACCACTTCTCCATCGTCTCCGTCACGCTGTTGTCGTAGGTGATATGGGTTTTGGGCTTGATGGTGTCATCCACCTTGTGATCGGGCTTATCAGCCTCCGCGTCCTTCCGGGCGCAGCCGACATAGCTCTGATAGGCCTCTTCATTCACATAGTCTATCAGGTACTTGCACACATAGTCCGGCTCGGCCACATCCTTCTTCATGGCGTGAATCTCGAAGGAGAAGATGGAGTCCTTGTCAAACTTCACCGTGTGCTCCGCCGTCACTCCGTATTTATTGCCCACCGGGGCGCCGCTGTCCGCCAGCGTGTTGCCGTCTCGGTCCAGGCGCACACCGCTGATATCCTTATCACCGCGGATGGCAGATTCCGGCACAGAATCCATCTCACCCTTGATGATGTTGGTATGCAGGTACAGCTCACTGCCGCTCCTCAGCGTTATGCCATCGCGCACAGCGAGCGCTTGGTACGCAATGTCTTGGCGCACACCCAGCGCGTTGTACAGCGGCAGGTATTGATCCACCAGCAGGTGCGTTCCCTCATCCATTCTGAGCTTCTGCACGTGCAGCATGCCATCGCCATACAGCTGGCCCATCGTGATGGCGCCGCCGTCATCGCGGGTCACGCTCTGCAGCAGGTGCAGTGTTGTGCCCTCTCCCTGCACCACGATGTAGGAGTTGTTGTGCAGCCACTTGTAGCGGTCTGCCACACCCGGCACCACATGCATTTCCTTCTCCATGTCCTTTTCCGTCCATACGACGGCGTCCCTCTTATCATCCGGCTTATTCTCATCCGTCACCACATCGTGCTCCACATCCCATGTCGTCTCCGTGCCGTCCACGGTCTTCGTGATCCACTCGGGGATGAGCATGTAGTCCGGCACCAGCTGCATCTCGCCACCGCCGCGCAGGTAGATGGTGTCCTTTTGGTTCTTGTCGCCATCGCGCGTATCGGTGATAAGCAAGCCGGCGGCATTCACCTTGCCTTTTCCTTTGCCGAACACATACACATAGTCGAAGTTCAGCAGGATACTGTTTGTCAGGTGGTCGCCGTAATTCACCTCATCCGTGAAGTTAAGCGTGCGGTCGCCCTTCACGTAGGACACATTGATCTCCTTACCTTTGTTCTCCGCCTTGGTAGCAGATGCCTCATAGAACGTATCGAAGGGGTCCTGCTCCTCGTCCCACTTGAGTATGGCCTCAGCATCCTCATTCCCTTCCTTGCGCTTCTCCTCAGCCTTCTGCTCGGCAGCCGCCACACACGCTTCATAATCCTTCTTGCGCGCGCTGACATAGCCGCCGGTAATCACATTCTGATTCGGGCGGTAGGGGTTATCATACATGCCGAACTCCACATTGGAGCCGATGTTGACCGTGGTAGCCTCGCTCACGATCTTGGTGATGCCGCCTTGGATACCGCCGGCAATCACATCGCCGGTCAGCTTGGTGACGCCTCCCAGGCTCACTGTCACATTGCCCTGCTTCACGCCCTCAAATGTGACATCCCCGATCACCTCATGGAGGTTATAATTCCAATATGGTTGATTATCATCGGCCGACACATCCAAGCACGTCACCCAGCTGCCGCCCACCACATCATTCACCACGGAGTTGCTGATATCCACATTGATATCGCCGACCCACACCTTCGGTTTGTAGTCTTGTCCGCCATCACCCTGAGCCTGCACCAGCTGATTAAGCAAGTGATCATCAGCCACATGCAGCAGGTAACCGCCCACCACGCGCGGCGTCCAGATATCCGGCGCATAATCGGAATCCAAGTCCTCCCGGTTGCGCATGATAAGCTGGGCGTTGGCTATTTTCATGTTCACCGTCGTCACATCCATGTAAGCGCGGAAGCCCTCTGCCCACCCGGCGCTTTCGCCGCCTTGATTCGTCTTGTCATTCGAATCTTCAGCATTGGAGTTGTTGTCACCTTCCATCACAGAGGCGCCCACAATATGGCCGGTGAATATACCGCCCCGGATATCAATATTCGTGCCGGACAACACCTCGCTGCGCGTGGTGAGGTTCTTGGTCGTATTCGCCGCTTGTGACAAATAGTTGCCGCCCACCACGCTCACGCGTCCGATGGAGTGCACCATCTTCTCTTCCTCCTCGTTGTCACCCGCTCCGTCACCATCCGCCTGAAGCGCGATCTGGCCATTCTTCACATAGGCCGGCACCATCTCAGCAATCTCTGAGGCATAGCCTGCAAAGCGACCGCCGGTGATGGTGAGGTAGGTGCCATTTTCCACCGTGCTGAAAAGCACCTTGCGGAAAGAGGTGTCATCATCCGCCTGCTCTCTTGTCATACGGCCCTGGTTGGAGCCCGCCACCACCATGGTGAGGTAGGTGCCGGAGTCGATCAGCACATTCGTGCTGCCCGATACGTGCGCATAGGAATTGCCGTCATCGTAGTTGCCGCCCACCACACGCTCGGTGAACTCCACACCATCAGCGCCGGTGATGTACACATACGTATTACCGATGTGCTCTACCCAGCCCTTGCGGTGCAGCACATAATCGCCGCCCACAATCATCTTGCTGAACGTATGCTCCGAGTTATCATTCTTGGCGTTCGGGTCATTGTTCTTATACTTATCGCCCAAGTTGACCACGACATGAGAATCGCCCTCGAAGTAGAAGGGAACCGCATTCGCGATCTGGCTGTGGTATTTGAACGTTTCATCAACGCCTTCTATGACGCCATCCGCTCCGGGCTTGCCTTCTTCCAAATAATCCAGCGAGCCCTTGATATCCACAAAGTTGCCGCCGGCCACAAAGTCGTGCTCCGGGTGATTGCCCTCTTTGTGGTTGAGCGCCAGCAATCCATATATATGCACATATGAATCGCCCATGAACATGCCGGCGTTGAACTTTGTAGGATCCGGCTTCACAAAGGCCAACCCGTCGTCATCTGTACCGGCGTCGATGAAATTATATATCGTCTGGTAGCTGCCGCCGACTGCCCAGTCAAATTGGCCACCATAAATGGAGATATATGTATTTCCTGTGAACGTATTAGTGTAAGGCTCTCCGGAAACCAGACCGGCTTTGGAGTCACCGGCGGCGCCATCCCAAGTCGAGTTGCCGTAGTTACCGCCCACAATGCTGCCCACCTCCGGCTGATTTGCCGGATCCCCATTCTTATCACCCAGCAATATGTGCACATCCCCATTGAAGGTACGCGCCAAACCGCCATTCTTATTTTCGCTCTTATAGCTTGCAGCGCTATGGAATGCCTCTTGAGCGTGGGCATAGTTACCGCCCACCAAGTGCCCGTCCTTCCATTCGCCGCTCTTCATCTGGATCGTCACACTCTTACCAGCCAAGTCGATTTCTGCTAATTCCCCTTTTTCATTACGCTTAGCAGACCCACCGGTTATAAACTCAATATCCTGATCGGCGAGGTTCTCTGCGGTGATCAGCATTTCTCTCTTACCGTCATCATCAGTCAGGCCGTAACGCTTGTCGCTGATGCCCGCCTCGGAGAAGTCTCCTAGCGCTGTCAGGTCGATGTCATCATTCTTGTCAAACTTGACTTGATCCCAATCCTTGTGTCGCGTGTAGCCTACGTAGAGCAGCCCATCTTGCGAAAACAGCTCATACTTATTATCGCCCTTGATCTTCACCATGGGGCGGTACTTTGACGAGATCTCCAGGCAGAAGTCTTTTTCTTCGGTGATTAGGTTCAAATTCACCAAATCCTCCACCTCCACATACACGAGGGACTCCTGCTCATAACTATCAAAACTCAGGAGATTCTCCGCGTGGCCAAAGCGCATCACAGCGCCATGCTCCAGACGCAGATTCACTTTGGTCTCTACGAAATTCAACTCACCCTCATAGGTCATCCAGAAATCCTTATCGGCAGAGCCGATAAAAGTCAAGGAAGGATATCCATCCTTCTTCTCGATCGTGAAAGAACCCTCGCCGGTTTTGCGGAAATCGCGCCCCTCATAGTGGCCACCGGTGCCAAGTTGCCACGTTGCATCATAGCCCTTGTCCTGATGCACGGCGCCCACCACCACATAGGCATCAATACCAGCACCTTGTATGCTCAGCGTGCCGTTGTAATTGCGGATCGACTCCACGCGGAACTCTTTTCTCACATTGTCACCTACGCCATATATGGGGCCGGAGGTCGTCAGATTACCCACACCCGTCAGCTCACTGAAGGAGATGCCCCATGAGGTATCAGAGGACGTCCCCTTATGCTCAAACGTGCTGTCAGACTTCAGCTCCAACTTGCCGAAATTGATCATCGGCGCATCGTGCTTCGTCGTCGTGTCAACCATGGTGCCGGCTATCGAGAGAGTGCCGCCATCCAGCGTCACCTTCGTGCCGGAGGCATCCGCCGGCGCGTGATTAATGGAGAAAGTCGTGTCTTTCTTAACCTCAATCTCAGTCAGGCCAAGCTCATTGGTAGATGTAGGGCCATCGCCCCACACCACAGAGCCTTGCTCCACCACCAGGTGAGCGCTCGGAGCCTTGGAGTCGACAATCTTCAACGCGCCATTACCCTTCTTGGTGATCGTGCCGCTCGCCGTCATGCCCTGTCCCAACGCGGCATCATTATTCACCACGATAGACGAACCATCCTTCAAGTTGAAAGTGCCACCATCTTCCACAGTATATGAACCGCTACCCAGTGTGAGCTCAATCTTGGCATCAATGCTGCCGCTCTCACCGATGGCCAGCGTGCCGCCATTGAGCTTCATACTTTCCAGCCCGGACACGACATTGTTCACGCTCAGCGTGCCCGCACTCAGCGTCAGATTCGACACGCCGCTCACCGCACCATTCAGAGCAAGCTCGCCTTGCCCCGTCTTGGTAAGAGAACCCACGCCCGTAAACGTACCATTCACAATGATGCTGCTGTTGGGGCCCACCTTGTCGACATGAATCGTATCAAAACCGCTCATGCCACCATCCAGAATCAGATGCCCCATGGCTGAGCCTGCTCCTTTCCCATCTTTCGGCGCAACCAAACTGAAGGAGCGGCTCCCACCCTGCATATTCTCATTTGTCAGGAGATTCTTGATCGTGAGCACATTGTTGCCGCCCAGCGACAACTCACCCAAGTTCTTCAACTCACCGCTCCAAATCATCGTATAGGTGCGGAGGTCGCCGGCGGTGTTTTCATTGTTATTCCAGATAGTGATCTTTTTCCCCTGAGCATCAATCGTACCACTCATCTCAATATCAGCTCCTTGCGGGCTGATAACGATATCACTGGTAACAGTCACATCCTCCTCAAACTTCTCCGCCGGCTTCAATTTAGCCTCATCGCCTCGATCTCCTCCACCATACTCAGCTGCCGAAGCAGTTTCCTGCATCGCAACAAAACATACGCCTACACCCATTGTTCCGGTTGCCGTGGTCAAAGACACCATATTTCCGGCCACAAATGTCAGACATGCCAACAGAGCCTTGCGCAGCCCCAGAGGTAGATTGAGTTTCATAATTTGTTGATTTTAGAGTAGTTTATGCAGGCGTGGGCCTGAACGAGCCGAAATCATATCATTTTAAAAGAGATGCGCAAGCCTATATTCGCAAAAAACTAAAAAAAAAGATCTTGCAAATTATATGATTCATTTAACACCAAATCTAAACGATGTTATTTTGGCGTGTTGATATTTTGTAGTACGCTTATTATTAAATAGTTGCAAATCCGGCAGATGCGCATCTCTTTTAAAAAGAGATGCTCCATTTTCCCGTCCCCGAAAGAGGTGTATCGTTATCGCATTAAAACAATTAATAAATATAACAATCAGGTTTGCTTACAAAACTGTACCGATAACAAGTTAATAGACAGGTCAACGATGGGGAAAACACAAAGAGATCAGCCTTTCAATAAAGAAAGAGGACAAGCCCCGGGAGGAACCCAAAAAGGAGTCAAATCCGGCGAGCCAAGTGATGGTGGTGGAGGGAACAGGGGAGTGGGATGTACGCACCCGCTTCTGGTGCTCCCGCGCTTCGCCACAGCGCGGACCCACTTTGCAGCCTGTGCGGGATCCGTGGCTCTCAACTCAAAAGAGTGCGCATGCCTCACCTCCTCTGCACCCGGCGGCAGGAGGTGTGCCCACACGCAAGAAATCCTCTGCTCTTGCTTCCCTTTGGGGTACTTGAGCAATGAGGAGTCACAAGGACGGCGCCGTCTGCATGAGACTCCATCCACGCGTCCTGTTATATTCTCTTTGTATTTTGTGAGCTTATAATGGCCTCCAATATATTATAGGATCGTTGAGCAGCTCGAAGCTCCTGCTTGATTTCCTTACTAATATCCTCATTCGAGAACAAATCTTGCATCTCCTTTGTTGAGGGGAAAAATGGACAAGCTCCGTGAGCGAGGAGAAATCTTACCATTTCCGAATCATTATATCGAGCAGCTATTGATAAAGCAGTCGACCCATTTGCCCCACTTTCATAATAGCAGTCATTGATTTCATCGGGGTATTGCAGGATGCAATTTTTTAAGTTTTCTCTTTCCTCATCGACCTCTTCTCTTGGACCATCGCTTCTGATCTTCTGTAAATACCTATCTGCTGCCCGAATGACATGGGTGTTTTCGAATCCATAAATTCGCCCTTTCGTAATGTCTCCCGGCAGAACAACACCATCTGCTTTCGCAGCGCTTATAGTAAGTGTCGACAGGCCTACCGCATAAATAATGAGTCGAATAGCTTTCATGTAAAGCATTCTACAACACCCCAAGCCCCGGGTCAAGTTTAGATTATGTTTGGCGCAAGCCTGAGTTATAAAGACGCCCGGATATGACTCCGCAAACGGCTCCTAATGCCAATGGATATATACCTGACCTGATGATGCCGAAAAAGAGCCAACGCATAATTCTGTTACACATGATAAAGAACAGAACGTGAAGTATCTTTACAGCTCGTTCAAAACACCCTTTGTGATCAATCTGCTCATGTGTTAATTACCGGGAAAAGGCTTAACCATCTCCTCTCACAAAACGGCTTACCCAAAGGCAGGGCGGCGGCGAGTGTTCTTCTCCTGCCTTTATCTATCTAATACTTTATCCAACATTTGCTTCCAAATGCCATGCAATGAGTGGGGGGCTTTTTTTAACTCATTACCATTCCAGACGTATGTGAACTCTCCCACGAGGTATAACATCGACTCCGACCCATTGATGTATTCAGGATGCGTTTCCTCTGAGATGTATGCTATCCAATATCGGCTGGCTCCCGGTCCTGCTCCGGGTTGGCCTTCGGTTCCAAGCTCCAGAAACACCACAGTTCCCGGTTTGGCTTTCTCTGTGGCAGATAACTCCACGACCCCTACTAATAATTTTGAAGATTCATCAAACGAACCCTCTCTTCTGAATTCCGGGGAGTTGAGGGGTGTGTCCAATTCTTTAATCAGTACGACCGGAGCATGCGCATCCTCCTGCCATGAGCTGATTATCTGATTCATCTTCTCTTCTGCAAATACAGAAGATACATACGAAAAAAGGGAAATGAACAACAGAGCAAATCTTTTCATGTCCCATTAATATACAATACCCCAAGCCCCGGATCAAGCGTTGAAATTCGGTATGTCAGAATAACGGGAATCAGGCGGTGGTATTTTGTTGATATACGGATGGAGAAATGCTACCATGGCTCCCGGATGCCGCTGCCCTCATGTTGCAAAACGGGGTAGGGAGCTTGTGTGATATGAAAGGTGTGTTAATAACAGCATGGATCTGGTTGCTTCCTTTTGTGCATGGTGCAGAGCAGGCGCGGCAACACGTCTTGTACTATGGTGAAGCTGATAGGGCGAAGGAGCTGTTTTTTGAGCTGCCGGCGTTAAAGGAATCGGGCATTATGGATGGCTGCCCGGAGTGTGCGGGGGAAGGGGGGGAACTTAAAGGAAGGGGTATGACTTCAGAAGCATGAAAGCAAAAAGCAATATTTGGATGATTTGAATGGAAGGAGAAATGACACCGATACCTGACCACTCTGCCGGGATCTCCCGGTGGCGCGCACGAGCCGCCGCCCTTGTCGCTGCCGGCGTGCTGGCAAGCATATCGGGGCTCCCATCATGCGCTTATCTCCCGCAAAAGAATATCACCGCTTCGGTGCTCGACGCGCCAAGCATTGAGGAGATGTGGGGTGATGAATTGATGCAGGAGCGTGAGCTGACGCCACGAGGAATTGATGCAAAAACCTTCAGGCATCTGGCTCCGGAAAAACAGGATGAGTTGTTCCAACTTTACGTCAAGTACTACTATGTGTTCCCGACGACAGCTCGCACGGTTACGCTGCAACGCTACCGCAAGCTCCCGGCAACCCGGCGAGCCGCCATCGAGAAAACCTACGTGAAAACCTACGCGGCTGAATATCCCGCTTCTCCGGCTCAAATGAGCCGGCGCTTTTTCGGAAGCCGCCCTCTCCCCTGGCTTGTGGCTTACGAAAGGATTGTGGCTCAGGGGCTGCTCAACTGTTTGAAAGTTCAATCGAGTGACGCGCTGTTTAACACGTATTTCAGTAACTACGCGGCGGCCGCTCACTACGAAATCTACCGCGCCGCTATCCGCGACCCCGCCCACGCTTCTCGAGAGTCCCGCAAGGCTATTTGCTCCATGCTCAACTGGGGGCACAATGGCCGCAGGTTTGACGGCGAAGGTTATCAGAAAATACTGTATTTTGCTAAGCCGGATGAGATTGAAAGCCTTGGTATTCAGAAAAAACAGGTTCATTACGGCGGCGAGGTATGGGAGATCTATGCTTTAACAGACTGATGCTTTCATGCCCACCGGTTCATGGCGCTCCTTGCATCCGTCGCGAAGCCGGTATGCGTCCCAGCCGGCGGCGTGGTATCTCCTGCTGTCATACCCGCTGTTCTCTGCCTGATTCCCCCCCGCGCACTTATATACCCTCTTTTTTTCTTGCTAAGTGTGTGAAAATATGCTATTTAGAGGATGATCATAGATAGCCCATATTCCTGCCCGTGAAAAAGAAGTTTATCATCCGCAATAGTATTTCGGCTCGCGCAGCACAGGGTGTTGTTTTCAGGGAGGTGAAGAGTGCTCGCTCGGGGGATACGGTCACGTTCCGATATCTCGAAGATGGCACCGCGAAGCAGCCGTCTACGCCGGATGATGTGCTGTCGGACTGCTTGAAGAGGATTACTGTAGGCAGGGGGGAGGATGATAAGGCTTTGTATAATTTGAGTGTGCTGGGTACGGTTGATGATTCTGCTGAGGTTCGTATGGCGGGGCAGACGGTGAAGTCCGGTAGCGGAGCCGGGGTGCCTATTAGCGGGGAGTTTGTGAATATAGCTGCCGGCCCGTATGAGGTTTATGTCAAGCATACTAATATAGCGTACCCGGAAAAGCAAAATGCTTCGTTTCTGACTTGTACAGTGGGGCCGGCTGTGGAGGTGGTGCCGGATCCTCAGGACAAGAGGCCGCCGTGCGCGAATCCGTGTGGGTGTTCGTCTAAGAAAGACACGGCTGCGGGTGGTAACGGCGGCGCGCAGCGTGGCGTGCAGGCGGTGGAGAGCCCGGGGAGTCGCGGCAGCACGTCGGGTGGGAGTGGTGTCAGCCGTGCATCGTCTGCCAATGAGATGTCGTGGACGGCTCAGTTCGGTGTGTTCCGGGGTCTTGCGGGTATGCCGGCCGGTCTGTTGGATATCAGTTGCTTTGAGGAGTTTAAGCCGGAACTCGGGCGCCCGGAGGGGCTGCGCTGGCGGCACCCGCTGGCGAGCAGTTTGGCGCTGCCGGAGGAGGGGATTGCGCCCGGGCGGCCGGTGGAGCTTTGGGATGGGTATGATCTGGTCAATTTTTTGTTGGATGGTTCCGGGGTTTACTTTTTCAAGATTGGTGCTTCGGTGGCCTCGGCCACGGAGCTGAAGCCGGTGCGCGAGATGAGCCGCGAGCCGGGGGTGGCTTGTCATATTCAAGATGCTCAGTATATACGCGCGTCGTACCCGAGTGGGGCTGCTTCGTTTTATGATCTTGAGGAGGGGCGGTGTGTGGGCTACATCAGCGAGGATGATTTGCGCATGGATGCGGAGGCGGCCTATGCTTACATGGCTATTGTGCGGAGTGAGGAAGGCACGATCCGCCAGTTGTGGAATGAGTGGGATGGGCTGGCAGATGTTGTGCCGGGTGAGGAAGATGAGGCAGGCGGCTACGCGATTCGCATCTACCCGCCGGCGCAGGTGAGCGCCCCTGCTGAAGTGGGTGGGCTGTATCAGGTGTCCGGTGAGCCGGTGAGGTCATTTGCCATCAGCGCCAACGAGGAGGAGCAGAGTCTGACGATCCGCGAGCGGGATCACCTCCTGCCGACGAGCTATGGTGAGATGGTGACCACGTGGCGCTGGGCCGGCGGCACGTGGAGCATGCAGGAGGGCGAGGGGGCGGAAGCGGTCATCACGGAGCGTGTGCGCGAAGATGCGGCGGATGGCGTGCACTACAGTGTCACCGTGCGGCAGAAGAAAGGGGGTGTGGTGACCACCTGCACGCGCGAGGAGTATGAGAAAAGCGCTGCGGGTAATTTGCTGCTGAGCAGCACGGCCGGCTATGGCGCGCCCGGCGAACTCACTACGACCTATGTCTACAACACGGCGGGTCAGCTCACAGCGCGGCATGAGCCGGGCGGCGGGGTGTACAAGACGATTTATGATGAACAGGGGCGCGTGCGCGAGGAGAGCTCGCCGTGGGGCGCGGGCCTGAGCCGCACGGTGCAGACCACCTACCGCAGTGATGTGCCCTACAGCACGGATCCTGCCCGCGTGCGCACGACATACTTCAACGGGTCGAGCAACCCGGTGATGCTGAATGAGGAATACACCTACAAGGAGCAAAACCACGTGAGGCGCGTGGAAAAACGAGTCACCGCCGCAGGCCAGAGCGGCACGCAGTTCACTGTGGAGGAAACATGGCTGGCATCCGCGCCGGATGCCTTCGCCGCCGGCCGCCCGAGAATGAGGCGCGATGCCAATGGCGTGCAAACTTTTTACACATATGCGGCCGCGTCCCGGCATGGCGCGCTCTACAGCGTGACGGAGGAGACGCGTGTGGACTCTGCTCTCGTGCTCGGGCAAAGCACGCGGCAGGTGAGCTACATCTCCGCAGAGGGCAACACCACGCGCGAGGAGAGTTATGTGCTGCTGAGCAATGGGGGCTGGGCGCTCACGAGCGGCGCTACGCATACGTATGACAAGCTCAACCGCCTCATCGGCACCACCTGGGACAATGGGCGCAGCATGACGCGCAGCCTCACCTGCCAAGGCCAGATCCTGGAGGAGACGGATGCGGATGGCATCACCACACACAACACCTACGATTCTGCCCGTCAGCTTGTAGAGACTACTCGCAGCGCGGTGTACGATGGCGAGGAGTGCATCACGCCCGAGATCATCACGGAATACGAGCGCGATGGTGAGGGACGCGTGACACGCACCACCGTCTACACCGGCCCCATGAAGACCGAGACGCGCACGGAGTACGACCTGCAGGGGCGCGTGGTGAAGCAGGTGGACACGCTGGGGCGCGAGACGCTCACGGAGTACAGCGAGGATGGCCTCACCACCACGGTGACCACCCCCACCGGCGCCACATACATCACCACCACCAACCCGGACGGCAGCGTGAAATACCAAGGCGGCACCGGCCAGCGGGAGCTGCGCTATGCGTATGATTATAACGCCGGCCTGCGCACCATCACCTACCTGGCAGATGGGGAGACAATCCTGTCGATCGAGCGGCAGAGCGGCATGGGCAACACCTACCTGCTGCGCAGCGCCACGACCGGGGGGAACGGCACCTTCCTGGACACCACGAGCACATACAACGAGAAAGACCAGCTCGTGCAGGAAAGCACCGGCAGCCTCGCGCCGGTCACCTATGAATACAACAGCATGGGCCGGACGAGCCGCATGACCACGCTGCTGGATGCCGCCGCACCGCAGGATGCCACAAAAAACCGCATCACCACCTACACCTACGGCTACGAGAAAGGAACTGACGGCGAGGTGTACCAAGTGACCACCACGCAGCGCAACAACCCGGCAGGCGAGTGGCTCACCAGCACGCGTAAAATCCTCATCTCGCAGCTCTCTCCCACCCTGGAGAGTAAGCAGATCAGCACCGATGAGCGCGGCCACACCACCACGGCCTGGACAGAATACGGCAGCGGCACCCAGCGCATCA
>JAFLSS010000057.1 GCA_022510805.1 Akkermansiaceae bacterium
AGATCCTCGCTCAGGCGGCTCAGGTGCGTGCCGATGAGGGCGAGGCAGAAGAGGCTCTCCATCATGTAGTCGCGGTCGGCGATGGCGTCCATGGAGTTCTCGCTCACGGAGTCGAACCCGAGCTCGGCAGCGATGCCGGCGCGGTCCAGATTGATGGTGGAACCGGCGATGGCTCCGGAGCCGAGGGGACTCACATTCAGCCGCTTGCGGCAGTCCGCCAGGCGGGTGGAGTCACGCTCCAGCATCTCGACATAGGCGAGCAAGTGGTGGCCGATGGTCACCGGCTGGGCGCGCTGCAGGTGCGTGTAGCCGGGGATGCGGACGGTGGCGTACTCCTCAGCTTTCGCCACCAGCACGCGCTGCAGCACGCGCAGCTCTGCGAGGGTGGAGTCGATCTCCGCGCGGCAGAACAGGCGGGAATCGGTGGCAACCTGGTCATTGCGGGAGCGGGCAGTGTGCAGCTTGGCGCCGGCGGGGCCAATGCGGCGCGTGAGCTCGCTCTCGATATTCATGTGCACATCCTCCAGCTGAATACTCCAGTCAAACTTGCCGGCCTCGATATCGGCCAGGATACCCAGCAGACCCTGCTCGATGGCGGAGAACTCCTCCTCGGTGAGCATGCCGGCCTTCAACTGCGCCCGCGCGTGGGCGATGGAGCCCGCTATATCATGCCGGTAGAGCTTCCAATCATACGATACGGATTCACCATAACGCAACACGAGATCTGCTGTAGCCTGAGAAAAACGACCTGTCCACATAACGCGAATATCTTACACCATCCCCCCCCGATGAGCAAGCGGAAATGCTCACAACGGCTCGGTGTCGCGGGCGAGGAGGTCGGCGTAGCGGGTGAAGGTGTAGATCTGCCCCCACTTTCGGGTGGAGTTGTTGGCGATGAGCCCGAGGTCCAGCAGGTGGCGCACGGATTTGATGGCCGTGGGTTTGCTCAGGCCTGTTTCGCGCGTGATTTCCGCAATGGTGAGCAGGGGCTTGCGGCAGAACTCGTGGAAGACGATGCTCGCCGACCCCGCCGCGCGCTTGAGTGTGGCGATCTTCTCGTAGCCATTGATGAAGAAGCGCTGGGCGGTGATGAGTGTCTCTTTCGCATCGCGCGCGGCTTCTGTCACGCCCTCCAAGAAGAAGCTGACCCACGTCTCCCAGTCGCCGTGCTGTCTCACAGCATCCAGGTATTCATAGTAGAGCTCACGGTTTTTCTTGAAGAAGAGGCTCGGGTAGAAGAGCGGCGTGCGCAGAATGCCGGAGGCGCACAGATAGAGCGTGATCAGCAGACGCCCCACGCGCCCGTTGCCATCCAGAAACGGGTGAATGGTCTCAAACTGCACGTGCAGCAACGCCGCGCGTACAAGAGTGGGGATGCCGTCGTTCTCCTCGTGCATGAAGCGCTCCCATGCACTGAGGCAGGACATGAGCTCGTGCGGGGGCGGCGGCACAAACCGCGCATTCCCGGGGCGCGAGCCTCCTATCCAGTTCTGCGATTCGCGAAAGACGCCGGGGCGCTTGTTGCTGCCTCGGGAGTTCTTGAGCAGCAACTCATGCACCTCGCGCACCAAACGCAGGGAGAGGGGGAAGCCTTCGTTCATGCGCCGCAGTCCGTGGTTCAGCGCGGCTACGTAGGTCGAAACTTCTTCTGCCTCCGGCACCGGCACGCCTTTCACTTGCTCGGATTCGTATTTCATCAAGTCATCCAGCGTGGACTGCGTGCCTTCTATTTGCGAAGAAAGCACGGCTTCACGGCGCACATACATGTACGTGAGCAATGCCGGGTCGGACGCCGTGTCAACGACGCCGTTCAGCTCGCCAATGCTTCGATTTGCCTGCCCAAGCAGGTGCTCCATGCCGCTCAGATTCACCGGCGGTTCCGGCGGCAGAGGCGTCGGTATAAATGCGCGGTAGCTCTCCGAGGGCATGAAGCATGTTTCAAATCTTCCCGGTATGTTTCTTTTCATGGCTGTGTGACGAGAAGTATACCTGCTGATATTGAAATAGTCAAGGAGAAAGTAAAGGATATGCCAAAAACCTTTACTTTCCTGAAAAGAAAGTAAAGGATAATCAGAAATCATACAGAATGAATGGATAAGGATGACGTATAAAGGCCTTTTTTTAAAAAGTAAAGGATAATGCAACAAACTTTACTTTCCTAAAAAGAAAGTAAAGGATAATTGGAATATGCAGATGGAGAATGGGTAAGGGATGGTGCAAAAATGCCTTTGGAGAGAAAGTAAAGGATAAGCAAGAAACCTTTACTTTCTCAAAAAGAAAGTAAAGGATAAAATGTTCACAGCTCAGCAAGAAGGAGTTGCAAACACTCTTGCACCACCATTTGACGGAAGGCGTGGCGGGAAAGGCCGGGGCGGAAGATGGTGACCGCGTGGCAACCGGCGGGGGAAGCGAGGGCGAGGCAGACGGTGCCGACCGGGGGCTCGCCAGCGGCAGCGGTGGGCCCGGCATTGCCGGAGACGGCGAGGGCAAAATCGGCTCCGGCTTTTCGGCGGGCAGCAGAGGCCATGGCGCACACCACGGGTTCGCTCACGACAGTATGCCGGGAGATCAGCTCTGCCGGCACGTGCAGCTCCTGAATCTTGGCATCATTGCAATAGGTGACCCAGCCGTAGCGGAAGGCGCGCGAGGCGCCGGGCACCTCGGTGAGGGCTGCTGCAATGAGCCCGCCGGTGCAGCTCTCTGCTGTGGCGAGGGTGAGGCCGCGCGCGGTGAGCTGCTGCACGGCGGCTTGGGCGAGGTGTGGGATGGAGGCAGGGGGCATCACTCCGGGAGCTGGATGGCGACGGTGGCGAAAGCGGCCATGCCTTCGCGGCGGCCGAGGGCGCCGAGTTTTTCGTTGGTGGTGGCTTTGATGCCCACGCGCTTGGGCGCCACGCCGAGGATGGGGGCGAGCGTCTCTTTCATCTGCGGGACAAAGGGGAGGATTTTGGGCGCTTCGGCGATGAGGGCGCAGTCTGCATTGTTCACGCGCCCGCCCTGCGCGCGCAGCAGCTCCACAGCTTTTTCCACAATGCGCAGCGAGCAGATGCCCGCGCAGCCGGGATCTGAGGGCGGGAACCAATAGCCGATGTCCGGCTCGCCGAGGGCGCCGAGGATGGCATCTGCCAGCGCGTGGCAGAGCACATCGGCATCACTATGGCCGGCGAGGCCCTTTTCCGCATGCACCTGCACGCCGCCGAGGATGAGCGGGCGGGGTGTTTCCGAGAAGCGGTGAATATCGTAACCGAGTCCTGTGAGGGTGATCATCATCATTTAATGCGCGTCTAACCAGTTGGAAGAAGAATGAGCCTCCACCTCCAGCGGCACGCCGTTGGGCAGGGGGAGGGCCTGAGTCATGGCCTCGGTGATGGCGGGCTGCAGCGCATCCGCCTCATCGTCATGCAGGTCAAAGAGCAGCTCATCGTGGATCTGCATGATCATGCGCGTGCGGCGCCCTTGCAGCAGCTCGTGCACGCGCACCATAGCCAGCTTGATCATGTCTGCCGCGCTGCCCTGGATGGGGGTGTTGATGGCGGTGCGCTCGGCGGCGGAGCGGAGGTTGAAGTTGCTGCTGGCGAGATCCGGCAGCGCGCGGCGGCGGCCGCAGAGGGTTTCCGCGTAGCCGCGCCGGCGCGCCTCGGCGATGAGGCGGTCCATGCACTCCTGCACCTTGGGGAATTGGGTGAAGTAGCTTTCGATGAGCGCGGCGGCCTCGGTGCGGGAGCAGTTGAGCCGCTGCGCAAGGCCGAATGAGGAGATGCCGTAGATGATGCCGAAGTTGACAGTTTTGGCGGCGCGGCGCATATCCGGCGTCACGTCCTCGCGGGGCACGCCGTAGATGCGGGCGGCGGTCTCGGCGTGGATGTCACGGCGGTGCTCAAAGGCAGCCACGAGGGCGGGATCCCCGGAGAGGGCGGCCATGATGCGCAGCTCCACCTGGGAATAGTCTGCCGAGAGCAGGGAGAACCCTTCTCCGCGGGCGATAAAGGCGCGGCGGATGAGCTTGCCTGCCTCCGAGCGCACGGGGATATTCTGCAGGTTGGGGGATTGGGAGGCGAGCCTGCCGGTGGCGGTCACCATCTGCAGCAGAGTGGAGTGGATGCGGCCATCTTGCGGGGAGATATAGCGCGGCAGGGCATCCAGGTAGGTGCCCTTGAGCTTGCTGAGCTCGCGGTATTCTAAGATATCACCCACCAGCGGGGAGAGGGGGACAAGCTTGCGCAGCGTTTCCTCATCGGTCACGTATTGGCCGGTGCGGGTTTTCTTGGGCTTGGCCAGCAGCTTCATCTCGTCGAAGAGGAGCTCACCGAGCTGGCGCGGGGAGTTCAGGTTGATGGGGTGGCCGACGATGGTGTCGATGCGCGCGCGGAGGGAGTCGATCTGCCGGCCGATCTCAGCGGAGCTCTGCTCCAGCAGCGCGGGCTCGAGTCGCATCCCCTCCTGCTCAATGGCGGCGAGCACCGGCACGAGGGGGAACTCGATGCGGCGCAGCAGGTCGGCCTGGCCTTGCTGCTCGAGCAGCGGCAGCAGCGCTTCCGCGAGCCGCAGCGTCACGTCGGCATCCTCGGCGGCGTAATCCGCCATCACCTCCTCCGGCACAGAGGCGGTGTTCATCTCCTTGCCGGCGATCTCCTCCAGGCGCACCGTGCGGTAGCAGAGCAGCGCCTCCGCCATGTCGTCCATATTGTGGCGCAGCTCGGGGTAGAGGGCGGAGTGGGCGAGCATGACATCAAAAAACGGGCCGCTCACCTGCACTCCGGCGCGGCTCAGCACCCGGAGGTCAAACTTCACATTCAGCCCCACTTTTTCTGCCGAGCCGGCAAAGGCCGGGAGGAAGGGCGCCAGATCCTCCGCCTCGTGGATGGGCACATAGTACGCCTCAAAGGGCCGGAGGCAGAAGGACAAGCCCAGCAGGCGGTCGGAGAGGGCATCCAGCCCCGTGGTTTCGGTATCAAAAGCCCAGCGGGGGGCGGCCAGCAGGCGCTCAGCCAGCTCGCGGCGCGCCTCGGCTGTGCTCACCATGGTGTAGCAGTGGGGCGTGGTGGAGATGTCCTGCAGGGAGGGCGCGGCAAAGAGATCCAGCTGCTGCGGCTCGGCAGGGGCGGCGGGGGGCTGCTCAGCGGGGATGAGCCCGAGCCGCTTTTCCAGCCCCTTGAACTCCAGCTGCCGGAAGATTTTCTGCAGCTCCGGCAGGTCGAACTCGCGGCGCCGGCAGTCCTCCAGCGTGCAGGGCAGCGGGGCATCGCGGCGGATGGTGGCCAGCTCGTAGGAGAGGCGGGCGGCCTCGGCATGCTGCTCCACTTTCTCGCGCAGCTTGCCCTTGATCTCGGCCGTGTGCTCCAGCATCTTCTCCACGCTGCCGAACTGCGCCACCAGCTTCCGCGCCGTCACCGCACCCACCCCCGGCACGCCGGGGATGTTGTCGGAGGCATCCCCCATGAGCGCGAGGATGTCGATGATCTGCCGCGGCTCAGAGATGCCCCATTCCTCCAAAAAAGCCTCCTGCCCCACCGTCTCAAAGTCATTCCCCTTTTTCCCGGGCTTGCGGAAAGAACAGTGGGGGGAGAGCAGCTGCCCCAAGTCCTTGTCCTGCGACACCATGTAGGCGTGCATGGCGCCGCCTTGTTCATCTACCAGCCGGGTGAAGGTGCCGATGAGGTCATCCGCCTCATAGCCGGGCACCCGCACCACGGGGATACGCATCGCCTGCAGGATCTCCACCACCCGGGGGATCGAGTCGCGCAGCTCCTGAGGCATGGCTTGGCGGTTGGCCTTGTAATCGGCGTAGCGCTCGTGGCGGAACGTGGGGCCGGAGGGATCCATGCACGCCACGATGTGGGAGGGCGCCTCCTTCTCCAGCAGCGCCAGCAATGTGTTTGTGAATCCGAAGATGGCCGAGGTGTTCAGCCCTGCGGCGGTGCGCATCGGCGCGTTGATGAAAGCGTAAAAGGCGCGATACAGCAAGGCCATGCTGTCCAAAATGTAAAAGCTCTCCATTGCGCTGTTCATCATACCACAGCCGCCCCTTGCCCGCAAGCGCCAATCTTCTCATTCCCCGGAGCCGGGGGAGGAGTGCTGGGTGCCCGGCGGCGCGAGGCTGACACGCGTGGGCGTGTCGCTGCGCAGGCCGGCGGTGAGCCCGCCCAGCGCAAACACCGCATACACGCCCGCTATCCACAGATGCGGCGCGTTTAAGTTCATCACCCCGCTCGCGGCCCAGGCCAGCAGCCCGCCCACGATGAAGCCCATGCCCTGCGCCATGCCCGAGAGGGCTATGGTGGTGGCCGCATCCTCCGAGTTCTCGACAATCAGTGTCATGCCCAGCGTGAAGACCGCGCCGATGCAGAAACCGAGGACAACTGCAAAGACCGGCCACCACCCCAGCGGCCCCAGCATGAGCCCCCACGTGGCGGCGATGGACAGCGGGATGGCGATCCACATGAGGCGCGACTGGCTGCCCAGCCACTGTGTCAGGTGCCCGGAGAGCAGGGTGGCCGGTATCTCACAGGCGGTGGTCAACCCCACCACGAGTCCCGCCTCCACCGGCGGGAGCCCCCGCATGTGCATGAGCGTGGCCAGCCACACGATGAGCACCCATGCGCCTGCCACGCGGAAGACGTAGAACACGGATACCCACCATGCTTTGCCCTGCTTCAGCAGTGGCCGCAGCGGCGAGTGCAGGGTGTTTTGCCGGAGGTTGAACGGGTGGGCCCGCTCGATGAGCTCTACCCACAGCGCCAGCGCCAGCAGCAGGGGCCACGCCCAGAAGAGCAGCCCGCGCGGCCAGCCCCCCAGCGCTAGGGTGAGGGGCTCTGAGGCGGCGGTGCCGAGTGAGGTGCCCAGGCAGACACAGGCGGTGTAGGCGCCCATGAGCTCCGGCAGGCGCGCCGGGAAGAGGTCTTTGACTACGCCCAGGATTACTGAGCCGGCGATGCCCAGCCCGAGCCCGGTGATCACGGTGCCGCCGAATAGCCCGACTCCGCCCCCGTAGCTGCGCCACACGATGCCGGCGATGGCTACCCCCAGCGCATATGCAATCAGCAGCCGCGGCCGCACCCACTCCACCAGTTGTGCCCCCAGCGGAGCCGCCACTCCCAGCGCCATGATCGGCAGCAGGGCAAAGAGGCTGCTGCTCTCCACGTGCAGCCCCAAGTCACGCATGATCACGCTGAGAATCGGATCCGCCGCCGATACGCTGAGGCGTAGGTTGAGGCAGATGAAAAGGAAAACGACAATAAAGTGAATGCCGTAGCTGCGCGTGTTTGAAGCCGTCATCCCACCAGCATACCCGCAGCCGCCCGCCCTTGGCTACCTATATTTCCAGCTGTTTGCGCGCGGTTTTCCCGGCGCGGGGGGAGGGGGAGAGTCAGCGTGTTTCCCTGTCGGCGCAGAAGGCCTTGATGGCTTTGGCCGAGGCGCGCACGAGCTCCGGCCCTTTGTAGATGAAGCCGGTGTAGAGCTGCACCAGGGAGGCGCCGGCGCGGATCTTGGCCACGGCGTCCTCCGGGGTGGTGATGCCGCCCACGCCGATGATGGGGATCTGCCCGCGGAGCTCGGAGGCAAAGGCCTCGAGTGTCTCATTGGCGCGGTTGTAAAGCGGGGCGCCGGAGAGGCCGCCGGATTCCTGAGCCTGGGGGTATTGCTCGATGCCGGCGCGGGAGGTTGTGGTGTTGGTGCAGATGAGGCCGTCGAGCTGGCAATCTTGGAAGACATGCGCCAACTCGCGGATTTGCGCCTCGCTCATATCCGGCGATACTTTCATGACGATGGGCACGCAGCGCCCGGTGTCGCGGGTGAGGTTGGCCTGCTCGCTCTTGAGCGCCGCCAGCAGGTCTGCGGCGGATGCCGCCTTGGCGAGCTCGCAGAGATTGGGCACATTGGGGCAGGAGAAATTGATGGTCACATAATCCGCCACAGGCCATGCGGCGCGCAGGCACGCGAGGTAGTCGATGCGCGCTTCGTCATTGGGCGTGACTTTGTTCTTGCTGATGTTGACACCCAGCACCCCGCGGAAGCGCGTGATGGATGAGAGGTTTTCCACGCCTTGGTCGATGCCGGGGTTGTTGATGCCCATGTGGTTCACGATGGCTTGCGCCGGGATGCAGCGGAAGAGGCGGGGCTTGGGATTGCCGGGTTGCGGGCGCGGGGTGAGGGTGCCGACTTCGACAAAGCCGAACCCCAGGGCGCCGAAGGCTTCTACTGTGTTTCCCTGTTTGTCCATGCCTGCGGCCAGGCCCACGCGGTTGGGGAAGCGCAGCCCCATCACCTCCACCGGGTCCTCCACCGGCTTGCCGGCGAGCAGGGGCAGTAGCCGCATTTTTTCTGTGAGGCGCAAGCCGCTCAGGGTGAGCTCATGCGCTGTCTCCGGGGAGAGCGTAAAGAGGAATTTTTTGGCGATGTGGTACAGGATTGGATTCACGGTGCGTAGCGCTGCCCCCACAATGTAACACAATTGCTTCAAAATGCAATCTTATTTTCAAAGAATTATCTCTCGGTGCCGGGCGGTGGCGGGGGAGTCAGCTCTTGCTTTGCCGCTGCCGGGCGAGAAGCTGCCTGCCGCGCGCGGCGGTGCGGAGCCGGGCGGCCGAGATGAAGCCGGCGCTGAGGGCGAGGATGAGGGCCATCCCCCGGATCAGGTATTCCGGCTGCCCCCTCCACCACAGGCTCATGCCCAAGCAGCCGGCGGCGATGAGGAGCAGGAGGAGTGTGAGCACATGCTGCCCGCGCGCGGCGGCGAGCCGCATGGCCTGCGCATCGCGGAAGACTTGCTGCATGCGCGCCCGGGCGGCGGGAGGGGCCATGAGCGGGCGCGCCCGGCCTGCCAGCAGCCGCTCCAGCTGCTCCAGCGCTTCCCCGGCCTCGCGGCAGTGCAGAAATCCCTCCTCCAGCACCCGGGGCTTATTCTTGAAGAGCCATGAGGGCTTGTAGCTGAACACGATGCTGCCGCAGGCGCCGGGGGTGTAGTCCTGTACCATGTGCGGAGTGAGCGGCCAGTCCCGCAGGGTGTCATGCCTGAGCACCAGCGCGCGCCGCCGCGTGAGTGCGTAGAGCCAGCGGCGCGTCTGCTGGCGGGTCAGCAGCGGCGGCACCAGGCACAGCGCCAGCCCCGGCAGCAGGAGGAACAGCAGCAGGATGCCGCAGAGCAGCGCTGCTGCCTGCGGGGTGTGGCTGAAGATGAAATAGCACCCCATGAGGCTCATCAGGAGCACATAGCTGCCGCCGCCCCAGAAGCACAGGCGGCTCCACCCCATGAGCCCTGTCGGCTCAGGCTTGCCCACCCACAGCAGCTCTTCCCCCTCCTCCAGCAGGGCTTGGAGGCGTTCCCGGTCGGCAGCTGTGACAAAGTGTGGCATGGTGAGTGGGGGGCTTTGCTCACGATGAGGCGAGAAGCTGCCTGCGGCAGCGCAAGAGCCGGCAGAAGACGCGCGCGCTCAGGAAATTGGCCAGCAGGGCGGCTGCCAGCACGAGAACCGGGCGCTCATATGCCGCGCTCCATGAGTTGCTCACCAGCCCCAGCCGGACGCTTTGCCATTGGAGCAGGAGTCCGTACACGCAGACGGCGGCAAAAATGCCCAGCGCGATCTGCAGCAAGAGCAGCAGGTGCACCGTGTGCGGCGCGCCCGCCAGGCGGATGAGCCACAGGCTGCTCCGGTCTGCCGGGCTGCGCAGCGCGTGTCCCCCGAGTTGCCGGTTCAGCAGGCGGAGCGCTTCTGCCGCTGTGCGGGTGTACAGGAACCCCCGGTTGACAACTGAGCGGAAGCCCCGGTTGTCGGTGTGTACTTCTCGCTCCAGCAGCAGGCTCCCCGGCTTGCCCTCCGGAAGATCCGCGCGCAGCACCATGCCGGGCCGGAGATCGTAGGCGCGCAGCCGGTCGCGGTGGTCCAGGATGAGGGCGCGCCGGGTGGTGATGGCGTAGAGGTAGCGCTTGAGGTGCAGGTGGTGCAGGGTGGGAAGGAGGGCGGCCTGGTAGAGAAACAGGCCCAGGAACAGCCCGGCCTGCACCTTGTTCCACGTGGTGAGTTCCTGCGGGTAGAGCAGGCAGAACAGACTGATGGCGCCGAAGATTAGTCCGCCGATGAGGGAGGCGCCGCTTTCCGGGCAGAGCCATCTGGATTCTGCCTTGCTGCACCAGAGGAGTTCTTCCTCGGGCTGCAGAAAAGCCTCCATGCGGGCGCGGTCAGCTCCTGTGATAAATGCTTGCAAGGCGTGGTGCGAAAGGGAGGGGTGTTAGGCCTGCGGGGCGCTTGCGCCGTGCCGCAGGAGGAGTGTTCCGCAGATGATGAAGCCCACCGCGCAGATGATGGCCAGGATGCTCAGCCACGTGGGCGGTGTGTGCGCTACCTGGACGAAAAGACTAGTCGGCCCATCGTCTCCCTGAAGGACGAGGGGCTTTTTGTTCTTGATGATGAAATTGAGGATGAGCGCTGCTGCGGGGTACAGACAGCATATCCCTACGGCTGTCATGGTGATGAGGTAAAAGATGCGAAACATGTGATTGGAGGGGATGATAGCAAGATGTCCGCGGCGGCGCAAGAGAAAAACGCCGCACGCGCGGCCTTACTCGGGGGTGTCTTGGGTGGCTTGGCGGAGCAGCTTCCGGCCGCGGAGGTAGGTGCGCCGGGCGGTGATGCTGCTGATGAGGCCGATGAGCATGAGGATTATGATGAAAGCGGGCGCTACTAAGGTGTCAAAGGTGCTGGAGAAGCTCTTGATTACCAGCTCTTGCCAGGAGTCATACATGTAGGAGGCGCAGATGAGGATGCCGCAGGTGAGCCCTGCGATGGCTATATTGAGCAGGGGGAGGATGGCCGGCCGCCGCGCGAATTGCATGGCTGCTTCATCGCGCTCCTGCTGGCGGACTTCCTCGGTCTTGGAGCTCTCCAGGGCGTATCCGCCGAGCTGGTCTTCCATAATACGCAGCGCCTCATCAGCCCCGAGGCAGTTCGCGAATCCCCACTCGACGACGTGGCGCTCCTTGCCGCTTCCCACCTCCTCGCGCTCAAACACGAGGTAGCCCGGCCGGTGCGCGGGGGTGCTGGCTTTCAGTACCATGTAGCGCTCGAGCGGGTACTCGCGGGTGCCGTTGTGCAGCAGGAGCAGGGCGCGCCGGGTGGTGAGGGCATAGATCCAGCGCTTGCGGTGGCGGATGTGGACCACCGGCGCGATGATCATGATGCCCAGTCCTACCATGTAAAAGATGCTGATAAACAAGACCTCCTCGAGCTGTTTCGGGGCGGGCCTTTGGCTGAAGAAGAAGGTGGCAAACGCGGTGAATGCCGCGCCGAACAGGTAATATTTGAAGAGCTCGGATGAGAGGTAGCTTGTCTCGGGCTTGCCGCTCCAGAGCAAGGTTTCATCGCTTTGCAGCTCGGCGTGGAGGCGGTCGAGCTCTGCCCCGGTGAGTGTGGGTGTCATGGTCGTGCGTAGGGTGTGTTCAGCGGAGTGGGGCGCCTTCCTGTCAGGGCTTTTCAAACAACCCCATGAAGTAGGGCGGCGCATCGGTGGTGAGATCACAGATGAGCCAGAGGAACGGGCGGTCGAACGTGAGGATGAAGTCCAGCCTCGGCATGCTGCGCAGGCTGATGATGCCGGCCGTGGCGGCAGCGGCCTCCGTGCCTTCTTCATCGACCTTGATCAGGCATTTCTGCTTCACGTCCTCGAGCACGAGCGGCTCATCTGCAAAGCCGGAGAAATCGGCCGCCCGGTTATCAAATGCCCTGCGCACGCCGAGCTGCATGAGCGCGGGTTTCAGGCTGTACGTGGGGGTCACATGCTCAAAGCGCGGGAGCTGCACCAGCCCGCGCGCGGGTGTGGCCTGGGCGAGCTGCCGGCGGATGCTGCTGAGCAGCTGCGGCGTGAGGCCGGCGGCGTATGCGCGCGCATCCCCCGCGGGCAAGATGCCGATGAAATAGGCAGCCTCCCCCTTTTGCTGGGGTTTGTAGGGCAGCGCCACCGCCTGCCAGTCCTGCCCGGAGGCATAGGCGAAGGTGGCGGTCTTGCCCATCATGAAGGTCTTGGTCACTTTGCCGCCGGAGAGGATGAACTCGGACTCATGCGCCGGGTCGAAGGGGTGGAGCCAGCTCCCCCTGAGGTACACGGCATTGGCCGCGACGAGGCGCGTGAGCGGGGTGATGTCCTGCGGTTTCAAGAGTTCGGAGATCTTGCCCCGGGTTTTTTCTTGGCACCAGGTGTTGATGCTTTGCGCTGCTTTCTGCGGATTCCCGGCAAAGGAGAGGCGGTAGATGTTCTGCGTGTGCCGGGGCTTCAGGGCCATATCCTCTGCGACAAAAAGCGCCTGTGCGCTCTCCGTGCTCAGGGTGCTCGCCACTCCCTGCTTCCCGTAGGGCAGGGCCTGCAGCTCGGCGCGGGTGGCGCCGCCGGCGCCCTCGCTCAGCATGTGCAGCACTGCCTCTGCCGAGGAGGGGGAGAAGACAACATTCCCCTCCTCTTGGCTGACAAGGAGGCGAAACATATTCACCGCCAGCGCTTGCCCGGAGTCGGCTCCGGCGAGGCTGCTGAGGGGAAGGAGGAAAGTGAGGAGGGCGCAGGCGCTTTTCTGCAGCAGATCAGACAGAGTGTGCATAACCGGGAGGGGAGGGAGAGTAAGTGTGTGTGTGCAGGGGAAAAAAGAGGGTGGCACTTATGGGTGAAGACACCGCGGCTCCCTGTTTTGTTGAAAAAACAGGCGGAGCCCTCATAGTATAATACGCGTGCCGCGCGCGCCATCTATCACACAGCCGCCTCAGAAAACGAAAAAAACCGCTGAGCGCGCACGGGAAAAGCAGCGGCGGCGCCGTTTTTTTGCCGTGGGCGTATTTTCTGCTTCACATGGAGGGAAAACGGATTATAATGGTGCGGACAACAATTTTTTTGATATGAAGATTTGGTTTGATGGACAGTTGGTCGACCACGATGACGCTCGGGTCACAGTTTTTGATCACGGCACGCTCTATGGTGATGGTGTCTTCGAGGGCATCCGCTTCTACTCGGGCAAGATATTCCGCCTGCAGGAGCACATCGTGCGCTTGTTTGACTCCATGCGCTACCTGCTCATTGATTGCCCGTGGAGCTTTGAGGAAGTGTGCGCCGCGACAGAGGAGACAGTGGCCGCCAGCGGCATGCAGGATGGCTACATCCGCCTCGTGGTCACCCGCGGCGCGGGCGACTTGGGGCTGAATCCCTGGAACTGCCCCAAAGCCAGCATGTTCATCATCGCCCAAAACATCGCCCTGTATCCCAAGGAGATGTACGAGAACGGCCTGAGCATGATCACCAGCTCCTACCGCCGCCCGAATCCCGATGTCCTCTGCCAGCAGGTCAAGAGCCTCAACTACCTCAACAGCATCTCCGCCAAGATCGAGGCCGTGCAGCAGGGCGCCGGTGAGGCCCTCATGCTCAACCAGCGCGGCAATGTGGCCGAGTGCACGGGCGACAACATCTTCATCGTGAAAAACGGCCAGGTGCAGACCCCGCCGCTCACCGAGGGCGCCCTGGGTGGCATCACCCGCCACGCGGTCATGGACATCTGCGCCGAGCTGGGGATCCCCTGTGTGGAAAAAGTGCTCAACCGCTTCGATATCCTCAGCGCGGACGAATGCTTCCTCACCGGCACCGCGGCTGAGGTCATTGCCGCCACCTCGCTGGATCACCGCACCATCGGCACCGGCCAGGCTGGCCCCATCACCAAGAAGATCTTGGCTCGCTACCAAGAGCTCGTGCGTGAGTAAAGCATGGAGACTCTCTACGCCGGCCGCTTCGTCAACCTCGTGCGCGAGGGACGTTGGGAATTCTGCGAGCGGGTGAACAACACCGCCGCAGCCATGATCTTCGCCCTCACCGCAGAAAAGCGCGTCCTCCTTGTCGAGGAATACCGCCCACCCATCCGCAGGCAGAGCATCTGCTTCCCCGCCGGGCTCGTGGGTGATGAGAGCGCGGAGAGTGCCGAAGCCGCCGCGCGCCGCGAGCTGCTGGAGGAAACAGGCTACGCGGCAGAGGAGATGCGCTTCCTCTTCGCCGGCCCCTCCTCGCCCGGCATCACCTCAGAATTCCTCAGCTTCTACCTGGCCACCGGCCTGCGCCGCGTCGCTGCCGGTGGCGGCGTGCAGGGGGAGAACATCACCGTGCACGAAATCCCCCTTCATGAAATCGAATCATGGCTGGCCGCGCAACAAGCCGCCGGCAAAGCCATCGATCCCCGCATCTACACCGGCCTCTACTTCATCTCCCGCGCCCAAGGCAATCTTATAACGGCAATGGGGTGAAGAGGAACCGCTCTACGGCAATTCATTGGTACAAAGTGGCTGCCGCGAATGGGTGTAGTGAAGCGGCAGATTTCCTGCGCAAGCTGGGGGTTAAGCCTTGAGGTGCAGCACGGGGGGCGGTTTTGATT
>JAFLSS010000058.1:0-2708 GCA_022510805.1 Akkermansiaceae bacterium
AGCAAGACCTGGCGCAGGCTCAGTACGACCTAGCCATACAGGACAACGAGCTCAACCAGTACACCGCCAAGAACCTGCTCAAGCTCGCCGAGGACGAGGCGGGCGAGGAGTAAAACACCTACCACCCTGCACAGGCTCGGCAGTGTCTATGCCGGGCCTGTGCAACCCCATTTTTACACCGCTATGTACACTGCCTATCCCTTATCACTGCGAGCCGGACAGGTCGGCACCATCACCGTGCTCTTTGCTGAGGGCACCGAACCCGGTGCCATACACGGAGCCATACGCATCGACCGAGTTGACCACCCGCTGGAGGTGGAGGACAACCTCGTGCGCCTGCCTGCCGCGCCCGTAGGCTTGCACCTCTTGGAGCTGCGCGTGAGCGGGCGCTCCGTCATTTACCAGCATTTGGAGGTGACTCCGAGCCCTCTGGGAGAGACGCCGGGCGCGGAGGCGTGGGTGCTGACGGTCTCCGGCCAAGAGGTGCTGCACGTCACCATTTCTACCCCTGCGGGGCCTCCCGGCAGGCAGGGTGAGCCGGGGCCGAAGGGGGAAAAAGGCGACACGGGGCCACAGGGTGAGCAAGGCGACACGGGCCCGCAAGGCCCGCAGGGTGAGCCGGGGCCGCAAGGCCCCAAGGGCGAGGATGCCGACCCTGCGGAGGTGGCAGAGCGCATGGTGAGCATGCTTGCAACGGAGCAACGAGTGCAAGGTCCTGATGGGAGTGATAACGCCAATGTCACCTGGTTTCAACTCGGGGCTGCCTACCTGCCGCAAGGGGGGATAACGCTGAGTTCATTTGGCTACCGATGCAGAGGGAATGAAGGCAATATGGCGACCGAGGCGCTGTATCTCGGGGTATGGGAGCAGGATGAGAGTGGCAATTTTGTGAGGCTCGGCGTATCGGCGGATGTGCAGGTGCAGGGCCCCTGGCTGGATATGCTCTGGCATTTTATCCCCGGAGAGGTGAAGCTCTCCGGGCGGCCGATACGGCTCGTGCTGCTACCCACGAGAGATGCCGGGTGGACAACCAGCAACTGGATGGGGGTGAGATCATCAAACACCAACGAGCCGGATACGTATATGCAAGGCACCGCTCGACTGGCAGGCGTAGTGAAATACACCCTCAGCGGGTACAGGCTGCGCCACCTCACGGAGGATGAGCACCGGGGACTCTCGGAGCTGCTGGAGCACAAGGATGAACTTTTAGCGCTGCTTGACTAATGTACGTCTCACGACTGACCGCGATATATGAGCCGGAGGCGGGGGCGCCTGTCACGCTGGCGCTCTACAATGTGGACGCGCTGACGGAGGAGCCGGAGTTCGACTGGGATCTGCCGACCGACTCACGCAACTATATAGGCACGGACTACGGCGAGGACGTGCCAACGGGCAACGCCCGATACAGGATGACGCTCCGGGTGCTTCGCGAGTACCTGACTGTGGCGCAGCTGGAGGCCAACATGCTGACAGCCGAGCAGAGTGTGGCGCTCTGCCGCAGCGGGCACCTGCGACTCTACCGCGCCTACCATGAGGGCGTGCCAACGCACCGCCAGAGGTGGAGAGCTGTGCTCACCGCCGTATCATCCCGCATTCTCTACGATGAGACCGAGGCTTGGGGGGAGGAGTACAGCCAGGACACGCTGCGCGGAATGGCCAACGGCGAGGTGGAGTATGAGTTCACCCTGACGGAGCCGGAAAATATAAACGATTGATTTTATGCCGTTAGCCAGCGAATACCTCGACAGACAGGAACTAGCGCCGACCGGATGGAGTAGCGCGGAGTGGGCGTGCGTGGACGCGCAGGTGCGAGAGAGGGCGTTTTTCATGGCCGGAGTGCAGCAGGCGCACATCCTGCAAGAGTTCCGCCGCATGGCGGCGGGAGTGGCGGCGGGGGAGATAAGCCCGAGTGAGGCGCGTATAGCGCTGCGCGAGTATTTGAAGGCCACGGGATACAAACCTGAGGAGGGCAAGGAGGGCACGCTGCAAGACCTGAGCAGCCGCAGGCGCATCGAGCTTGTGCTGGATACGAATGTGCGGCAGGCGCGTGGCTGGGCGCAGCATGTGCAATACCAACGCGACCCGAATGTGGGAGGGCAGGAGCTTTTCCGACGATTCCGGCGGAGCGTGCCGCGCAACTGGGAGTTGAGGTGGGCAGAGGCGGCAGAGGCTGTGGGCTGGGAGGGAGTGGCGCGGGGTGTGCCGTTTGTGGCCACGCTGGACTCTCCTATATGGCGGCGGCTCTCGCGCTTCGACCTCCCCTACCCGCCGTTCGATTTTAACAGCGGCATGGCCACACGCCCGGTGAGTGTGGAGCGGTGCCGCGAGCTGGGGCTGACGCCGAGCGAGACGCCGCCGCTGCCGAGTCTGAACGAAGAGACGAGCGCGGGTGTAGCAGGCATGGATGCAGACTTGGTGCGGAGCCTGGAGAGTGTGATGGGTGGGCTGGTGCAGCGCGTGGGCGACCGCCTGCAAATGGCAGACGTGAACGGCACTCGCCCCTACACGGCGCCGCAGCTGGCGGCGGTATGGGCCGCGCCGCTGCCCAAGGGAGTGCCGAACCTGCAAGCGGAGGCGATGGCGGCATGGCGGCAGGACCCGAAAGCACTGCTGCCCGGAGGGAATAAGCGCCACCTGCTGCCCGCCCTGCGGATGCTGGCGGCGCGTCTGCGCCCGGAAGCGCCGGAGGAGCTGAGGGAGTGGCTCAG
>JAFLSS010000058.1:2808-12866 GCA_022510805.1 Akkermansiaceae bacterium
TGCTGGCGGCGCGTCTGCGCCCGGAAGCGCCGGAGGAGCTGAGGGAGTGGCTCAGGGAACATGGGGCGAATGATGAAGTGAGGAACACGGCGGGTGGAGGTGAAGGAGTGGTGGCGAATAGTGAGGCTGCTCAGGGAAATGAAGAAGAGGAGCCCTGCGGCGCAACGAAAATAAGATGCTGGAAGCACGGAACACAGCCATTGGGCGCGGAGTTCATTGAATCTGAGGGAGGCAAAAAATTGCACGAATGGTACACCGAAGCCCGCAAACATGGCTCGGCTCCCATGCCGACCCCTGATAAAAAGGACATCCACCTCATCAAAGGAACGCAAAGAACGATTGAGAGAATCAAACAGCTGGCGGATGGGGAAGAAATTAACGGTCTAATCCTGACTGCACAGAAAAATGCGGCTCGCCACATGGCTCAGCACGATTTGAATGAGGAAAAGTTGGGATATATGCAAGAGACTTTCCTCAACTGGGATTCGCTGACAAGAGATAAGACAAATGGGCAGTTTGTATTCACAAAGGATATAAACGGGGAAACATGCTGTCTGACAGCAACCCTCGGAGGTAAGAAATGGCTGGTGGATGGGGCGAGGAAGTTACGCCTTGTTACTTATTACACTTCGCGAGGAGCGAAAACAAACTTCAAGAAAGAAAGAAGAAAAAAACGCGGGGTGCCCGGACTTGCACCGGGCTCGCTAATGCACCCCCGCCCGAGCAAATAATGCAGGAAATCACCCACAAAGTCAAGAAAAAATGCTGCAACTGAAAATAAAAGCGACAGATTTGACGGGGCTCGTGTATCGGGAGCTGCTGGATGTGCAGAGGAATGCGGAAAAGGCGGCGGGGGGAGTGCGTGAGCTGGTGAAGCGGCATTTTGAGGCGCGGGGCGGGCAGCGATTCTGGGGAGAGGCAGCGGAGAGTGTGGAGGTGGCGGGGAGTAGCAAGGGGGCGGTGGTAGGCATTTACCAGCGCGGGGTGGCGCTGCGGTTTTTCGGCGGTGTGGTGCGCCCGGTGAGGGGCAAGGCGCTGGCGCTGCCCACGAGGGAGAACAAGACGGACTTGTGGCCGAGGGAGTTTGACGAGGGGGAGCTGCACTATATGGCGCCGCCGGGGATGCACCCCATGCTGTACCTGCCGGGCAAGACACACAAGCTGACGCGGGAGGGGAAACTGCGGAAGGGGGCGAGCGTGAGCGGGGACGGGAAAATCATGTTTGTGCTGGTGCCGCAGACGGAGCACAAGGCAGACCCGAGTGTGCTGCCGAGCCCGGAGGAGATGACGGCGGCGGCGCTCAAGGCGATGACAACAGCGAATTGACAGACTTATGGCAAAAAACAAAGTAGACTTGGAGATAGGCGTAGAGTAT
Organism: Akkermansiaceae bacterium; assembly: GCA_022510805.1. Taxonomy (GTDB): domain Bacteria; phylum Verrucomicrobiota; class Verrucomicrobiia; order Verrucomicrobiales; family Akkermansiaceae; genus Akkermansia. Next base: position 4,184 of record JAFLSS010000058.1, read on the forward strand.
GACCCCACGGGCGCGGAGCGTGCGGAGGAGGGCATGCAGCAGGTCAAGCAAGCCGCAGAGGCAGCTGTGGCGGCAGAGACGCAAGCTACTGCCGCCCCGGCAGGGGGTGCGCAGGCGGATGGCAGCGGGGCTGCCGAGGGAGTGCAGACCACAGGAGCTGCGGCGGCAGAGGCGGCAGAGAAGCTCACGCTTATGGGCAAAGTGGCCAAGGAATCGCAGGAAACTCTGATCGAAGGCGCGGAAAAAAGCACCAGGGCGCTCAAAGAGGAACAGGAGCAAATAGAAAAGGTGACGGCGGCGCTGGAAGAGGCGGGCAAGAGTGGTGAAAAGCTGGACTTGACCAGCGGTGCGGAGGAGCAAAAAGAGGCGCTCGAACATGTGGTGGCGGCGCTGGATGAGGTGGCTGAGCAGCTCCGGCAGGAGGTCTCTGCCGAACAGCAGGCCGCCACAGCTGCGGTAAGCACGGCGAACGCCCGCAAGGGCGCGGCGAGCGCTGCGCAGGATGAGGCCGCCCGCACCAAGGCGCTCGCAGAGCAGATGAAGCTGGAGGCGATGAGCAAGCGGGCGCTCACTGCCGAGGTGCAGCGCTTGACTGCGGCGCGCAAGGCGGCAGCACAGGCGGGGGATGAGAAGGCATACCAAAGTCTAACCGCTCAATACAAGCAGGCCAAGGGCGCACTCGACCAGATGACACAGGCGGTGAACTTGCAAAAAACGGCGATGATGGGACAGGCGAGTGCCGGTATGCAGGTTGCCAATACGCTGGGCAGCCTAGGTAACCAGCTGCGCAGCGGGCAGGTGGACTTGGCAGGCATGGCCAACGGGGTGATGAGCCTGGGCATGGCGCTCAAGGCGGGGCTGGGACCCATTGGCTGGGTGATGCTGGCGATACAAGGACTGCAAGCGGCCATTGAGCTATGCGGCGACAAGACCGAGGAGCTGCGGGACAAGCAGCTCGACTACGCAAGAAAACAGGCCGAGGTAGCCACGCAACTGGAGGCTGCCGGGCGTGCCATGGCAGAGGCCTTGCTGGCACCACAGGAGAGGGCAGCAAGGGAGGAGGCGCGGCAGCGGGAGCTGGCCGGAAAAAGAGAAAGAGAGGACTTGAGCCGGGCGCAGAGAATAGCGCGGGACAAACGGAGCGCAACTCTGCAAGCCTTGCGCGAAGAGGGCGAGGCTCGCGAGGCGGAGCTGCAACGCCAAATATCACAACAGGCCGCCGCCGATGCCGCGATGTATGGAGCGGGCGCACAAAAGACCGACAAGCTCAAAGCCCTGGAGAATGAGCTCTACCAAACACGCCGCGAGTATGCAGAAAAAATACGCGCCACCGAAGCGGCCAACCGCGAGGCCGATGCAAAAGACGCACTAGATACTGCCGCGCTAACTCAAAAACAGGCTGCCGCTTCGCTGGCGGCCACCAACGAGCAACTGGACAAGCTAAAAGAAAGCGAGAGCGAAGACTTAGCCATTCTAGAAAACCCGCTGCTGCAAGAGCTTCTCGATAAAATAGACAAGCATCAGGCGGAAATAAAGGAGGGCGAGGCTCGTGTGAAGGATGCCGAGAACTGGCGCGAAAAAAACGAAGTAGGCGTAGGCGACCGCATCAAGGGTGTGGTGGATGCATACGTGACCACCGCGCAGGCACAAATAAGCGCCTTGACCATGGATATGGAGGGCCTGCGGAATTGCGGCATGGAATACAAAAAAGCCTGGGACAAAGTCCTTGCCAGCAATGAAGGCCTGAATTTTGCAGTGCAGGTCGAGAAAAATAGTGTTCTGAGCGCGCAGGAAAGCCTGCAAGAAATCAAGGAGGAGCTTGCCAAACTGCTGGGCTGCGAAGTGGACGAAGTGGACGCCCGGCTGGGAGCGCTGCTCCCTCTCAAACAATACAAGGAGACCCTGGAACACACGCGGGATGAACAGGAACTCATTCTCAAGGCCGCCACAAATGAGACCGCCGCCGCGAATGATGCGGTGGACGAGGCAAAACGCAGCGCTGTGGCCGGGGGAAAACTGGCCGAGGCGAAACGAGGCGCTGCGGACGCCGAATGGGAACGCCAACAACAGGAGCAGGCTGATGCCGAGGCGCAACGCAAACGGCGGGATGAGTGGGAGGAGGTGCAAAAACAGACGCTTGACGCGCAACGCGAATGGCTGCGGCGTACCATAGCCTCCTTGCCGGAAAATAGCGAGGAGCGCAAGAATTGGATGAAGCAGCTGGATTCCAACGAGGCGGCAATCCGCATGAAGGGCTGGCAGGAGGCGCAGACGCGCACGCTGGCAGAGCAACAGGCCTATGTGGAGCGCATGCTGGGGGCTACGCAGGAGGGGACGCTGGAGTATGAAAAATGGGCATTGGAGGCTAAAAAGCTGAACAATAAGCAGACGCTGGAAGCGCTGCGGCAGGTGGGGGAGAGGTTCAAGACCAGCAGGAGCTACTCGGAGCAGGATCTGCGCATAGAGGCGGAGCAGATACGCGCGGATGGTGATATACTGCGCCGTAAGAAGGAGTACTTGGAGAGCCTGAAGATGCGCCCTGATAATGACGCCGCAACGGAGAAAGCGATAAATGACCTGCTGAAAGAGACGAAGAAGGCGATCAACGGCTACAAGCAGGCCATGCAGCAGCGCTCCCTCCAAGCGCAGCGTGACTTGGAGAACAGCAAGCCGCCGGACTTGAAGACCACACACAAGGGGCTGGCCGGGAGTCTGCACCAGGCGCAGGAGGCTTACCGGCGCATAGCTGCCCGCATGGAGAGGGCTGCGGCCAATGGTGATGAGAAGGCTGTGGCTAAATGGGGTGACGCGTTGAAGCGCAACGTGCGGCAGCAGGAGGCGCTGACGGGCAAGACAGGCAAGGTGGTGCAACACATGCAGGGTGACCTTGCCAAGGCGCAGTCTATACTCAGCAGCGAGGTGAAAGGGCTGACAGCGCGGCAGCGCATGAACTCGCAGATAAATACGGCCACAGAGACGCGGCGGCAGAAGGAGATGCGGCTGAAACGCGAGAAGGAGAGGGAGGCGGCGGAGGCTGAAAAAAACAGAAAAAGCGGCAAGGATGCGGATGTGGGGGAGGCCAAGAAAAAGGCCGCCCGGAGCTATGACAAACTGAGCCAACATATTGACAAGGAGGTATCAGACGCTGCTCAAAATAGCGGACAGGTCAACGCGCAGGATGTGGCTGCCAAGGTGGCCACGATGCAGCAGACTGTGAATGAAACGCGCCGCCAGATGGAGGAGTGCAGGACGCTGCTGGCGGCGGCCAACACGAGCATGGGCGCCCTGGCTCCTGCGGTAGCGCAGATGGTGGGGGTGTGCCAAACGCTGGTCAATACCACCGGGGCGGCGCTCAGGAACATACGCACCGAGCTATCCAACTTGAAAGAAACCGTGAATAATCTGAGGAGAGAAATATGAGAATCGACACAGCCAAAATGCGCGACTTACCCCGCATCATGCGGGCGCAGTTGAGTGAGAGCGCAGAAAAAGTGAGCACGCTAACGCTGGAATTCGGGGGGGATGGGCCTGACTGGCTGAGGCACATGGAGGAGGTGACGCTGGTACACAAAGGCGCGGTGCTCTACCATGGCAAGATCACCAGCGTGGAGCGCAATAACGATGAACAGGCAAAGCGGACACGAGCGACTGTGGAAAATGCTATGTGGCTGCTCGACCACCAGCCGCTTGCTGCGCAAATAGCGGACTTGCAGGCGAGTGTGAGGAACGATATAGCCAACTCTCTGCGGAAGTCTGCCAACAATGCCATGACCAGCTGGGCGGCGCTAGCGGCAAGCATCAACATAGCCGCGCCAGGATGGGGGGCAGACGGTGCAAGCACGCTGTGCCTCGATGTAAGCCGGGCGAACTTTGCCTTTGCGCCGACGCTGACCAAGGAGAAGGCTATCACCGCGTGGACGGCGCTGCGTAAGATGAGGACATGCAACCCGGATTGCGTGTTCATCGCGCTGCCCTCAGCGGTGGTGCAGGTGGTGAGCATAGCGAATGCGGATGTGGTGACCTGGGACTCGCGGCAGATCATGACCGCCTCGGGTATAACGCCCAAATATGCGGAGCTGCTCAGCGGGGTGATGGTGGCGGTGAGTTGGCAGGACGAAAAAAAGGGTGGCGTGGTGTACCGCGCCTATCCGGAGGGTATGGCCGAGGGCGGCAGCAGTACCAAGCTCTTCACTGCCAGCGCGGACTCCAAGGCTCACGCGAACAAGCAGCTCAACCACTTAGGCAAGCAGGCGGCGGCATACTTTGCAGCCGTCAATACACTGCAATGGGGCGGATCTGTGAGTGCGTCCATGGAGAAGGTGGAGTACAGCCCGATAGGCAGGCGGCTCAACATAGTGGGCAGAGACGCCCACCCGGAGTGGGCGACCATGGGAGCCATTGTGACCAAGGTGGACTGGGACTTTATGAGCGGCAAGGTGGATGTGAGCCTCGGCATGCAGATAGGAGACCCGGAGCTGCACGAGCTGCAATTTGACGCGGATGACGATGGAGGGGATGGAGGGGATGATGGAGGCGATGATGACGATCCGGGAGGCGGCTCCGGCAATGAGCGCTCGGAGAGCGAGAGCCCGGACTGGGGGAGCTTGCCTCCCGATATACCGGGCGAGCTGGAAGTGTATCTGGACGAGGCGGAGGCTTATGAGGAGTCATGGGGCACGACAGTGATACTTACCATTGCCTCGCATGTGCTGAAAAATGGAGTCGAGTACGACGATGTGACGTATGAGTGGGAAACGACGCCTCAGAGCCACGATATACGACAATCAGGGGCGACGCTGGAGGCCGTGTGGGCCGGCTTTATGGAGCCGGAGATCCGCTACACATTGACGGTGACGGATAATGCGACCGGGAAAACGGCGCAAGCCTCAGGCGTGTGGAAGTCATCCCACGCGCCGACCGAAAGCACGGAAACCAACAACAAACCGGGCAGCGATAAGCCCGGCAGCGATAAGCCGGGGAGTGACAAGCCGGGGAGTGACAAGCCGGGCAGCGATAAACCGGGGAGTGACAAGCCTGGCAGCGCCTGTGGATGCCAGGAGAAATGGACAAGCTACGAGGCGTGGAAGCGGGAAATCGTCAGCAGGGTAGAAGCCCTGGAGAAAAAGGAGGGCTGCGGATGCGCCGCCAAGATCATGAGCTTGGAGGAGCGGATCAGGAAGCTGGAGGAGGAAGGAGGAATGAACGGCGAGGGCTCCGCATGCTGCGACTGCGCAGGGCTGCTCGATGAGATAAAGGCTGCGCTGAATGAGGCTGTGACGATGGCGGTGAATCAGGCGGCGCCCCTAGCGGCGGCACGCTATGTGGGGCAGGTGAGCTGGAGCGGCGGCGGGCAAAAGGAACTGGAAACAAACGCGAACGGCACGCTGTATGCGAACGTGACCATAACGGGGCTTACGGCGGAGAATGACGGGACGGGAAGCGCTAACATCTCTTACTGACATGGCATGTGTAGACAGGGCAGCGGTGGTGCAGGTCGTGGTGCAGGCTTTTCGGTCACGTTTTAATGCGGCTTTCCCCCCGGCGTATGAGGAGGAAAAGAAAAGGCAGATGGTGGCCGCGTTCGATGGGCGGCAGGTGAGTGTGAGCGCCGAGTCAGAGTGGTGGACGGGGAGTTTTTATAGTGACCCGGAATGGGTAAACCCCGTCAACGGCTCACATGTGGTGTGGCACGGCGAGCGCAAGCGCGGGCAGGTAAGGAGCGCTACCCTCGCCTGCGATGGCAACAGCATAGCCATAGCGGATATCGAGGTGGACGTGGAGCAAATCGGCACGATGGAGGACTACTACGAAAGACAAAGCGGGGACGAGAGAGGCACCTTATGATAAAAGTACACCAGATATGGATAGGGGACGTCATGCCGGAGCGGGAGCAGGCATGGGTAGCAGAGGTGCGCCGGGCGGCTCAGGCTGCCGGGCACGAGCACAAGCTGTGGGGCTGGGAAGCGCTGGAGGCGGCTTTCGGCGAGGAGCCGTTGGCGGCGGTGTTCCGCCGGGCGTTTGAGTTCTTGCCGGGGAGCACGGTGTATGCACTGGCGAGCGACTACTACCGCCTGCGGGTGCTGGCGCATGAACCCGGCCTATACCTCGACACCGACTTTGAGCTGCGCGGGGACTGGCCGGAGATGCCGGAGGCGGCGGATGTGTACCTGATGACGGAGTTTTTCAACCGGGGGCTTGTGTGCAACGGATTATTTTACGCGCGCGCGCGCGAGGTGATGCTTATAGCCTACAAGATGGCCGAGCGGCACCTGCTGGCGCGGCTGCACGCGGAGGCGGATGATTTTGAGCAGGAGCTGGTAGCCATGGTGCGCGGGGGTGGGCTGGTGACGCAGGGTGTGGGGCCGGGCTGGCTGCGGCGCGTGGTATTGCCGGAGTGGCAGGCTCGCGGCGTGCAGGTGGCTTGCCTGCCCTCTGCCGTGGCCGGGCATAGACAATGGGCGGAGCAAAGCGCCCTCACCCACATGGGTAGTGCTACGTGGTGGCACGATAGGCAGGACAAGACAGGCTACTGGGACGCGCAGGCGCTACGGGCGGAGCAGCTGCGCGAGGTGCGCGAGCGTGAGCGACAAGTGGCGGCGGCAAAGGCTGCCTTTGAGGCGGCGGCAGATAAGCCGGTGTGGGCACGCCCGCAGGGCATATCCATACTGCCCCCTGTGCGGCGGCGGGAGCCGGAGAGGGCGAGCCAGCCCCCTGCGGTGTGCCCGCTCTATATCACCGACCCGAAGCGCATTGTTATATTTTCCAATGTGATGCAAGGCTTTGAGATGCCGGAGCTGCGCAAGGGAGATGTGTGTGTACACATCAACTACGCCCGCCATTTTGAGGAGGCGCGGCAGGTGGAGGGTACACGGCATTTTCTGCTCATACGCGGCATGGCTTCGAGCAAGGACGGATGGTTTCACCCGTCCTCCGTGCAAGGGATGGAGCATGTGGCCTTTGTGCGCGATGGGATGACGCTGGCGGGCTGGCGATGGTTCCGAGAGTGGCGGCAGGTGACCGGGAAATCTCCCTCAACGGGTTTTATAGCCGCCAACATGATGCGCGAGAGGTGGCCGGAGGTGCCGCTCATACTGGCGGGATTCGACCCGGCGCACAATCATGGCACGTACCGCTGGCCGGGTCACGCCTGGGAGGAGGAGGCGCAGTGGTATGCCGAGAGGGCTTTCGACCTGCTGCCGCCGGAGCCTGTGAGGAGAGAGGCTCCGCCCAAGGTGCTGTTCCTGCTCAATAGTTGCCAGCAGCCGGATGGCTCGCGGGCGGCGGCGGCTAAAAAGGCACGCAATGGGGCAGCCCGCGCGGAGCGGAGGCAAGCGCAGAGGGAGAGCTGGCTGCACGATCTACCGCCGGGCTGCAAGTGGTGGTTTGTGGTGGGTGAGAGGGAGGGCAAGCCCACGCAAGAGCGCGATGATGGGCTGCGCGTGCTGGCGGAGGAGCCGGATGTGATGGTGGCGCCGTATAGTGATGACCTGGCCGCGCTGAGTGACCGCTCCGCAGCGGCGCTGCGTTGGGCTGTGCAACATGAGGAGTTTGACTGGCTTGTGCGGGCAGATGACGATGATTATGTGCATGTTCCGCGCTTGCTGCAAATGCTCATGACTCTGCCGCAGGGGAGTATGACGGCACGAGGATCGGGTGGGCTGCAAAAGCCCCATTGGATGCGGGGCTGCTGCCAAGTGCTCAGCCGCAGGTTGTGTGAGGCCATAGCGGCTGATGCTCAGTACCCGAGCATAGCTGTGTATGATGATGTGGACATCTCGGAGGCGGTGATGCGGGTGGGCGGCAAGTGTTATTTCCCACCGGAGCTTGCTATAAAGGAGCCGGGCAGCGCAGGCTATGAGGAGGTGAGGCAGGACAATAGGCTCATCAACCAGTTCTGGCTCTCGCCGGAGGCGATGAGGCTCAAGCATGCGGAGATAAGTGGGAAAAATATCTGACTTTTAAGACGTTTATACACAACATTGAACAAGACCATGAAAACAAAAATAACAAACGGGGGGGGTAATAACAATACCCTCAGTAACATAGAGATACGTAAGAATACCTCGCACATGGGCGTGCTAGTAGTTCGCCTAGTGAGCAAGGACACGGCGCGGCGGCTGGTACTCGCCGGGCATTAATAAAAATGCTGCGGCAGCTCGACCCGACAATCGTGGCCATTCAGAGCTTTGCGGACGGAAGAATAGGCTGCGGCACAATATACAAGGCGGCGAATTTCCAATACTACGGCTGGCAGTGGACGCAATTTTTCACGAACCGCCGCAGCGGCGAGGTGAGCCACAAACAGATCATCACCAACTTGGAAAGCGCCAGCGGCTTCCTGCGGCTCAATGCCGCCCTGCTGGCTGGCGACCTCGACTGCTTCCGCGTCAAGACGCACAGGTACATATACCCCCTGCACAAGTCCTTCCTCTTCATCGGAAACGGCCACCTCCAACCCTACCCTGCCTACGAAAAAGGCACCGAGGCAATCGCCTGGCACATCAACCCCGCCCGCCTACGTCCCCGCCTCATAGCCGCCCTCGACACCCTCCTCGCCCGCTACCCACACACCACCCCCTCACGCCCCCCTGCCTAGCCCCTGCCAACTCCCTGCCACCCCACAGCACCCCCCCTGCCGATACCCGCCAATTTCCCACTTACGCGCAAACTATTTCCCACTTCC
>JAFLSS010000059.1 GCA_022510805.1 Akkermansiaceae bacterium
ACATCCGCACAGGCCGGAGAGGAGTCCGAGGGAGAGGAGAGGAAGGAGGAGAGAAAGGGAAGAGGCAAGAGCAACTCCCCCCAAGAACCAAAGGAAAAGGCGGGACACACTATAAAAACAGATATTACACATCAAGGGCCTTGTATGACACAATATTCCGCCACCGCCGGGTAATGAGGGGGCGGCCGTCTACAGAGTCCGGGATGTCGCTGAGGTCTTCGGCTTGTGCAAGTATGTCGTTCAGCTCGCCCTCGTTGAAACCTGTGAGTTCATGGTCGATTTGTCCGTCCTGCTCACGGATGAGGGCGTTTAACTCATGCTCATCTATGGACGACAGCTCGGCAATCTTGTTGTCGGCAACCATGTCTGCCCACTCTGCCGCCTCGGAAGCATACTCCTGATAATCCACAGGCACGCTTTCCTCGCCAAGCATCCGGGCTGCCAGCAAACGCCCATGCCCTTTGATGACAAAGCCGCTTCGCTTCGATACTACAATCGGATTCCTCCACCCCTGATGACGGATAATCTACGCCAACGCGATAATCTGACTCTCCGGGTGTTTATTCGGGTTGCGAGGGTTCTCCACAAGGGAATCCGTTGCTACCATTTCTGTGTAGGCGCAGTATACTTTGGGGGTATCCATACTGGATACCCCTTTGTCAAAAGGCCACAATATAACGTGGCAAGACTACATATAATAGCTTTACACGCACCCACAACCGCGTCACGCCGAGGATATTGGCTTGGAGCTAATCCATCCGGGGCTGATCATGAAACATCTGCGTGAGGCGCGTGTGTATATGCCAGCGCCATCCACAAAGACATCCAAAATCAATCCCCCCCCGGCAAAGCAGCATCTACTTCTGCACACATTTGAGCTTTTTCATCAGGTAATCAGAAGCCAGTTTACGTGTCGGCAGAGCATCCAATTCGTCAAAAAGAGCATCCGGCAGCAGACTATATGATGAGGGTGGGCCGTAGTCGTACATTGTAAAAGATACATCGGCTTTGATATCCGGCAAATCAGCATTGGGGAATACTTCGCGGTAAAGGACCTCACCTTTATCATCGAGGAAATCGAGCATGAATTCATAAACTAAATAGCCCTTGCTTATCTGCCACCCGTGATCTTTATCTGCTTGTGGTTGTGCAGCAGAGCTTCTCAGAATTTCCTTTACCCGTCTAAATTCATCACCACTCAACGGAAAAGTGCAAGTCTCCATCGATTTTCGAACCCGTACATAAAATTGAGCGGATTTAGCCCTTTCTGCTGCCATCTTCAGATCATCGAAATTTTCCTGAGCTCCGCTTGAAACCAGTTTCTGCTGCTGCTTAACAAATGCCGGCTTCAAGCTGCCATGCCCCAGCGGCACAGCTTTCTGTACACAAGCACTTGAAAACAATAACAAAGCGAATAGCGGTGCAAGAAGCACTTGTTTCATCCGAGGCATTCTACCACCTTGTCCCGGCAAGTCAAGATATTTGTAAAAAACTAAATGTGAAAACTAAATGCAAGCCGCAAGCAAACGTAATGAGCATATTTTTTCGTTTTATTGGATTTTAGGCTTGACGTATGAAAAAAAGGCGGTAGAATTCGCGCACCGCAATTTCGGCGGTCATTTCAGCAACCAATTATTAGACCGAGAGAGAAATATGAAAGCTATCGCTATAATCATGAGTCTGGCAGCCTTCACGGCTGTGGGTAACTCTCTTCCTCCCACCCCTGAGGCGCCCGCTGCGGTGCAGGGCTAAGGGAGGGCGGGGCTACCCCCCTACCCTTTTTCCGGCGCGGCGTGGGGTCTGGTCCTTCGGCGCGCTCTCCAAAAATGAGGAGCAGGTATGCCTGCTCCTCTTTTTTTGTAGAACCCGGTATGGAGAGCGGAGACTCAGGGCTGCAAGCGCTCGATGCTCCAGGTGCCCTGTGCTGGATCAAGAGTGTACATAAAGCGGTCATGCACGCGGCCGGGGCCGCCTTGCCAAAACTCCATGTGGTGGGGCACCACGCGGAAGCCGCCCCAGAAATCCGGCAGAGGCACCTGTCCCTCCGCGAACTTGTGCTTCAGCTCCTGGAGTTTCATCATGAGGAGTTTGCGCGTGGAAATAACTTGGCTCTGGTGGGAGACCCACGCGCCGAGCTGTGACTCACGCGGCCGCGTGAGGAAGTATTTGAGTGTCTCCGCGCGCGAGATTTTTTCGGCGCGGCCGCAGATGATAATCTGCCGCTCGAGTGTGACCCACGGTAGCATGAGGCACACTTCCGGGTTTTGCTCGATCTCGCGGGCTTTGCGGCTGGTGTAATTGGTGAAGAAGACGTAGCCGCGGTTATCATAATACTTGAGCAGCACTGTGCGCAGTGAGGGGCAGCCGGTCGGAGATGAAGTTGCCACGCTCATGGCATTCGGCTCAGGGATGCCGCTTTCGAGTGCCTGGTGGAACCAGCGGTCGAATTGCTCAAAAGGCGAAGGCGCCAGATCACGGCGGTGCAGGGTATCCTTGAGGTATTCTTCGCGGAAGGCTGATAGATCCATGCGCCGAATATAGCACAAAAAGGAGCCCACCGCAACCGGAATGTGCGGTGGGCCTGCTGCAAATGATCAGCTGCGGCGCCGGCTCTCCTTCTCATGCAGAGCGGCGCCGGCGGCGGGATCAAGCGGAGTGCATGGGCATGAGCACGTAGAGGAACTCATTGGCCACGCGCATCACCCCGGGGCTCGACACATCAATGAAGTCGAGGTTCACTTCATTCTCGCCGATGGCCTTGAGCGGGGAGAGCACATAGTCCGCATTGAACGTGATGGAGAGCTCTCGGCCGCTGTAGTCGATGGGCACATCCTCGCTGGCTTCACCCAGGTCTGCCGCGCCGGATTGCACCACCATGCTGCCGGGGGTGATGTGGAAGAGAACAGTGTTGCGTTTTTCGGCAGCCAGCAGGGAGACGCGGCTGACGGCCTCGCGCAGGTCTTGCGCGGGCATGGAGATGCGCTCATTGTAGTGGCTGGGGATCACTTGGCGGTAGTTCGGGTAGTTGCCGTCAATGAGTTTGGTGATGATGAGCGTATCCCCCAAATCAAATGAGGCCAGGCTGGAAGTGGCGCGCACGAGTACATTGCCGGCATCACCCAGGAGGCGGTGGATCTCAGCCACGCTGCGACTGGGCAGGTTGAAACACATCTGCTGTGACTCGGGGAACTCCAGCTCATTCTCAAAGAGCGCCAGGCGGCGGCCATCCGTGGCCACCAGTGTCAGCTTGCCACTTTGGAAGCATGTGTAGATACCCGTGAGCATGTAGCGCGAAGCATCATTGGCAATGGCGAACTCCGTGTAGCGGAAGCCGCGGTTGAACATGGCCTGCGGCACCTCAAACTCACACGCCTCCTTGAGCACGGCCATCTGCGGGAAATCTTCCGCCGGCAAGCCGTAGAGTTTGAACTGCGTGCGGTTGCAGTGTCCCTTGGCCTCATGGCCTTTTACCTCGATGCTGACCTCACCATCGCGCAGCTCGCGGATGATGCTCTGAAGCTTCTTTGCCGGCAGGGTGATGGCGCCGGCGGACTCCACCAAGCAGGGCACCTTGGCCTGGATGGTGAGCTCGCCATTGACTGTGGTGAGCTTCAGCTCGCTTTCCTTGGCTTCGAGCAGAACATTGGAGAGAATAGGCATGCTCGGGCGGGAGGACACCACGCCCACGACTTTGTTGAGCCCATCCAGGAGGACTTGTTTGGCAAGTGCGAATTTCATATGTCTGTCTTTATTAACTTGCTGCCATTGTATCTTTTTGCGGGCGTCCTGGCAAGCATTTTTATCCTATCTCCCTAGATTTTCTATACAAATTTGCCTGGTCATACTATATCTTGTATGACCAGGCGAACAAGCAACACGAGAATGTGGCTGAAAGCAGGAGGAGGAGTCTTTCGGTTTGCTTAAATAAGCGTACCCCTGCCCCGCAGTGCTCAGAGGGCGGCGATGACGGCATCCCCCATGCCGCGCGTTGAGACGAGCGACTCACCGGCGGCGGCGGTGTAGAGATCGCGCGTGCGCATTCCCTGCGCAATTGCTTTGCGCACAGCGGCATCCACAGCATCGGCCGCCGCAGTCTCGCCGAAGGAGTAGCGCAGCATCATGCCCATGGAGAGGATTTGAGCGATGGGGTTCGCAATACCCTGGCCGGCAATATCGGGCGCGGAGCCGCCGGAGGGCTCATAGAGGCCGAATGTATTGCCCTCCCGCACGCAGAGAGAAGCGCTGGGCAGCATGCCGAGTGAGCCGCAGATAATCGCCATCTCGTCCGTGAGGATATCGCCGAACGTATTTTCGGTGACCAACACATCGAACTGGCCGGGCTTGCGCGCCAGCTGCATGGCCGCATTATCCACATACATGTGGCTCAGCTGCACCTCCGGGTATTGCGGGGCGAGCTCATTGAACACATCGCGCCACATTACAGAGGACGTGAGCACATTGGCCTTGTCCACGCTGCACAGGCGGCCGCTGCGCCCCATGGCCGCCTTGAAGGCGATATGCGCAATGCGCTCCACCTCATAGCGGTGATACACAAGCGTATCCAGGGCCACCACCTCACCATCGCGCTCGCCATAGAACTTGGGCTCACCGAAATACATGCCACCCGTCAGCTCGCGGATGCAGAGGATATCAAACCCGCCGGAGATGAGATTCTCCTTCAGCGGAGATGCCGCTGTGAGCTCCGGCAAGCAGACACCGGGGCGCAGGTTGGCATAGAGGCCAAAGTGGCGGCGCAGGGGCAGCAGCGCGCCGCGCTCCGGCCGCTCATCCGGCGGCAGCGCATCCCACTTGGGGCCGCCCACCGAGCCAAAAAGAATCGCCTCCGCTGCCTCACAGGCCGCCAGAGTCTCCGCCGGCAGCGCCTTGCCGCAGTGGTCGATACCCGCCCCGCCCACATGGCACGCCGTGCGCTCCGTGCGAAACCCGTACTTACATTCCACGGCATCCAACACACGCAGGGCCTCCTCCATCACCTCCGGCCCGATACCATCTCCCGGCAATACTGCTACTCGATACGTTTTCATGCAGGCGCTATCATAGTGCGCGGGCGCCCTTTAGTCAAGGGCATATTGCAGCAGGCCGCACGCAGGCGAGCCGGAGCCCACCTCACCCCACACCCCGGCATCAGACATCTTCATGATCCTGGATAATCTCCAAAAACGCCGGCAGAGACGTCGCAATCGTGCGCGGGCCAATCCCCTTGATACGAGCCGCCCCCTCCGGAGTCGTAGGGCGCAGAGTCGCCAGCGCCCGCAGCGTCTCATTCGTCATGATCCGATAAGCCGGCACCCCGTGCTCCGCCGCCAGATCCCGCCGCAGAGAAGCCAGCTTATCGTAGAGAGCCTTATCCGGCTTGCCCGCTTTGCCCAGCGCCTCAAGCAGAGCCTGGCTGCGGCTACCGGGGCGCAGAGAAGGCGCTGCAGAAGCCTGCGCCCAACCCGCCGGGGAGAGCAGCGGCGGAAGCTGCCCCTTCATCACCTGCTCACCCTTAGGCGTGAGCGTGAGCAGCGGCAGCTCACCCCCGGCCGTGGCCACCAGCCCGGCATTCTGCATCGCGCGAAAAAGCGCCCGCAGGCGCGCCTCCGTCAGCGAAGAGAGCAAACCATATGTCGAAAGCCCCATCAGGTGAGCATTCAGCGAAGCCTTCTTTGCCCCGCGCAGCATATCCATAATCTTGCTGCGCCCATAAATAGGCTGCCACTCACCCCCGGCCGCGCGGCGCGAGGCGCGCGCCACCCCGGCCAAAGCCTTGCGCACCATCTCTGCCGCCTCCCCCTGCAGCTCACACGCATCCGCCGGCTCCTCCGCCACACAAGCATCGCAGTGCCCGCAGGGCTCGGCATCCGGCTCGCCGAAATAGTCCAAAATCCATTTCTGGCGGCAGCCGGAACTATAAGCATAGCGCGTCATCGCCTCAATCTTGAGGTGATCGCGGCGCGCCTTTTCCTCCAGCCGCTCGCGGTCAATCTCCAGCGCATCAAAAGACGCCTCCGGATTCAAGAGCCGCGTCACCTTAGTATTAGAGCCCGGCACATCCAGCCGTGCGATGGCACCCGCATGCAGCAGCACCGAGAGCGCCGTACTCACCCCCATCGGGTTCGCATCACTCCCCAGCTGCTCCGCCAGCTCATCCACTGAGAGCTGCACCTCATGCGTGAGCGGATCACAGCGCAGCTTGAGCACATGGTACACCAAGCGGATCAGACTGATAGGCGGATTGCTACCCTCAAAAAAGAACTCCTGCGTCTTGAGATCCGCATGGTTGAACAACAACTCACAATACGCCTGCTGCCCATCGCGCCCGGCACGCCCGGCCTCCTGGTAATAAGCCTCCACACTACCGGGAATCTCAAAATGCGTCACAAAGCGCACATCTGCGCGGTCAATACCCATCCCGAAAGCATTTGTCGCCACCACCACATCCGCCTGCCCGGAAATAAACGCATTCTGCGAGAACTCACGCTCCTCATCCGTCATCCCCGCATGATAAGCCACCACACGCGCGCCCGGCTGCATGATCTCGCGAAACACAGCCATCACATTCTTGCGCGTCGAGCAATACACAATCCCCGTCCGCCACTTCGCCATCGTGCGGCGAATACACTCAAACTTCTCCTTGCGCCCCTCACACGGCACAATAGCAAAATCCAAATTCTCGCGCCCGAACCCACTAATAATCGTCGCAGGCTCCTGCATGCGCAACACCTGCACAATATCCTGCTGCACAGGCAGAGTCGCCGTCGCCGTGAGCGCCACCACCGGCGGCATACCCAGCTCCTCGCGCACACGGCCCAAGCGCAAATAATCCGGCCGGAAATCATGCCCCCACTGGCTCACACAATGCGCCTCATCCACAGCCAGCAGCGCCACCCCATACTCGCGCATACGGCGCATAAAGCCCTCTTGGCCAAAGCGCTCCGGCGCCACATACACAATCCTCAACTCACCGCGCCCCAGCGCCTGCATCACGCGGCGGTACTCCTCAGCCCCGAGAGACGAATTCACGGCCGCCGCCGGTATTCCGCGCGCCTGCAAAGCATCCACCTGATCCTTCATCAGCGCAATCAGCGGCGAGACCACCACCGTCAACCCCGGCCGACAAAGCGCCGGCAGCTGATAGCACAAAGACTTGCCACCACCCGTTGGCATAATAGCCAGCGTATCCCGCCCCTGCATGACAGCGCGCACCACAGACTCCTGCCCCGGTCGCAAGTTACTGAAGCCAAACTGCTCTTGGAGCACGCGCTCCACACTTTCCATCCCCTCATCCATGCGCCGCCTATTCTACCAAACCCCGCCCGCAGTGTCAATGGATACCCGCCGAAGAAACGCACGCTGAGAGAAACGCGCACTCCGGCATGATCTTTTCTGCGAACCAGGCCGGGGTGGGGGCTCACTTGCGGCGTGGTGGGGGTCATTTTACATGATTTTCAGATGCTTATGTTACATATGGTGGGGGGGTGGGGTTGGCTCTTTTGAGAATTGCAAATTATATGATATTGACATATCAAAAAGAATTGATAATATTGTACTCAATCTATATGAATGATTCGGGAGAAATAGGGCATTGTAAAAAATGTCGTGGTAGACGGCGTGGTGAAGTGACAAAAAACATCGCACTGCGTCTGCCGCGCTCTCTGGTCAAGGAGCTGGATGGTATCTGCCAGCGCAATATGGTGACGCGCCCGAGGGTGATCAATATGGCTCTTGCTAATCTGCTGGAATATATTGAGATAAGGGTGACGAGCTATCATGATTCTGCGCTGCGTGCGCTTGATGCTCCTCCCCCGCCTATTCTGCGCAAGCACCACGTTTCTACTACTTACGCACGCATCTCTCTGCCTAGTGAGATATGGGAGCGCATTGACGCAGCTCTGTGTCCGAAACCAGCCGCACACGCTCTGAAAAAAGCGACCGCAAAAGGTAAATAGTGCTCTGCGCTGCCGGTGAGATGGTATGCTGCTATTTCAGGCGAGCGTATCACGCGGGGCGGTTTCAGTTTTCCTGCCGGTGGTAGAAGTGTTTGATGAAGGCGGGGTTGCGCTCGGCGTAGAGTTGCTCAGCGATGGTGTCTGCTGTGCGGATCATGAGTTGCTCGCTCTGGCAGAGGAAGGGTGATACTTGGTCCCAGTGGCCGGAGGCGGCGCGGTTGGTGCAGCCGCAGGAGTTCATGCAGCGGTGGCGCAGGGTGCACAGGCGGCACTCAGGGGTGCGGTTGCCACGGGTGGCGATGAGCCAGTTTTGGCGCGCGCGGTCGATGCCGCTGTGGACGCTGCCGAAGATGATTTCCGGGTCGTCCCCCTGCCCTACGAGTCGGGAGCAGGGGAAGATGTTGCCATCCACGCTCACGGCCCATTCTCGCTCTCCGATGCGGCAGTGCGAGCAGTCTTTTTCCGGTGGGTTGAGGTGGGAGTATATTTTGTCCTCTATGTTATCCAGGTGGAGTGGTTTGCTTCCCTCGCGATAGGTGCTGATTATGAGGTGGGAGATCTGCTCCATCCGGGTTTCCAGGGTGGCGAAGTCTGTGTCTGCCCACTCGGTCCAGTAGTCGAGGTTGAGGCCGATGCGGCCATGATAATGGGTGTGCAGCCAGGTGATGCCTTCGGCCAATAGGTGGACGTTGTTGGGGGTGACGACGCAGATGGCTCTGCTGTCCAGCTCCGGGTGCGCATTCACCCACTCCAAGGCGGGGAGGATGGCTTCGTGGCTGCCGCGGCCGGAGGCGTAGCGGCGGTTGAGGTTGTGCATGGCGGGGGAGCCATCTATGGAAAGGCCGAGTTTGAAGTGCCGCTCCTGCAGCCACTCCAGTTTGTCCGGTGTGAGCAGGGTCATGTTGGTGGTGATCCCATAGCGCACGGGGGCCGGCTCGGTGGGGGCGTGTTCCTGCATGTAGTCATAACAGCGGCGCAGTAGGTCCCACTCCAGCAGGGGTTCTCCCCCAAAGAAGCTGAGGTCGACTGCGCCCCCGATGCGCTGCGCTTCCTCCAGCGCGAGCTCCATGGCGCGGCGGGCGGTGTCGGGGCTCATGGCGTGCTGTCTCTTGCGCCCGGCGTAGCAGTAGCGGCAGCGCAGGTTGCAGTTGTGCGTGAGGCAGAGGGTGAGGCAGAGGGTGGGGATGAGCATGCCGGGGTGGTGGGTGGGGCGCGTTGTTTTCTTGTGGATGGTGGGTGCGCACCCGAAGGGGGGGAGAAGATGCGGCTCGCTTAGCAGCATGTGTTTTCTGCTAAGCGAGCCGGGTTATTTTTGCTGAGGGGAGGGAGGGGTGTTACGGGTGGTAGTAATGCGGAGCGCGCGGGGCGTAGTAGGTTTTATTCTGTGGGGCGCGGGGTGCAGGTTTGTGGTGGTGTTTGTGCGTCTGGTTGTTGTAGTGGGGCCGGGCGGCGTTGTTCACTTGGTAGGGCGGCGGGCTGACGTGGTGGTAGGTCGGCGCGCTGTTGTGGTGGTGATGGCATGAGGTTTGGACCAGTGCGCCGGCCGCGAGGGCAGCTACTGCGAGCAATGCGGGGTATTTGGGTTTGTTCATATGATTAGATGGTGTAATGTTCATAGGGAAAATGGTTAATATGTATGACACCGGCGGGTGCGGGTGTGTTCAAAAAATGCCTGTACTAATTTTGGATGTGCCGGGGGGTGCGGGCGGGTGCGTAATAACCCGGTGTGTGTTTTTGGGTGCGCCGGGCGGGGAGAGGGCGCTCATGCTGCTGCGCTGCGGCGGCTCCCTGTGCGTTTTCTCGGGGCAGCTGCAGTGGGTAGGCAGGCATGGATATATTGCTCTGGGGGTGGATATGCATGAGGTGCAGGGTGTTTTTATACTAGCATATTGTGTGTACTAGGCAAGAAAAAAGATGGGGGGGCCGGCGGCGGTTTTTTTATGCCGCCGGGGCGGTGCTCCGGGTGCGGGGGCCCTTGCCGGAGAGGATGACGCCTGCTACTGTGAGGGCCATGCCCAGGCCGGCGGCGGGGGTGATCTGCTCGCGCAGGAATATTACGGCTCCCCACACGGTGATGACGGGTATGAGGTAGATGTAGATGCTTGCCCGCACGGTGCCCAAGAGTTTGACGGCGATGCTCCATGTGGCGAAGCATGCTGCTGAGGCGCCTAAGCCGAGGTAGAGGAGGTTGGCGAGGCAGAGCGGGCGCAGTAGTTGCTCTGCCGATGGGGAGAAGCCGGCGGTGCCGATGACGGGCAGCATGAAGAGGATGCCATAGGCAAAGATGCGCCGGGTGCTGGCGATGCTATGGTGGCCGTATGTGCTGATTTTTTTGACTAGCAATGAATAGCACGCCCACACAAAGGCTGCCAGCAGGGCGAGCAGGTCTCCGGTGAGGTTCAGCCGGGGTTCCCCGCCGTGGAAGCTCATGAGTGAGATGCCTGTGATGGCTAATACAAAGCCGGCAAAAAAGTTGATGCTCAGGCGCTCTTCTCCGCGCATCAGTAGCCGGCTGAGCAGGGCGGTGAAGAAGGGGGAGGTGGAGATGATGACGCCTACATTGGAGGCTGTGGTGTGGGTGAGGGCTATGTTCTCCAGCAGGTAGTACAGGCATATGCCGCATAGTCCTGCGGCGGCCATGGTGCTTTCTTGCCGCAGGGTGGTGCCGCGCAGGGGGCGCGGGTACACGAGCCACAGTGCCGGCAGGGCGATGATGAAGCGGGTGAAGAGTATTTCTACCGGGGTGAAGGCGGCCAGTAATACTTTGGTGGAGATGAAGGTGCTACCCCAGATCAGGACTGTGAACACTAATAGGAGGTGTCCTGTCACGTCTTTGTGTTGCATGCCTGGCGGGTGTGGGGGTATGAGGGGGGGAGATGCTGCGCGCGGGCTGTTGGGAATGTGGAGCCGGCAGAGGGGGGAGAGTTTTTCCCCCCTCTGCCGGGTATCATGGTGGCGTGTGTGCCGGCGCGCTTATTTCAAAGCATCGAAGGCGCCTTTGAAGAAGTAGTAGCCCCAGCCCCAGGTGGGGTCTCCCGCCCAGTCCGGGTCATAATGGTGCTGCGGGCGCAGGAAGCGCTCCGGGTGCGGCATGAGCCCCATGGCGCGGCCGGTGGGGTCCTGCAGGCCTGCGATGCGCAGCTCTGAGCCGTTGTGATTGTCTGCATACTGCAGCGCGACACAGCCGGCTTCGAGGTAGCGCTGGGCGTCACCCGGCTCGCAGACGAGGCGGCCCTCAGCATGGGCGGAGGGGAGTTCAAACTCCTCGGGCAGGTATTGGGTGAAGGGGCAGCTGCGCGAGACTTTGACCAGTTTGTCCCACATGCATTCGAAGCGTTCGGATTTGTTCCAGATGAGGGAGGCGTGCGGCAGGATGCCGAGTTTGGTGAGGATCTGGAAGCCGTTGCAGATGCCGAAGAGGAAGCCGCCGGAGGCGTGGTGCTTTTGGAGCGCGTCGCCGAGGAAGCGTTCGGTCTCAAGCTGGGCGAGGCGGCCGCTCATCACATAATCGCCGTAGGAGAACCCGCCGGAGAAGACAACCAGCTGCGCCTTGGCCACGTGTGCCGGGGTGGCGGTGGCGATGGGCTGCACCTGTGTGGAGAAGCCGGCGGCCGCGAGGGCGCGCTCGGTCTCCACATCGCAGTTGGTGCCGGGGTATTTGAGAAGAAGTGCGTGAGGCATAGGGATCAATAGTAGGGAGTGAGGCCGTGTTTCCAGATGTGCTTGAGGTCGGCAATATCAGCCACCAAGGCGGGTTTGCCGGCAGAGGTGAGGGTGAGTTTGCCATCTGCCGTGGCGTGGCCGACGCGGGCGCAGGGGCAGCCCTGCATGGCGGCGGCAAAGTCATCTGCCATGTCGGCGTCCACCTCCACAAGGAAGCGGCCTGTGCTCTCTGCAAAGCAGGGGATGACAAGGTTTTGCCAGCCGTGCTGCGTGGGCAGCAGGTCGAGGTCGATGCTGATGCCGCCCTTGCCGGAGAATGCCATCTCTGCGGCTGCCACGGCGAGACCGCCTTCAGAGAGGTCATGCGCGGAGAGGACGAGCCCCTTGGTGAGTGCCTGTTCGTAGTACTGCTTGTAGGTGGCGAAATGAGCTGCGCAATCTGTCTGCGGTACTTTGGCATCTGCGATGCCGCGGCGGCGGGCGTAGACAGAGGCGCCGAGTTCGTCTTCCGTGTTGCCCACGAGGAAGAGGACGCTGTCACACCGGCGGAGGGAGGCGCCGCACACGTGCTCCGGCTGCTCCACCACGCCGAAGCCGGAGCAGAGGAAGGTGACGGGGATGTTCACCGGGCCGTTCTCGGTCTCAAAGTAGTTGTAGAAGGAGTCTTTGCCGGAGACGTAGGGAGCGCTGTAGGCGAGCGCGGCATCGCGGATGCCTTTGGCGCATTCCACGAGGCGGCCGAGCTCCACGGGGCTCTCGGGGTTGCCCATGCAGAAGTTGTCCAGCAGGGCGATCTTGTCCGGGTTGGTGCCGGAGATGATGAGCTGGCGCACGGTTTCATCCACCGTGCCGGTGCCCATGGCGTAGGGATCCGTCTTGCCCCACTCCGGCAGAATAGCCAGCGCGAGGGACATGAGCTTAGCCGAGCCATCAATGTCGATGACAGAGGCATCCTGCGGGGCATCTGCAGAAGCGCCGGCCAGCGGCTTGAGCACCGTGTTGCCCTGCACCTCGTGGTCGTACTCGC
>JAFLSS010000006.1 GCA_022510805.1 Akkermansiaceae bacterium
CGCCGCTCCCCCGCCGCTCCCCCGCCGCTCCCCCCTTACGGCGGACACTGAGAAATGCCAAAATTTGCAGAATCCATATTGCAAAAATAGGTTGACTAAGTAGCTCTATGTGGTACAATGTAGCCACGCTGAAGAAGATTTTAGACTGTGATCAATGAGGATGGCATTGTCATAAGAAAGGAAGCAGAAGTATTTGACATATTTGATGCAACAATCAACTGAAACATCTTATTATCATGAAATATGAGGATTTAATTTTTAAAATTCCGCAAGAGTCGCCAACATATCGTGAAGACTCTGCCTATGTTGTTCAACAGATCACCGCGATTTTAGATTCACGTAAAGCGGCGAATGATAACAAGATTATCATCAATACGAATTTAAAAATGGGCTTGCCGCTCGAAAATATAAATAAGATAGCAGGCCCCATGATAGAAGCGTGGGCCGGTGAAGTTTTTGCAGGAATTCGAGACGATGCGAACAATAAATATCATCTCATCAATGTAGAGGCACAAGAGCGTCTTGGGATGTCGGATGTTATATTACAATTTAGGAAGGGAGACACTGTGTTGACGGGGAATGTTGATGTTAAAGCAACAACGAATGATATTGCCAATAGCGGGAAAGGGCCGAATATCACATCATTTGCGAGAATCAGAACAGCGTATGTCAAAGACCCTGATTTTATGTTCATCATCCTTTCGATAAAACACCGTGTTTACTCTGAAAGGAACAAAGAAACGGGGCTGGTGGACGGAGTTATGGAAGTGATTGATTATCATGTTTATGATTTGAAATTTATAAGTGATGCGGACATCAACTATAACCCTGCACTGGGAACGGGACAAATACAAATCAAGGATATTCACTATGTAACATACCAATACAGGACAACATGGGAGATGTGCCGGTTGCTTGATCAAAAGTATTTGCATAGTTCTCGTAGAACGATAGATGATTTTTACAGAGAAGCTACCAAGAATTTATGGATAAAGAGCTAAAAATAATTTGCGGGGATGCAATTGAGGAGATGAAAAAGCTCCCTGATGGGAGTGTGCATTTGATTGTAACGGATCCGCCCTATAATTTAAACAAAGATTACGGGAATAATCAGGATAGGCTCGAATTTGAGGACTACCTTAGTTTTTCGCGTCAATGGCTGACAGAGGCAAAACGGGTTCTTGCAGATAATGGTACTATCTACGTGTTTATGGGGATGCGCTATATTTCCTATATATATGGCATATTAGAGCAAGAATTGGGTATGACTTTTAATTCATGGATAACATGGTTTTATACGCAAGGGATAGGGAAAACAAAGGGTTTTTCGCCGCGCCATGATGATATACTCATGTTCACTAAAAGTCCTAAAAATTTTGTCTTTCATTTAGATGAGATTAGAGTGCCGCAAAAGTATTATCGTTCGGTTAATAATATGCGGGGGGCGAATCCCGGTAATGTATGGGAGTTTTCACACATGCACTATTGCAACAAAAATAGGAAGCAGCACCCTACTCAAAAGCCGGAAGGGTTATTTGAACGTATGATATTGGCGTCCTCAAATCCCGGCGATACAGTGCTTGACCCATTTGTGGGAAGTGGGACAGCATTAAGAGTTTGTCAGCAGACGGGTAGGAACGGAATAGGAGTTGATATCAATCCTGAGTATGTTGAAATGACAAGGGGGCGCCTTGCAGAAGATTTCACGGGATTTGATAGCATAGATGAACGCATGAAGCGTGTGCCAAACGATTTGAATGATGATCAAATTCGTGAAGACTATATTAGGAAGCATACGGAATGGTTTTTAAAAAATCACCCGGATGCGATAGAGGAATTCATGCAGGAGGTATGGCAAAAGTATGAAAGAAAGGTGCAGAGGAGTGGGCAGCTGAGCCTTTTTTGATCTGGTTGAAGAGGGTGTGGCAGCAAATCAGACACGCACAACATGAAAGCAAATGTAGAAGATATCAGGAAGATAGCGTTGCGCTATCCTCGCTTCATCCGCTGGAGCGAGGAGGGTAACTGCTTTGTGGGCTCTATCCCGGATTTGAATGGAGAGTGCACGAGTGGTGATACCCCGGAGGAGGTGGCCGCCAATCTCAATGACTGCGCAGAGCTCTATGTAGCTACGCATTTGGAGCTGGGGCTCAAGCTGCCCCAGCCTCGCGCATTTGCTGTTTCTCCCTCTACGTATCGAGAGGCCGGTGCACAGGGGGATATACAGATGCTTCGCCGGAATTTCGGACTGTCGCAGGCTGATTTTGCTAAGATGCTCGGGGTGTCGAAAAATACTATCTGTCACTGGGAGCAGGGGACGCGCAGGCCTGATGGCGCATCTGCCCGGCTGCTGCAAATTGCGGAGAGATATCCGGGGGCGCTTTTGGGTTGAGGGGGGCGCGCAGTTTGGTTTTTTTTCTGCGCCTCCCGGGGTGCCGGGGCTTTTTTATTTGTAGGCGGTGGGCGGGAAAAGTGAGCCGCCGCTTCTCCCGGGGCGCCGGGGGTGGCGCGTGGTGGGGAAGCGGCGGGTGTGGGCGGCGCCGTGGGGGAGCGGGGGGTTAGACCCGCTCGATGGGGACGATGATGGTTTGCTCTCGATCCGGGCCGACGCCGACGGAGCCGACGGGGCAGCCGATGATTTCGCCGAAGCGTTTGACGTAGGCGCGGCAGGCTTCGGGGAGGTCTTCCCAGGTGGTGCAGTGGGTGGTGTCTTGCTGCCAGCCGGGGAGTTCTTCGTAGATGGGGGTGCAGCGCTCCCAGTCCTCGATGAGGGCGGGCGGGTAGTCAAGCACTTGGTCGCCCAGGCGGTAGGCGGTGCAGATCTTGATGGTGGGCATTTCGTCGAGGCCGTCGAGGTTGGTCATGGCCATTTCGTTGAAGCCGTTGAACATGGAGGAGAAGCGGAGGACCACGCCATCTGCCCAGCCGCAGCGGCGGGGGCGGCCTGTGGTGGCGCCGAACTCACGGCCGAGGCCGTGCAGGTAGTCCGCGATTTCGGCGTCTTCTGTGACGAAGGGGCCGGCGCCGACGCGGGTGGTGTAGGCTTTGCACACGCCCACGACTTTGTGGATGCGGGTGGGGGGCACGCCGGAGCCGGTGCAGCAGCCGCCGGCGCTGGTGTTGGAGCTGGTGACGAAGGGGTAGGTGCCGAAGTCGATGTCCAGCATGGCGCCTTGGGCGCCTTCGAAGAGGATGGTTTTGCCGGCGTTGATGGCTTTGTTGAGGATGGGGATGGTGTTGGTGATGTGGGGGCGCAGGATGTCTGCGGCGGCCATGACGGCTTGGAGGGTGTCCTGCGGGTCAGCGGCGGGCCAGCCGAGGCGGCGCAGTTCGTCATTGGCTGTTTGGATGCGGGCTTTGAGGACGGACTCGAGGCGGGCGGGGTCGACAAAGTCGGCCATGCGCACGCCGATGCGGCGCGCTTTGTCGGCATAGGTGGGGCCGATGCCTTGTTTGGTGGTGCCGATTTTGTGCTCGCCGAGGGCTTCTTCCTGGGCGGCGTCGATGTCCTTGTGGATGGGGAGGACGACGTGGGCGCGGTCGGAGAGGAGGAGGTTCTGCGGGGAGATGGAGACGCCGAGATCACGCAGGTAGGAGATTTCCTGGACGAGGGAGGTGGGGTTGATGACGACGCCGTTGCCGATGATGTTCAGCTTGCCCTGCCAGAGGATGCCGGAGGGGACGAGGTGGAGGACGTATTTTTTGCCGTGGGCGATGACGGTGTGGCCGGCGTTGCTGCCGCCTTGGCTGCGCACGACGATGTCAGCTGATTCGGTGAGGAAGTCGATGACTTTCCCCTTGCCCTCATCTCCCCATTGGGAGCCAATCACGAGTGTGTTCATAAAGAGATATGAGAAATCAGGAGTTTTTGTATTTGCCTGCTTTGAAGTCCTCGATGAGGCCGATGAACTCGCCGAAGAAGTAGGTGGCGTCCTTGGGGCCCGGGGCGGCTTCGGGGTGGTATTGCACGCAGAAGACGGGGAGCGACTTGTGGCGCAGGCCTTCCACGGTGCCGTCGTTGAGGTTGATGTGGGTCACCTCGACCTCTGCCGGCAGGCTGTCGGCATCCACAGCGAAGCCGTGGTTTTGGGAGGTGATGGCGACCTTGCCGGAGCGGAGGTCTTTGACGGGTTGGTTGCCGCCGCGGTGGCCGAATTTGAGTTTGAAGGTGCGGCCGCCGAAGGCGAGGCCGAGGAGCTGGTGGCCGAGGCAGATGCCGAAGATGGGCAGTTTGCCGAGGAGTTTTTGGAGTTCGGCGTAGATGGCCGGCAGGGCGGAGGGGTCTCCCGGGCCGTTGGAGAGGAAGATGCCGTCCGGCTGCAGGGCGAGGACCTCTTGGGCGCTGGTGTGGGCGGGGACGACGGTGACGTCGAACCCATCGCGGCGGAGGCAGCGCAGGATGTTGCGCTTCACGCCGAAGTCGAATGCGACGATGCGGTAGCGGATGGGGGGGAGCTCGGCGTAGGTGGTGAGGTCACCGGCGGTTTTGTTGGGCAGTTTCCAGTCCCGGGATTCGCCCTCCCAGTGGTAGGTGGTGGGAGTGGAGACCTCCGACACGAAGTCACTGCCGGCCATGGGCGGGGCAGCCTGGGCGGCCGCGACGGCTTGCTCGGCGGTGAGCTCGGTGGTGAGGCAGGCGCGCTGGGCGCCTTTGGTGCGCAGGAGTTTGGTGAGTTTGCGGGTGTCGATGCCCTCAATGCCGGGGATGCCGTGGCGGGTCATCCAGTCGGGCAGGGATTCGCGGCAGCGCCAATTGGAGTGCAGGCGTGCTACCTCAGCCACGGCGAAGCCGCGGACCTGTGGGCAGGCGCTTTCGTTGTCCTCATCGCACACGCCGTAATTGCCGATGAGCGGGTAGGTCATCGTGACAATTTGACCGCGGTAGGAGGGGTCGGTGAGCACCTCTTGGTAGCCGGTCATGGAAGTGTTAAAACAGGCTTCACCGGTGGTCGTGCCGACAGCACCGAATGAGCGTCCCTCAAATATAGTTCCGTCTTCTAGCGCGAGAATTGCTTTCATCCCAGATACGTTTAGCCGAGGAAGTTTAGCAAAGGCTGGCGCAAATAGCAAGTCAATAATGAGAGGAGGACACGAATTTCGAAAAAAGTGTCATTATTGATAAAAAAACGTCATTCGGGCGCGCTGATGGCTTGCAATGCGGGTGAGGTTGGCGTATAATGACCGCAGGTGAGCGCGGAGGCGGTGGCGCCTCTGTGAGTTCAATCACGCAATCATACAGCAATTTATGAGCAACGAAAACAATGACCAGATCTTGGGTGGAGCGCCTGCGCCGGCCCCGGCTCCTACGTGCGACACGCAGAATCGCCTGAAGGCTGCGCGTGATTTTGCGCGCGAGCAGTATGAGAAGATTCGCCGCGTGACGGCGGATCAGGTGGAGAATGTGCGCCACTACACGCAGGATGCCCGCCGCCAGATCAACGAGGGGTGGGATGCCACGCGCGCCAAGGCGAAAGACCTGCACAAGGCGGGTGAGGAATATGTGAAGGCGAATCCGACGAGCAGTGTGCTCTATGCGCTGGGGGCGGGGGTGATCTTGGGCCTCCTTCTTGGCAGCAGCCGCCGCTGATGCGCCGGCTGAGCGGCTGATTGGCCGGGGCTTTTTCAATCCCCCTCCACCTGCACACAGGCACCTCTTCCCACACACGGACACGAGATATGGCTGACAAGCAAGACTCAGCAGAGAACCGGCAGCCCACCCTGCGCGAGCAGAGTGGGGCGGTGGTGTCAGATGTGCGCGCGGCGGTGCTGCACTCAGCGCAGCATTTGGAGGCGCTGGGGGAGCTGCTCCGGCTGGAGCTGCGGGAGTATGGGCGCCGGCAGGTGCGCCGCGTGGTGACCGGGGCGCTGGGGGTGGCACTGCTGCTCTGTGCTTACATCACCGGGTGCTTTTGCGTGGTGGTGGAGCTGCAGCCGCTGGTGGGGCTGCGCCTGGCGTTTCTGGCGGTCATCATCTTCAATGCTGTGGTAGGGGGGGTGCTGCTGCTGGCGGCAGCGCTGCGCAAGCCTGCAAGCTTGGCGCCCACCACGTGTGAGGAAATTAAAAAGGACATCGAATGCGTCAAAATATATCTGAAAGGAAACGAGAAATCCTGATGCGAGTTGCGAAGACCCGCTTGGGAGTGCTGGACGCATGTGATGCCGCCCGGCAGGGAGTGGGCCGCACGTGGTCGCACTTCATGCTGCCGCGGAGTGTGATGCGCATGGGCGCCATCGCCGGGGGCGGGGTGCTGGGCGTGTGGATATTTCGGCGCATGCTGAGCCGGCCTGTTCCGGCGCTGCCCTGCGCTGCAGCAGCTGCGCCGGAACCGGCGGCAGGGCGTCGCTCTGCGCTGGGGTATGTGGCGCTGCAGCTTTTTAGTGTGGTGCTGCTGCCGTGGCTGCGCCGCTGCGTGGTGGGAGGCGAGCTGGGGGAGGCGCTGAAGAGGCGCTGGGAGCCCTCACGCTTGTTTTTCCGGTGGCTGGGGTTGGAGAAATGAAAGATTTTGAGACAATTAACAGTTTGATATCAAGGTGATACCTGCTAAATACAATATCGGAGATTCCGACAAGAGACCGTGGGGGAGCTGGGTGGTGCTGGATATGGCGCCGGGGCTGGTGCTCAAGAAGCTGGTGGTGGATCCGGGGCGGCGAATATCGCTGCAGCGGCATGCATACCGCTCAGAGCGCTGGGTGGTGATGCAGGGGGTGGCGACAGTGCAGCGAGCGGAGGAGCAGCTGGTGCTGCGGCAGGGGGAAGAGGTGGCGATTCCCCAGCATTGCCTGCACCGCCTGAGCAATGAGAGCACGGAGCCTATCGTGGTGCTTGAGATACAGGTGGGCGGCGTGCTGAGTGAGGATGATATAGTGCGTTTTGATGATGATTTCGGCCGGCATGAGTAAAAAAGAGGCAAATTTTTGGGCGTAGGAGCTGATTTGGCTTGCAATCAGCTTGTTTTCACGCCATATTCACACGCAGACAAAGAAAGGTATGTCCGAACAGAAAGAACGCAAAACGTTAGAGGAACGCAACCAAGCCACCGATTTGGAGAGGCTTCGCCACTCGTGTGCGCACGTGTGTGCAGCCGCCATCTGCCGCATATGGCCGGAGGCGCAGCTGGCGGCGGGCCCGGCGGTGGAGAATGGATTTTATTATGATATCGACCTTGATCACAACATTTCGTCCTCAGAGTTTGAGCTGATAGAGGCGGAGATGAAGAAGATAGTCAAGGAGAACCAGCCTTTTGAGAAGACAGTGGTGAGCCGGGCGGAGGCGATGCGCCTGGCGGAGAGCGGGGAGTTGGGATCCACCGGCCCGCGGGCGGTGGCCTCTAAGTACAAGGTGGATCTGCTTTCCCGCATCCCGGAGGATGAGCCGATCTCCATCTACCGCAATGGGGATTTCACGGATTTGTGCGCCGGGCCGCATGTGCCGCGCACGGGCAACTGCAAGGCGTTCAAGATCATGAGTGTGGCTTCTTCATATTACCAGGGGGATGCCAGCGGCCCGCGCCTGCAGCGCGTGTATGGCACCTGCTTCCCGAACCGCACACAGCTGGAGGAGCACCTTGCGCGGCTGGAGGAAGCGCGCAAGCGCGACCACCGCAAGCTGGGGCGAGAGCTGGGGCTTTTTGCCATAGATGAGATGGTGGGGCAGGGGTTGATATTGTGGAAGCCCAAGGGCGCCATCATCCGCCGCGAGCTGCAGGAGTTTATCACCGAGGAGCTGGATCGCATCGGCTACTCGCAGGTCTTTACGCCCAACATCGGCAAGCTGGATCTCTATATGACCAGCGGCCACTGGGAGCACTACAAGGAGAGCCAGTTCCCGCCCATCCCGGATCCGGATGATTTCCGCCGCCTGCGCGATGAGAATGCCACGTGTGCGGATTTGTTCAATGCGCTGGATACGCGCACGATCAACGGCTTCATGCTCAAGCCCATGAACTGCCCGCACCACATCCGCATCTACGCGAATGACCCGCATTCGTACCGGGATCTGCCGGTGCGGCTGGCGGAGTTCGGCACAGTGTACCGCTGGGAGCAGAGCGGAGAGCTGGGCGGCATGACTCGCGTGCGCGGGTTTACGCAGGATGATGCGCATATCTTCTGCCGCCCGGACCAGATCAAGCAGGAGGTGCAGCAGTGCATCGGCATTGTGAAGCATATCCTGGGCACCCTGCAGATGAATGACTACCGCGTGCGCCTTTCCCTGCGTGACAAGGATTACACGGATGCCAAGTATGTGGGCACCGTGGAGAACTGGCAGCTTGCGGAGAATGCGCTGCGCGAGGTGCTGGTGGAGAATGGATTTGAGTACGTGGAGGCGGAGAATGAGGCCGCATTCTACGGGCCGAAGATCGACTTTATCGTGCGCGATGTCATCGGCCGCGATTGGCAGCTCGGCACTGTGCAGGTGGACTACAACCTGCCGGAGCGCTTTGATCTCTCCTACACCGGGGCGGACAACAAGCCGCACCGGCCGGTGATGATCCACCGCGCGCCTTTCGGCTCCATGGAGCGCTTTATTGGCCTGCTCATTGAGCACTTTGCCGGCAAGTTCCCCACTTGGCTCGCGCCGGAGCAGGTGCGTGTGCTTCCCATCTCGGACAAGGTGGCGGAATTTGCAGAGCAGGTGCGCGCTGCGCTGGCGGAGAAGGGGGTGCGTGTGCGCCTCGATGACGCGCCGGACAAGATCGGCGCCAAGATCCGCAATGCGCGCATGGACCGCGTGCCGTACATGCTCGTGGTCGGGCAGCGCGAGGCGGAGGAGGGCCTGGTGTCTGTGCGCCACCGAGATCTGGATGTGGTGGGCAGCATGCCGCTGCAGGAGTTCCGGGAGGCGCTGCTGGCGGAGATCAGCCAGCGCTGCATCGAGCCGGCGCTTCGCCCCGCTACGCCGCCGCAGCAGAACGCTTAACCCCACTGCTTTTCCTCACCAAGAAAAAACTCTCCCCCGGCGGCTCGACGCGGGCCGCCACCCCCATACCAAAAGAAACTATACAGACCCACACACTCGTGCCAGTCCCACAACGCAACAACAATACCGGCAATTCTGCCCGCAACAACCGCCGCGAGCAGTCCAACAAAACTCAGCAAACCCGTGTGAATGACCGCATCCGCGCGCCGCGTGTGCGCGTGGTCACGGCCGAGGGCGACCAGCTCGGCATCATGCCTACTCGCGAGGCTCTGGCCAGGGCCAAGGATATGGGCTTGGATCTCGTGGAGGTGGCGCCCAATGCCGACCCGCCTGTGTGCCGCCTCATTGACTACGGCAAGTTCAAGTACATGCTGGCCAAGCAGCAGAAGAACAACAAGACGAAGGCGGTGCGCATGAAGGAGGTGAAGCTGCGCATCGGCACGGATGTGAATGATTACAATGTGAAGATGGCGCGCACGGAGCAGTTCCTCGACCACGGGCACAAGGTGCGCTTTCAGCTGCGCTTCCGCGGCCGCGAGAATGCCCACCAGCAGATGGGCCTGGAGGTGATGGCCAAGGTGGTGGAGGATATGAGGACGATGGCGCGTGTGGACCAGCCAGCCAAGCTGGTGGGCAATACGGTGGGCATGGTGCTGGCGCCGCTGCCGGCCAACCAGCGCGTGAAGAAGTTCAAGAAGTATGAGGAAGAGGGCTTTGATGCGGAGGATGAAGCCTTTGATGCTGAGGATGAGGATTGATCCCCCGCGTTCTGTGGCCGCTGCTCGGCCACGCGGCTGAGGCGCGCGCTGCCTCACACAAAAACCCCCGGCCTTGGAAAATGGGCCGGGGGTTTTGCGTGGGTGGGGGCTGTGCCCCGCCGGGGGGAAGGGGGCGGCGCCTCAGGAGGCGGCGGGTGCCGGCCGGAGCCACTTGGCAAAGATGCGGCAGACGGCCGGCATGACCAGCAGGTTCAGGATGGTGGCGCTCACCAGGCCGCCGAATTGCACCACGGCCAGCGGGGCGAGCAGCTCACCGCCGGGTTGGTCTTTGGCCCACACGAGGGGCAGGAGGCCGAGGATGGTGGTGAGAGAGGTCATCATGATGGGGATGACGCGCTCACACGAGCCGGAGCGGATGGCATCTTCGGCGCTGAGGCCGCTTTCCTCAAGGCTGCGGTAGCGGTTGAGCAGGATGAGCCCGGAGCGGATGGCAAAGCCGATGACGGTGACAAAGCCCACGAGTGAGCTCACGGAGAGGACGGGGGGGATGTAGCGCCCGCTGAGGACGGAGGAGACGGTGTCCGGCGAGGCGAGGAAGACGGCGACAATGCCGCCCACGAGGCAGAGCGGGATGTTCACGAGGGTGATGAGGGCGCGCCGCATGCCGCCCAGGGCGCCTGAGAGCAGCAGGACGATGAGCACGCAGACGATGCCGCCCAGGATGGCGAGCCTGTGCCCGGCTTCTTCCCGGCTTTTGATGACGCCGGCGTAGTCCACTGTGCAGCCGAGGGCATGCATGGCGGGATCCAGTTTTTCGCGGCAGACCTGCACGACATCACCCGGGTTGGAGTCCGGCGCGGGGTTGCAGGAGATCATGGCCTTGCGCAGCGAGTTGTCGCGCAAGATGAGGTTGGTCACCTCGGTGCGGTAGACTTGGGCAGCATCGCCGAGGCGGATGGCCTTGCCCCCCGGGGCCACGAGCTGAAGGTTGCGCACGTCATCCGGGCTCATGCGCAGCTCGGGATCGAGGCGCAGGACGATGTTCCAGCGGTCGAGGTTGCGGATGATTTCGCCGGTTTTCAGGCCGTTGAGTGCGGCAGAGACCTGCTGTGCGGCATCGGCCATGGTGAGGCCGTAGGTGGCCAGAATCTCGCGGTTGTAGTCCACGCAGATGGTGTCGACCATCACCTCGCGGTTGGCCCGGGCATCTGCCACCTCAGGCATGGCGGAGAGGATGCGGGCGGCCTGGCGGGCGGCCTCGCGGATTTGGGGTAGATCGGAGCCGTAGATGTTGATGGCGATTTCGGAATTGGAGCCGGAGAGGGCGGAGCTGATGCGGTGTGCCAGCGGGTAGCCGATCATGCCGCTGGTGCCGGGGATGCCGCGGATGACGCTGCGGATGGAGTCCTGAATCGCGCGCTGGTCGTGCGCCAGATCCACGCGCACCAGCAGCTCGGAGGCGCTCACAGGCTCGGCGTGCTCGTCATTCTCTGCGCGGCCGGTGCGCTGCGCCACGCTGCGCACGCCGTCGATCTTGCCCACCTCCA
This sequence comes from Akkermansiaceae bacterium, assembly GCA_022510805.1. Lineage (GTDB taxonomy): Bacteria > Verrucomicrobiota > Verrucomicrobiia > Verrucomicrobiales > Akkermansiaceae > Akkermansia. Next base: position 11,184 of record JAFLSS010000006.1, read on the forward strand.
GCATCACTTGGCGGGAGATGCGCTCTGTCTCCGCGAGAGAGGTGCCGGGTACCGTGTTGACAAAGACGGTGTAGCAGTCCTCATTGAAGGGCGGCAGGAAGCTGGTGCCGAATGTGCTGGCGAGCCACAGCGCCGCGGCTGTGAGCAGCAGGAGGGTGCCGACAATCAGCTTGGGGAAGCGCAGGCAGAACTCCAGGATGGGGGAGTAGGCGAGCTTGATGAGCCGAGAGGTGGCGGATTCTCCTGAGGTGCGGCCGGCCGGGGTGGCGGCCGGTTTGAACAGCGCGATGCACAGCACGGGCACGAGGGTGAGGGCTACCAGCAGGGAGGCCACCATGGCCAGCATGTAGGAGATGCCCAGCGGGCGGTAGAACTGCCCCTCCAGGCCGCTCAGGAAGAGGATGGGTGAGAAGACGAGCAGGATGATGACGGAGGAGTAGGTGATGGAGTTGACGATTTCTCCCTTGGCTTCCATGAGGACGCTGTAGCGGCTGCGGCGCTGCTCCGGCGGGAGAGCGGCGTTTTTGCTGAGGCTGCGCCACGCGATTTCAACGAAGATGATGGCGTTGTCCACCACATCGCCCACGGCCACGGCGAGCCCGCCGAGGGTCATGATGTTGATCGCCATCCCGAAGAGGGGGAAGCAGGCCATGCCCAGCAGCACGGAGAGGGGCATGGTGATGAGGGTGATGAGGGCGGTGCGCAGGTTGAGCAGGGTGAGGAAGATGATGATCATGACCACCAGGCCGGCGATGAGCAGGGTCTGCTTGCCGTTCTCGAGCGAGAGGGTGATGAAGTCCGCCTGGCGGTAGGCCTCAGCATGCAGCTGCATGCCCTCGGGCAGCTCACTCCGGGCAAAGGCTGCCACGGCGGCATCCACCTTGCGTGTGAGTTCCAGCGTGTTGGCGCCGGGCACTTTTTGCACGGAGAGGATGACGGCGTCCTGCCCCCGGTAGCCGGCGTTGCCGCGGCGCGGGGCGCCGGCGAGCTGCACCTGCGCCACATCTTCCACGCGCAGCACGCCGCTGGGGTGGCCGGGGATGAGGGCGCGGTTCAGGTGGTCGGCCGTGGTGGCGCGGGTGAATTGCTGCACGGGGAGTTCCTGGCCGGAGACATCTTCCAGATACCCGGCGGGCTCGCTGCTTTGGGCGGTTTCGAGCGCGGCTTTCAGGTCAGCCATGCCGGTGCCAGCCTGGCGCATTTTTTCCGGGTCGTAGAGCACTTGGTACTCGGGCAGGTTGCCGCCCAGCACAGTGACCTGCCCCACGCCGGGGATGGCGAGCAGCCTGTTGCGCAGGCGGTACTCAGCCACGCGCCGCTGCTCGAGCGCCGAGGCTTCACCGGTGATGGCGATGAGCATGATCTCCCCCGTCACGGAGACGATGGGCGCGATCTCTGCCTCTACCTGCGCCGGCAGAGAGCTGCGCACCACAGCCAGGCGCTCCGATACAATTTGGCGCGCGCGGTAGGCATCTGTATCCCAATCAAAGTCCACCCAGACAAAGGAGAGTCCATTGCCGGAGGAGGAGCGCACTTCTTTGACTCCGGCTGTGCCGCGCATGGCGGATTCGAGGGGGATGCTCACGTACTGCTCCACCTCTTCGGCGCTCAGGCCGCCGGCTTCTGTCTGGATGGTGACACGCGGCACCTTGAGCTCCGGGAATACGTCCACGGGCAGTTGCCCCACCACGATGATGCTGATGAGGGAGAGCAGGAGGGTGGTGAGCAGCACGGCGAGGCGGTTGCGCAGGCAGAAGGAGATGAGGGCGTTGATCATGATTGGTGCTCCTCCTCTTCGTCTTCACCCTCGTGGAATTTGCCGTCGGCATGGAAGTGCCCTGCTTTTTTGGCGTCCTTTTCGCTGGGCAGGATATACTTGAGCTCATAGGCGCCTTTCACCACAATTTTTTGTCCCGGGTGCAGGCCGGAGACGGGGGTCATGCCGCGCTTGCTCTCGCCGGCATGCACTTTGATCATGACGTACCGGCCGGGCTCCAGCTCCACGAAGACGGCGTCATCTGTCCCGACTTTGACAATGGCGGAATCCGGGATGGAGACGATGCCGGGCGCGGCCGGGGCATCGTAGATATCCAGCCGGCAGAGCTGGCCGGCGCGGGCCTCCGCCGGCAGTTGGTTTGGCGTGAAGTACAGCTTGCGAGTCTGCGTGGCGGCGTCCACCTGCTCCGCGAGGCGCCACTTGCCTTCCAGTACCTTGTTTTCGCGACCCAGCGGCAGCACCGCCCGCACGGCGGAGATGCGGGGCAGATCGGAGGCGTAGAGTGTGCCCATGATCTCCATGGCGGCGGGGGAGCTCATGGTGATGATGGGGGCGCCTTGCTCGCCCCAGCTGTTTTGCGCCACGCCCACGTTGTTCACCACTCCGTCAGCATGCGCCCGCACCACCAGCACCGGCAAGCCGTTTTCGGTGTCCTGCTTCGCCCCCATGGCGAGCACCTTGAGCCGGCGCGAGGCGATGGTCTTGTCAGTCGTGAGCTGGTTGGCCTCCGCCAATTTGAAGGTGAGCTGCGCCTCCAGCTCGCCGCTGCGGGAGCCGGCCTCACTCAGCTTTTGCACGCGGGAGCGCAGCGCTTCCACCTCCATCCAGCAGCGTTCCAAATTTGCCTGTATCGCCTGCACCTCGCCGATCTGGTTGGCGTAGTCGGGGGAGGTCAGCGTGTAGAGCACATCGCCCGCGCGCACCTCCTCGGCGGTCTTGACGCGCAAGTTGATGCGCCCGGCGCAGGGGAGAGAGTAGGTCTCCAGCGCGTGCCCGGGGGTGATGAGGTGCCCGTAGAGAGACTGCGAGAGCGCCAGGTCGGAAGCGGGGATTTCCTCCACCTGCATGTTGAGAATGTGGCGCGAGCGGGCATCCACCGTCAGCACCACCGCCTCGCCCTCGTGCGCGTGGTCATGCGCGTGGGCGTGGTCATCCGCGTGGGAGTGGTCATGCGCGTGGGAGTGGTCATCCGCGTGGGAATGGTCATCCGCGTGGGTGTGGTCATCCGCATGGGAGTGGTCATCCGCGTGGGCGTGGTCATCCGCATGGGTGTGGTCATCCGCGTGGGCGTGGTCATCCGCATGGGTGTGGTCATCCGCATGGGAGTGGTCATCCGCATGGGAGTGGTCATCCGCATGGGAGTGGTCGTGCGCGTGGTCATGGTCGTGATCCTCGGCAGCGTGGAGGGGGGTGAGCGTAGGCGCGGTGAGGGCGGCTAGCAGGAGGGAGAGGGTGCGGAGCATCGGCGTGGGAGAGCGAGTGGGGGTGTGTGTTTAAAGGTATTGCAGGGCAACTTGGATTTCCAGCAGTTCGGCCAGGCAGTCCAGGTAAGCAAGGCGCCGCGCGTAGGTTTCGTGGCGGGTGGCGGCGAGGGTGGGGAGGTCGAGCTCACCGAGCTCGAAGAGTTGCTCTTGCTGCGCGGCGGTTTCCCGGAGCGCGGCGAGCCGCTCGTATTCATTGCGGCAGTGTTGGCGCGCGAGTTTTTGGCGGTGGCCGAGGGCGTGAGCCTGGCTCAGGAGCTCGTGCCATGTGTCGACCGCGTTTTGCTTGTTCATGGTGCGGTTGCTTTCGGCGCGGGCGATGGCTTCGCGGTTGCGGTTCCAGAGGGGGAGGGTGAACCCCACTTCGAGCGCGAACTTGTTATCTCCCTCCTCGTGGGACAGCCCGGGTGTCAGGGAGAGATCCGGGTATTGTTTGCGGATTTGGAGGCGCAGCTCTTCCTCTGAGGTTTGGTAGGTGCAGAGGGCTGCTTGCAGGCGCGGGTGGGCCATGAGTTTAGATTCGGAGGGGAGTTCGACGGGGCTTGGCACGCCCTCCGGCAGGGCGCCGGCGATCTCGACCTCACCGACCGAGGGGTGGAGGCCGAGCAGGTTCAGCAGCTCCAGGTGCTTGTTCAGGTGGGCGTTTTCGAGCTCCTGGAGTTCTTTGATGAGGTCATTGTGGCGCTGCGCCGCGGCGTGCCTATCTGCCGCGCCGGCCTCGCCCAAGTCGCACAGGCGCAAGATGTTTTCTTTCTCCTCGCTCGCTTGCTTGAGGCGTGAGTGGATGAGGTTGAGCTTGGTGTGCGCGATGCGGATGAAAAAGTAGAGGGAGCGCAGGCGCATCAGGTAGGCATTCTCCTGCGCGAGCAGCTCCAGCCGATCTGCCGTGCTGTAGAGCTCTGCCACCTTGCGCTCGATCCCGGTGCGGCCGCTCACGGGGATGGAGAGCCCGAGTCCGGCGCCGCGGTCGTATTGCAGGCCTTTCAGGTAGCGGGCGGCATCCAGAGATAAGGAGGGATCCTCCCACAGGCCGGCGTAGCGGGCGGCCGCTTGGGAGCTCAGGCATTTGAGCCGGGCTTTGTTCAGATCCGGGTTGAGCAGCAGGCCGATATCGCGCATGTGCTCCCAGCTTACGGATTTGCCCGGAGGCACCAGCGCGAGGGATAATTCTCTCCACTCGGCAGCATTGCCCTGCAGGTTGGGCGGGTCGGGGCGGTAGCCGGTGCATCCGCCGGTGAGCAAAGCGCCGGCAGCCAGGCAAGCGATGCCTAGCGGCGTGAGTAATCGGTGTATCATACGCATCCTTTTTCCCCCCTATCCGGGAGTCTGCTCAAGTGTGCCTGATCCCCCCCGGAAAGTCAAGTCAAATGGCGGCCGGGCAGCGGGATTGAGCATTATTTTGAACAAAACAGGCAGAGCGGTGTCTCATGTTTTGTATGTATAAAACAATCATGGTGTCGGCACTGGCTGCCTGCGGGGTGGCCGGGGTGTCATGGGCGGAGCCGGAGGTGCAGGTGGAGCTCTATGATCTGCGTTGCGTGTACAAGGATCCGAATGCGGATCAGAACTCGGTGTTCAAGATCAAGACGCCTCGCTGTCAGGTGAATCTGCTCGTGCGCCCTACGGATCCGAATACCTTTATCAGCGCGGTGCTGGATAAGAGCTCCCTGAAAATGAAGGATGCCAAGGGCAAAGTGCTTCCTACGGAGGATTTGCCCGGGCTGACGCCGCTTGGGCGCATGGCCGGGGAGGATGCGAGCAAGGTGGTCACGCTGCAATCAACGAAGCTGCCCAAGGGCGGCAGCCTGACGCTGTCGGGCACGCTGGTGGTGCAGGTGTCGAGCGGCAGCACGGCTCATGAGCCGCAGGCTTTTGATGCGACAAAGGGTGGAGTGTTCCACGCGGGGGAGGTGTCCTACACCCTCGCGCCCGGCAAGGCGGATGTCTTCTCCGTCGGCCTTGCTGAGGGCTGCACAGCGGTGACGATGACCAGCCCTAACCATGCGATGATTCACCAGGTCGAGTTCACCACGCCCCAGGGCGAGGCGGTGCAAAAGTCCGCCTTTGTTCGCGACGATGTTAAGGCGACTTACTATCTGAACACGAAAATGACGGATCTCCGTATTGTGGTGTCCACATACAAGGAGCCGCGGGTGGTGAATTGCCCGGTGGATATGACCCTCAACCTGAGTGGCGAGGTGAAGAAAAAAGAGCCCGCTGCTGAGGACGCCGCCGCGGCTAAGCCCAAGAAGAAAGCCGCCCGATAAGCGAGCGGAGCTCAGCTCCCCGCGCCCGGGCTTCCCTCCGGCAGGTTGCGCTTGCCGCTGAGGGAGGTGAGGGTGATGCTGTATGCGGCGGTGTGCGCGAGGTAGGTGCAGTCGCTCAGCGGGTAATCCGCGTAGCCGCAGTGCGCCAGCAGGCAGCGCAGGGCGTGCCGCTTTGCCTCGCCCTCCACGCGCCGTGCCGTGCCGTGGCCGATGAGGCTCTCATAACGGGCTGTGATGCCGCGCGGCGTGGGCTCGTAGCAGGAGAAGAGGTCGGCTTCCACACAGACGGTGGGGTTCTCCTGCAGGGCCTTGATCTTGCGCCCCACCGGGGCGCAGTGGATGTGTATGACCACTTGCCCCGCCACCTCTTCATACCCGAATGACATGGGCACCACATACGGCAGCCCCTCGCTCACCATGCCGATGCGTACAGTTTGGCAGCGCCGCAGTATATCCAGCAGTTCCGCTTTGTCGGTGATTTCTCTGTCTTTTCGGCGCATGGCGATAGTGGGGGTGGCGCATCGGCTCTTTCGTGCGCTCTCCATATACTATGTAGCCCCTGCGCGTGTCAAGGCTCATTTTCGCTATCTCGTGCAGTGCCGCATGAGGAGTGTTAGAAATAGCTGCTGTCGTGTGTGTGTGGATCACGCTAAAAAAGCGGCGCACCCTCATCGGTGCGCCGCTGTGTGTTTCCTGTATGGGGTAATATACTTACCAGGGCATGCCGTTGGCTTTCATCATGCCGCGGCCTTTGCACCTATTGCAGGTTTGACCACCCACGGTGCCTCTGCCCTGGCAGAATGAGCAGACGACTACACCATTGTTCTGCTGCTCGCAGGTGACGGCTTTTTTTGCTGAGGTAACCGTGTTAGCCTCTGCTGCGGAGTAAAAACCAACAGCCATGGCTGCTGTTGCGATGAGTGCGATGAGTTTCATTTTTTTGTGATTGTTGCTTGGATCAAACATGCACGCGCCTCTTATGGCGCTACCATGCATGCTTTGCTGTAATTGTAGCTAAATGCTATCATTAGTCAATACAAAAGTAGCAAAAACGATAAAAATTGCTTGTGCTGAGAGAAAATTGTGTGTGGAAATGGCGGGTGGAGATGGGGGGTGGGGCATCGGCCTCGCTCGGTGCGCGGGTGCTTTAGCACAGGCGTACCCACGACGCAAGCCGTATGTGGGTAGTGGTTGACATAAAGGCGGGAATCTGATACGTTGGCAGGTATGTGGGAGAATATGGAAATGGGCGAAGTTGCATTTGTGATCGGCATGGGCGTGTTTCTGGCGGCTGTGCCGGGGTTCACCGTGTATGCTACGTGGAAGATATTCACCTCCGCAGCGTATCGCGAGATGGTAGAGGAGATGAATGCCCGTAGTTCTCCCCTTCTGGGGGTGCTGCTGCTGGGGGCGCTGTGCATCGGCTTTTTTATGCCTGTCATGCGTGTGGTACAGGATTTTTACGTGTACAACACGGCGGGTGTGGAGGGGGTGGCCACTGTGGTGCGGCAGGTGACGGCGGCAGATGGGGCTCGCTACGCCGAGTGGCGGCTCCCGCTGCCGGATGGCCGCGAGCAGATGCTCACGCGCGAGTACTCGGACAAGGAGAAAATCAAGCACACCGAAGGGGCGCAGGTGCCTGTGCTCTACCTGCCGGATGCCCCGCAGCGGTGGATTGAAAACGAGCGCTGGGTGCGCTACCTCGGACCGGGGCTCAAGGTGGGGCTTTACCTGTTTGTCTGCTGCTTTGCGGAGCTGATGGTTATGATCTGCCTGGTGCTCTACCTGCCACCGGCGGCGTGGCGCAGGGGGCGCTGAGGCAGGGATCAGCCGAGCAGGGAGAGGACGGCCCGGGCGGCTTTGGCAGCGGCGCCGCCTTGCTGGCAGAGGCAGTCTACGGAGGCGTGCATGCCGGCCAGCACCTCGGCGCGGGTCTCCGGCTGCATGAGCTTCTCCAGCTCTGCGGTGCAGTTGGCCACGTTGAACTCATGCTGAATGAGCTCGCGGGTCACCGCCTTGTCTGCAAGGATGTTCACCATGCCGATGAAGCGGATGGTGAGGATGAAGCGTGCCAAAATATAGGTGCCCCAAGCTACCTTGTACACCAGGGCAAAGGGTAGCCCATGCAGGGCGGCCTCGAGAGTGGCGGTGCCGGAGGTGACAAGTGCGGCTTGTGCGCGGTCCATGAGGTCGTGGTAGTTGCCCACGCGGATGTTGAGCAGCTCCAGGGGAACACCGGCTTTTTGTGCCATTTTGTGCATCATGGCCTCCAACTTGGGGGAGGAGGCAGAGGTCTCGATGCTCCACTCCGGGTGCAGGGTGCGCAGCTGTTGCACCAGCTTGAGGAATACGGGAAAATGCCGCTCAATCTCGCGCACGCGCGACCCCGGGAAGAGGCCGATGAGGTGCTTCTCCCGCACGCCCTCGCGGCGCGTGGCGATGATATCATCTGCCAGCGGATGCCCCACAAACTCCGTGCGCAGCCCGGCGGCCTCGAAGAGCGGCTTCTCAAAGGGGAAAGTGCAGAGCATGAGGTCGAGGATGGCGGCGAGCTTGGGGATGCGCCCCTTGTGCCAGGCCCACACCATGGGGGCGATAAACCAGGCGATCTTGGTGTGGGGGCAGCGGCGGCGCACCCGCTCGGCAAGGCGTTGATTGAAGCCCGGGTAGTCGATGAGGAGGAGGCAGGCCGGCCGGTCGGCGGCGATGCGCTCCTCCATCTCCCGCAGGCGGCGCATGAAGAAGCGCGCGTGCTTGAGCACCTCCACCACACCGATGACGGCAGCCTGCTCGGCCCAGTCTTCGATGCCGGCGGGGGCTACCTCGTGCATGCGGTTGCCGCCCAGCCCCACAAACTCGATATCCGGGCGGTGGCGCAGCATCTCCTGCATGAGCAGCGCGCCTTGCTTATCGCCACTTTTTTCCCCGGCTACCACATAGATTTTCATGCGGATATGATACCACACCCGCCCGCTGATGCAAGAAAAGTCTTCCCTTTTGCCTGCCGAATAGGCATAATGAACTCATGCACGAATGGTTGGTTACTTGGATGCAGTGGGTAGAGGAGTGGGGCTATGCCGGGGTTGTGTTTCTCATGGCGCTGGAGAGCTCCATCGTGCCGGTGCCGAGTGAGGTGGTGGTGCCGCCGGCGGCGATCTTGGCGGCGCAGCCCGACAGCAGCATGAGCTTTTGGGGCGTGGTGGCGGCCGGCACGCTGGGTTCCTACATTGGCTCGTGTGTCATGTATGCCGCTGCCTTGTGGGTGGGCCGGCCTTTTGTGCTGCGCTATGGCAAGTGGTTCCTGATGCCGCCGCACAAGGTGGAGGCGGCAGAGCGCTTTATGCAGCGCTACTCTGCTGTGGGTATCTTCTTCTCGCGTTTTTTGCCGGTGGTGCGGCACCTGATTTCTATCCCCGCCGGGATCGCGCGGGTGAATTTTGTGGTGTTCAGCGCGGTGACTCTTGTCGGCTCGGCGATGTGGTGTGCCGTGTTGGCGTGGTTTGGTGATAAGGTGGGGCGGGATCACCCCGGTATTCTCCGCTCTCCAGAGGAGCTGATGGCGGCCATGAAGGATGAGACGGGGCTGTTTATCGGCGGGGTGCTCATGCTGGCGGGGCTGTATGCGCTCATGCGCTACCTCACGCGAAAATAAGTACGGGAGGAGGGTGGCTGCATGAAAGGATTGCTTTTTTGCGGGCTGGCGCTGGCTCTCGGAGCTGAGGATTTGCCGCTGGTGTGCACTGGGTTGCAGTATGGCGCGGCCGGGGAGGGCGGGTGCGTGGGCCCTTTGTGCTACAGGCTGCGCAATGAGGGGACACAGGCGGTGCGCCTGCTGCGCGAGCCGTGTGTGGTCTATGAGCTGGTGGTGGAGACACCGTGCGGGGTGCAGGTGTTTCACGAGGTGGCGGTGTGCACGCCGGGGCAGCAGGCGGCCGCGCGCCGGAGTCCTCATGTGGAAGTGCTGCCGGAGGCTGAGGTGGAGGTGCGGATACCGGCGCTCATGTGGGTGAGCGAGGCCGGGGCTCCCCTCTCAGAGCGCCTGCTGCACGAGGCGGTGAAACTGGCCGTCATCTACCGCCTGTGCGGTGCCTCGCCGGAGGCCGGTGAGCAAGGGGCTGCGCCGCCGGAGCCGGTGGTGGTGCCGGATAAGTTTTGCGCTGCGGTGGAGGGGGCTCCTACGCGTCGGCCTGAGCTTGCAGAGGGTGAAGCTTACTGAGGCGCAGGTAGAGCGGCTCACCCCGCAGGGCGGGCGCGGTGCAGACAGCATTGCCCCAGGCCTCCACCTCGAGGCTGTAGCCCTTGGCGCCGGGAATCTGCTGCAGAATCTGCAGGTCGGCCTCTCTCTCGGGGCGGTCGAGCGGGTGGGCAGAGATGTGCGGGTGGATGATCACCCAGCTCAGCTGCCCCTGCGCATCGCGGTACCAGAGGTGCGGTGCCAGGCCGGGCGTGTCGTGGTATGCCAGCGTGTGGCCGCCGCTGCGTGAGATGGCGGCCCCCAGCTCCACAATCGCTGCGCAGAGAGCCTCCCACTCGGAGGCTGGTGCCTCGTCCCGGGTTTGGTTTTTTTCAGGAAAGACGGGGGTGAGGGTGCGCAGATCCCACAGGTTCCACCCTTTATTCAGATCCGGGGTGTAGTTGCGCTCTGCCGGGAAGACACAGGGGATGAGCCCTTGCGCCTCTGCCACAGCCAGGAGTTTGGCGCGATCCGGCATCTTCTCCACGATGTCGGCCAAGCTGCTGCCGTGGTCCGGGTGCTTGTCGACTTCCACCGCGCTCACGGCGTACACGCTGCCGGCATAGGAAAAGGCGAGATCACAGAACGAGGGTTCATTGCGCGCGACTTTGAGCCAGCGCGCGCCGCTGCTCCGCAGGTGGAAGTCCACCCCGCTATCGGAGTTTGCCTGCGGGGCGGTTTGTAGGCCGGTGCGGCGGGTCATGCACTCCTGCAGGTAGGCGCCAGCAAAGCGCTGGAGGGGAGTTTGCTGTGCCGGGTGCGGCGTGAGGCGGCCGCGGTAGGGGTGAAAGAGGCGGAGCTCACTTGCAGACTCGGCATCGGGCTCATAGGTGTCATTCAGCTCCTGGGGCAGGGTCTCCATGGTCGCCAGCAGGCCGTGGCGCAGCGTGACGACCGCCGCGCCGATGCGGTGCCCGTAGCAGGTGATCATGAAGCAGGGGCGGCGCACTCCCTTGTAGAGGATGCTGCCGGTCTCCATGCTCATGCCGGGCCATCCCTGCTGCTCCACCCAGAGCTGCTTGCGCTCTGCCATGTAGCGGATGAAGGCAATCTTGCCCGTGGTCGACACGCCGTTCACCAAGCTGGTGTAGCGGAGGTCTTCGGCGGCGATGCGGGCAAAGGTTTCCCACTCTTGGGTGCAGATGGCATTGCAGACGATGCGGCAGGCCTGCGCTTCTGACGGCGGGTTGGGGAGGGGGATCTGGGTGGCATCGCAGATGATGTGCTGCGGGTCCAGCTCGGCACAGGCGGGCTCTACCTGCAGCTGCACATCGTAATCCTCACCCTCTCCGTGGCGTCTCAGGCGCACCACGCAGGAGTGGGCGCTGAGCTCGGCGCCGTACTCTGCTTGCTTGCGCTGAAGAATGGCCTGCTTCTGCTCTTCGGTGTAGGGGTGCTGGGGGGCGTCATCACCGAGGCCGGTGTCGACAAAAAGCAGTTTTTTGGCGCCGCTGTCAAGGCCCACCACAAAGGTGGCTTCCCCGCGGGTGGGGGCGCCGGGCGGCTCGAGAAGCCGGTAGCCTGCGCGCGCAAAGGCTGACGCCACGACTCCCTGCGCGAGCGAGTAGGCGGAGAAGCGCGTGTAGGCGTGCAGGCTGCGCTGTGCCAGTTCGCGGCTGTGCTGCAGCGCTGCGATGCGGCCGGAGTCCTGCCACGATTCCGCTTCCGGCAGCACCTCATCCGGCGAGACGTAGAGAAAGCCCGCGCACTCCACGACTTCTCCGGGCTCCGGCAGCTTGTCCAGCCCCACGGGCGCGCCCACAAAGACCTGCACTTCGGCGCTGTCATTATCAGCAAGCGCCTGCACGCTCAGCAGGGCGGCCGGCTGGCCGTCGACGGTGGTGAGCTCGGCTCGCACCACCTTGCCGCACAGCTCGGCATAGGGGTGCTGCGGCTCCTGAAAGAGGGTGCGCAGCGAGTCTGTGCGCACGCGCACCGAGAAATCTGCGGGCGGCGCTTCGCCGTGCTCGCGCTCGTAATCGCGCATCACGCGGTCGAGCAGGGGGCCTTTGCGCATGACCCACTCACGCCGGAGCGTGCGGCAGCGGTCGGCCACGAGGCTGAGGGTGCACCGGTAGTGCTTGCCGCGCAGAAGCTTGTCCGGGAAAAGCACCGCCTCGAGACATTCGGCATAGAGGGTGCGCCCGGTTTGGTCGAGCAGCTCGAGCACCGGCGCGCCATCGCAGCGGAGCAGCTCGAGCTCCACTCCGGGGCGCTCTCCATAGTAAAAGAACGGCCTGTGGAAAGCATGCCCGGCCTCGGTGCTCTCCACCAGCATGAAATGCGTGGGCGGGCCTCCCGCCATGAGGCCGTAGATGCTGCACTCACCCTGCTCGGCATCTTCAAAAAGCCCGCGCACTGTGAAGCGCGGGAGGCTGCCATGCTCCAGAACATGGGGGATGATGATGCGGTCAAGCTTGAGCAGAGCCGCCCCGCCGAAGAGGGGGGTGTAGCGGTCTGCCCTGGTGTGGAGAGAAAGGGGGAGGAACTGGCTCTGCTCCAGCTCATGGGACAGCCAGGTCTGCTGGTGGCGCACTCGGACCGGCCCCAGCAGGTAGAGCTTTCCCTCCTGCGGCTCGGCGAATACCGAGGCGTAGTAGATGTCGTTTTCCGGGTAGTGCGCCACGCTGTAGTCGCACTGCTCGCGGTGGAGCGCCTGCAGCTCCATGAGGGAGGGTGCTGCCGGCGCGAAGCAGACGCAGACCGGGCTGCCGCCGAGGGTGGCTCGCAGCTCCGGCTGGTGCGGCACCGGCCGGGCAAAGCGCGCTGTGAAGCGGCTTGCCGCGTCATACCACTCCTGCTGCTCAAAGCCCATGCTTTGCAAGAGGCGCATCAGCTCGCGCCGGTAGCGGGTCAGGACGGTGGTGAGCTCATCTCCTTGTTTCCAGTCGCCGAGTGCGCGTATCGTGATCTGCTTATCCATGGTATGTGTCCTCTTGCGTGAGGCTCATGGTAACATGTTCGCCCGCGTATTTCAAGCGCAACGTTCTGCTTCGGCACGCGGCTGCGCTTTCCGGCATGCTTGCCTCCGCAAAGGCGCACGCCCTGTCCGGGGGTGGGCAGGGCGTGGCAGTGAGGGTGGGGAAGCGGCGGGCGCGGCTTTATTCGGCCGTGTCCGGCGCGGGTGAAAGCTGCCGCTCGACCATGGCGTAGGCGTTGTGGTTGTGGATGGATTCGAAGTTCTCCGCCTCGACGCGGTACCAGCTGAAAGCGCTGTGCCGCTCTGTCGCCACGGCAACGTTGCGCACGAGGTCCTCCACAAAGACGGGGTGCTCGTAGGCGTGATCCGTCACATACTTCTCATCCGGCCGCTTGAGCAGGCTGTACACCTGGCAGCTGCCGCAGGCTTCTATCATGTCGATGAGATCCTCGATCCACACGGGCGCGCCGGAGAAGCGCACGGAGTAGGTGACCACGCCGCGCTGGTTGTGCGCGCTGTGCTCGCTCATGGCTTTGGAGCAGGGGCAGAGCGTGGTGATGGGTACTTTGATGGTGAGGGTAAAGGCGCTTGGCTTGTCGCGCTCGGCATCAATGACAAAGCGGACATCATAATCCATCATCCCCTCGCGCTGGGTCACCGGCGCTTTTTTGAGGCGGAAAAAGGGGAAGTCGATCTCCACGTGGGCGCGCTGGGCTGAGAGCTTGCTGAGCAAGCGGTCCGGCAGGCGCACGGCGGAGTGGACATCCAGGTAGCGGTTGTGCTCTTGCATGGCCTCAATGAAGCGGCTCATGTGGGTGCCCTTGTACTGCTGCGGCAGATCCACCATGAGGGCGATGCGCGCCACGGTGGATTGCGTGCGGTGCTCCTTGTCGCGCACGATGATGGGGTAGCGAATGTCGCGCACGCCGACGCGGTCGATGGAGATGTGGCGCGTGTCGTGCTCGCTTTGGGTGTCGCGTAGCTCCTTCATAGCGGGAGTCGGAGAGTGAGGGGAGTGGTGGAGAGTGCGGGAAAAAAAGAGGGAGCTTGCAGATAGATCACTACAAGCTCCATGTCGTCAACAGACGCTGTGCATTGCCGCCCTTGGCGGCGCACCTCTCTCTTCCCGTGTGGTGTGTTGTGCCAAACGGGTTGTGTGCGTGGAAATCAGGGCAGCAGATTCACGGCGCGTGCGCGGCGGATCTCGCGGGTGATCTTGCGGTGTGTCTTGGCGGAAACACCTGTCACGCGGCGGGGAAGAATCTTGCCGGTCTCAGAAGTGAACTTGGAGAGGAACTCCGGGTTGCACATGTCGATGGCACCGGCGGGGATGTCGATGCGGCGACGCGGCATGGACTTGTTGCAGGTGCGGAAACGGATGCGACGCTCTACGCTTTTGAACTCAGTAATCATAGTTGATGTTTCGTTGGAAAGGGTAGGTTTAGCGCATCTCGCGGTGCAGCGTGCGGCGCTTCAGGTACGGATTGAACTTGATTTTCTCCAGACGGCCGGGAGTGCGCTGGCTCTTCTTGTTGCGGGTGGTCACGTAGCGAGAAGGAGTCTTGCCCTCTGCTTTGGCCTCTGTGCATTCGAGGATGATGATGTCTCTAGGCATGGTTGCGTGTTGTTGACTTGAGGCGGTATTCTACACTATTCTTCGTCTTCGTCAAGCATAATCGTAGATTCGATGACTTTTTGTAGTCCGGAAAATCCGACATCGCCTGAATTTTTGTTGCGATAGTTGGAGAATGAGCCGTATTTTTTCTCGTATTCTTCCTGGCATTTCACGGTGAGGCGGCAGTAGGGGCGCGCCTGCAAACGCTTGCGCGGGATGGGTTCCAGCGAGATTTCGCAGACTCCGTAGGTGCCTTTTTCGATGCGCTGCAGGGCGGCGTCGATCTCAAAAAGCTGCTCGCGGTCTTTGTCGAGGCGCAGGATGGTGATATCGCGCTGCTCGGCCTCGCTGCCCGCATCGCCGATATGCTGGCCGGAAGAGGAGGAAACATTGGAATCCCCGCTGCGCAGGTGGTCACGCGTGACGTTGTGCATGTTGGGCAGCAGTTCATCGCGCATTTGCATGAGCACTTTTTTCTGCTCGGCCAGGAAGGCTTTCCAGCCGGGTTCTGCACGCAGGAGGGCGAGGGTGCTCTTGATCTTTTTGCGGCGCTCGCTTTCTTTGGTGAGGGCGGCGGTGTCTCCGCTCGGCTTGGCAGCCGGTTTCGGAGCTGTAGCAGCGGGCTTGGCCGTGGTGGCAGGCTTCGGAGCTGTAGCGGTGGGTTTGGCCGTGGTGGCAGGCTTCGGAGCTGTAGCAGCGGGTTTGGCCGTGGTGGCAGGCTTCGGAGCTGTAGCGGCGGGCTTGGCCGTGGTGGCTGGTTTCTTGACAGCTGCGGCGGGCTTGGCCGGGGTGGCCGGCTTCTTGACAGCTGCGGCGGGCTTGGCCGGGGTGGCCGGCTTCTTGACAGCTGCGGCGGGCTTGGCCGGAGTGGCCGGTTTCTTAGCTGCGGCGGCGGGCTTGGCCGGGGTGGCCGGTTTCTTGACAGCTGCGGCGGGTTTGGCCGGAGTAGTCGGCTTCTTAGCTGCGGCGGCGGGCTTGGCCGGAGTGGCAGGCTTCTTAACAGCGGCGGCGGGCTTGGACGGAGTGGCCGGCTTCTTGACAGCGGCGGCAGGCTTGGCCGGAGTGGCCGGTTTCTTAGCTGCGGCGGCGGGTTTGGCCGGGGTAGTCGGCTTCTTGACAGCGGCGGCGGGTTTGGCCGGGGTAGTCGGCTTCTTGACAGCGGCAGCGGGCTTGGCCGGAGTGGCAGGCTTCTTAGCTGCGGCGGCAGGCTTGGCCGGGGTAGTCGGTTTCTTAGCTGCGGCGGCGGGCTTGGCCGGAGTAGTCGGTTTCTTAGCTGCGGCGGCGGGCTTGGCCGGAGTGGTCGGTTTCTTAGCAGCAGCGGCGGGCTTGGCCGGAGTAGTTGGCTTCTTAGCAGCAGCGGCGGGCTTGGCCGGAGTTGTCGGCTTCTTAGCTGCGGCGGCAGGCTTGGCCGGAGTGGTCGGCTTCTTAGCTGCGGCGGCGGGCTTGGCCGGGGTGGCCGGTTTCTTAGCAGCGGCGGCGGGCTTGGCCGGAGTAGTCGGCTTCTTAGCTGCGGCGGCGGGCTTGGCCGGAGTAGTCGGCTTCTTAGCTGCGGCGGCAGGCTTGGCCGGAGTGGCCGGTTTCTTGGCGGCCGGGGAAGGCTTGGCCGGGGTGGCCGGTTTCTTGGCCGGGGTGGGTTTGCTGGATTTCGAGGTCGCCATAATTGATTGAGTGAGATATTGGTATAGTGGGGTTTGCCGGAGCCTCCGCATCCGGTGTGCTCTGATTACCTCCTGCTACTACCATAAAGCCGAGGATGTTTCAAGGCTAAATTGCATCTTACTCAAACTTTGTTGGGTACTTGTGTGGTGTGTTGTTTTTCTCCGGATGCCTTCGGGAATACCGCTTGACTCCATTCGATTTTGAGCGTATGCTCAATGGTGATGAACACAAAACTTTTTAAGGAGTTGTGCGAGGCGACGGGCGCGCCCGGCTTCGAGTATGAGATTCGTGAGATGATTGTCCGCGAGATGACGCCGCTTTCCGATGAGGTGAGTATCGACAACATCGGCAATGTGACCTGTCTGATCCGCGGCAAGAGCTCGGAGAAGCGCATCGCGTGTGCGGCTCACATGGATGAGATTGGCTTTATTGTGCGCCATATCGATGATCAGGGCTTTATCCGCATTCTTCCGCTGGGTGGGTTTGACCCCAAGACTCTCACGGCGCAGCGCGTGGTGGTGCATGGCACGAAGGATCTGCCCGGCTGCATGGGTGTGAAGCCTATCCATGTGATGACGCCGGATGAGCGCACAAAGATGCCGGCTGTCACCGATTTTGTGGTGGATCTCGGCATGCCCAAAGAGGAGGTGGAGAAGTATGTGTCCATCGGTGATTCCATCACCCGCATCGGGGATCTCATCGAGATGGGGGATTGCCTGAATGTGAAGAGTATTGACAACCGCGGCGGCTGCTACATGCTCATTGAGGCGGTGCGCGCCATCCGCGCGGCGAAGCTGCTGCCGGATTATGATCTCTATGCCATCTTCTCCGTGCAGGAGGAAGTGGGGCTGCGCGGCGCCCAGGCGGCGACTCTCAAGGTGCAGCCGGATTTCGCCTTTGCGCTGGATACGACGATTGCGTTTGATACGCCCGGCTCCGGCGCGTTCGACAAGTGCACGGTGCTCGGCAAGGGCGCTGCGGTGAAGGTGTACGATGGTACGCTCATCACGGATTCGCGCATGGTGAAATACATGACGGCTCTTTGCGAGGAGAAGCAGATCCCGCACCAGCTGGAGCTGCTCGCTGCCGGTGGCACAGACGCCGGCGCGCTGCAGAAGTATACGGCCGGCGGCAGCATCACCGGGGCGGTGTCCATCCCGGTGCGCAATGTGCACCAGAGCATCGAGATGGCGCATAAGGTGGATGTGCAGGCCTGTGTGGATCTGCTCGCCGCCTGCCTCACTTCGCTCTCCCGCTGGGATTGGTCGTGGAAGCGCGTGGAGCGCAAGCTGGCGCCTGCTGCCAAAGCGGCTGCCCCGAAAGCTAAGAAAGGCTGCGCTAAGCGCAAGTGATCAGCGGCCGGTGGGCGCGCGTTCTCTGGCGCGCCCGGCCCAACACAAGGGCGCCCCTGCCATGGAGCCGGGGCGCCTTTGTATTGGGCAGGAGGGCGGGTTTAGGCAGGAGTGCCGCTGAGGCGCGCGCAGATGGCGCAGGTGGGCTTGCAGCCGCGCGCGGGGCAGTAGGTGCGCCCCCATAGGACAAAGCGCAGGTGTAGCGCGCCCCAGGTGCTGATGGGGAAGCGTTTTTTGAGATCTGCTTCCACTTGGTTGACATCTTTGCCCCGTGAGAGCCCCCAGCGCCGCGCGAGGCGGAAGATGTGCGTATCGACCGGGAAAGCCGGGTGGCCGAAGGCTTGGTTCATGACGACAGAGGCGGTTTTGTGCCCCACACCCGGCAGAGCCTCGAGTTCCTCGAAGGTGCAGGGGACTTGGCCGCCATGCCTTCGGAGCAGGAGCTGCGCCATCTCGACGAGGCGGTGCGCCTTGGTGTCCGCCAGCCCGCAGGTGGAGATGAGGGCGCGCACTTCCTGCGGGCTCATGGCTGCCAGCGCTGCGGCATGGGGCGCTGCTGCAAATAGCCCGGGTGTCACGAGATTGACCCGCGCGTCGGTGCATTGGGCAGAGAGCATGACCGCGACGAGCAGGGTGAATGCATCTGTGTGGTGCAGAGGCACCTCCGGGTGGGGGAAGGCTTTTTCGAGTTCTTCTGCTACTATCCGGGCTTTTTCGGCTATTTTCATGGGGCGGGGGAGGGGGGATAAACTCACACGCCACGGAGGCTTGCCCCCGTGGCGTGTGGATGCCGCCGTGTGCTGTGCCCGCTCTCTCGGGGGGCTTAGCTCCGGCGTGTGGCCTGTCGGTTCACTCCGTTGTCAGCGGCGCACATTGCTCAGCGGGCCGAGCACGGCATCACCCTCTGTCTTGGTGAGGATGCTCCAGGATTTGGACACATCGGTGCTGCCCTTGGGGGCAACGACGGTGCGGTTGCTGGCGGGAACAGACGGCACGCTGCGCTGGCAGCTCGGGAGGGCTGCGGCGCTCAGCGCGACAAGGCTCAGGAGGGAAAGAAGACGGGTCATTGGGAAATGAGGATAGGGTGGAATTAAAGACCAAGGGGTTTTTGGCGGAAGATGCGGTCACCGATCTGGATGCGCACGCCGCGGGGCAGCGTGGATTCATCATACTCAGCCACAACTTGGCCACCGCTCACGCTCACCACGCGCAGAGTGGTGATGGCGACACCATTGCGCTGCACCAGCAGGCGGGCAGGATCCCCGGCATAGAGACCGCTGTTTTCACCGGCCTTGAACACCACAAAGTGCCACTGCGGATCCACGGCGTCCACGGTGAACTCCTCGCCGTTCTTGCGGTAGGCGTCCATGAAGCGCTCGTTGATCTCAAGCTTGTTGGTGAGGTCGACTTCCAGACCGGCCACCTCGCTGGTGAGCGAGACACGCTCATTTTCCTTGGCGGAGAGCTGGGTCTTGGTGTCGTCGTACTGCGTGTTGAAATCCTTGACATGCTCCTCGAGCTTGGAGGCGGCGTCCTCCGGCGCAGTATCAGCCAGGAGGGGCACGCTGTGGATGGCGGCGACGATGCGGTCATTCTCCTCTTCCTGCTCCTTGAAGCGGCGCTTGGCCTCTTCAACGCGGTTTCTGATCTCCTCCAGCTTCACCTTGTTTTCATCCAGCGCGTATTTGGCGGCATCCAGGTCTTCCTGTGCCTTGCGGGCGAGCACAAGCGCCTGCTCATTGGCTTTCACCGCTTCGGCGCGCTTGCGAGCCACATTGGCCGCCTGAGAATCGAGCTCCGAATTCGTGAGGGTCATGCCGGACGGCTCCGAGCCCAGACCAACCCGGGCGTCTACCAGCATGCGCGTCGTCTTAGTTTGCGTGGCTGCATACTGATAGCCAAAAACCATCAGCCCGGCCGCTAGGACAGGAGGAATATATGAAGTGATTTTCATAGGGGTAGGCAGGGAAAGGGGTTATTTCTGAGAGTTGGGGCGCACGGCGATGACGCGGTCTCCCGGGTGCACGGCTTCACCGACAACGAGGGTGCTGTAGACAACATCGCAGCTGGAGCGGTTGTTTTCGACCAGGGTGACATTGAGCTCGCAAATCTTCTTGTCACCGCGCATGACAGCCAAGCGCGAGCCGATCACCACACCGCCGTCTACGCCTTTGTCGATGATGACGTAGTCCCAGTTCCTATCAGCGGTGATGACGCGGCTCTCCAGCTCCACGGGGGAGATGCGTGCGCGGCGGTCGCGGGCGATGCCCTCAGCCTTGGCGATGGCGGCGGTGAGGTCATCACGGCGTGCCACAAGCACCTCTACACTAGCTGTTTCTTGCGCGAGATTCTGATCCAGTTCTTCTTTCTTGACATCCAGCGAGTGGAGATTGGACGCAATTTTCTCAAACAGCTCGGGATCACCCGCGCTCATATCCTCCGCATCGGCGCCCACCTTTTCAAGCAGTTCCCGCAGGTCATCGCGTGAGGAAATGCTTTTGATGATCTCATCGAGGTGCTCTTTTTGCTTCTGAGCAAGGCCTGCAGTTGTTTCATATTCTTGCTCGAGGGAAGCAGTTTCCTGCTTGACACGCTCCGTTTCTTCCTCCACGCGGGTGCGCTCTTCCTCGGCGTCTGCCTTGCGCTTCACGAGCCACTCGTTGCGCATCTTGGCATATTCGGCGATGTATTCATCCATGAATACTTCCTTATTCTTGTTGGTAGCGTTCTCCAGCTGGGTGCGGAGAGCCGCCACCTCACCATTCGAGGAGACAACTGCTGTGTGTGTTTTGTAAAACACGTATGAGGCAAAACCAAACAGCACGAGAGCGACGATTAAGATATATTTCCACATTGCGAGAGTAAATTGGAACTGTACGCTATTCTTTTTATACTACCAGACTCAGCTTGGCAATCAAAAAATATCTGCCGGACACATTTTTTTTAGGCAAAAACAAAGCCGCCCACCTCAGGCAGGTGGGCGGCTGGGGTAAGATGTTGACAAAAATTAGGCGTTATCCTCTTTATTGTCAGCCTCTTTTGCCTTGCGGTCACGCGCTGCGGCGCGCATGGACATCTTCACGCGGCCTTTGTCATCAATGCCGATGCATTTGGCCGTGACAATATCGCCCACTTTGACCACGTCCTCGGTCTTTTGGGTGCGTCCCTCTGCGAGCTCGGAGATGTGGATGAGGCCATCCTTGCCGGGCAGCACTTCCATGAACGCGCCGAATTCCTTGGTGGAGACAATCTTGCCTTCGTAGGTTTCGCCGACTTCGATTTCCTTGAACATGCGGCCGATGAGGAAGAGCGCACGCTCCACACCCTCTTGGCGGCTGCCGTAGATGCGCACGGTGCCGTCTTCCTCGATGTTGATCTCCGTGCCGGTCTCGGCCTGGAGGGCTTTGATGTTCTTGCCGCCGGGCCCGATGAGCTCGCCGATGCGGTCTGCCGGGATGTTGGTGGACTCGATGCGCGGCGCTTTCGGGCTGAGCGACTGCGGCGCCGGGATGCAGGCATTCATGGTGTCCAGCACGTCCAGGCGGCCCTTGCGCGCCAGGTGGATGGCGTCCTCCAGGATGTAGAGCGGGATGCCCGGGAGCTTGAGGTCGAGCTGGTAGCCTGTCACACCCACCGAGGAGCCGCAGAGCTTGAAGTCCATGTCGCCGTAGAAATCCTCAGAGCCGATGATGTCCAGCAGCGTCTTGTAGCGCTGCGGCTCGCGGTCGCCCTCCTGGGCAAACTCAGTCACCAGGCCCACGGAGATGCCGGACACGGGGCGCTTGAGCGGCACACCTGCTGCGAGCAGGGACATGGTGCCGGCGCACACGGATGCCATGGAGGTGGAGCCGTTGGACTCCATGATCTCGGAGGACACGCGGATGGCGTAGGGGAACTCGTCCTCACTGGGCACCACGGGAGCGATGGAGCGCTCAGCCAGGGCGCCATGGCCGATCTCGCGGCGGTTCTGCCCGCCGAAGCGGCCGGTCTCGCCCACGGTGAAGGGCGGGAAGTTGTAGTGGAGGATGAAGCGCTTCTCATCCACCGAGCCGGTGTAGTTGTCCAGGTACTGCTTCTCCTCCATGGGGGCGAGGGTGGCCAGGCAGAGAGACATGGTCTCACCGCGGGAGAAGAGGGCGGAGCCGTGCACCACGTCCGGCAGCACATTCACCTCTGCCGAGAGGGGGCGCAGCTGCTTGATGGCGCGGCCGTCAGCCCGCTTGTCGTGCTCCATGATGGAGATGCGGAACGCCTTTTTCTGGATGTACTCGAACACCTGCTCCACGTCGAAATCCGTGGCCTCGGGATGCGCCTCTTTGATGGCGGCTTCCACTTCATCGCGCAGGGCGCCCACTTGCTTCTGACGCTGAATCTTGTTCGGCGCGTAGATGGCTTCCTCGATGCGGTCGCCTGCGATCTTGTAGCCGATTTCGAGCAGCTCCGGCTTCGCCAGCGTGAGCTCATACTCGCGCGTGGGCTTGCCGCAGATGCTGCGCAGCTCTTCCTGTGCCGCGCAGATCTTGGCCACATTTTCCTGAGCCACGTGGAGGGCTTTGATGAACTCCTCCTCCGGCAGCTCCTTGGCGGAGCCTTCGATCATGATGACCTGGTCTTTCGAGCCGGCGTAGATGAGGTCCAGATCCGATTCCAGGCGCTGGGAGTTGGTGGGGTTGATGACGAACTCCCCGTTGATGCGGCCCACGCGCACCGCGCCCACAGGCTCGGCGAAGGGCAGATCCGAAATCACGCAAGCGGCAGATGCGCCGTTGATGCTCAGGATGTCCGGCTCGTTCTCACCATCTGCCGACAAGAGCAGGGTGATCACCTGGGTGTCGTAAAAATAGCCTTTCGGGAACATGGGCCGCAGCGGACGATCCGTCAGGCGGCACGTCAAAATCTCTTTTTCGGTCGGGCGTCCCTCGCGCTTGAAATAACCGCCCGGGAACATGCCCGCCGCAGCGGCTTTTTCCTTGTATTCAACCGATAACGGGAAGAACGTCTGCCCTTCCTTGATTTTTGTCGCGCTCACCACGGTGACCAGTACAACGGTGTCTCCGCAGCGCACGGTGACGGCGCCATCTGCCAGTCGAGCCACTTTTCCTGTTTCGATTGTGATCGGGCTGGCACCCACGGCGCACTCAACTTTATGTATACTCATTTTCTTATTTTCGTTTGCTTCTTCATGTCGGCTCCTTGCTGCACCTCAGAAAACCGGAGCCGACCGCTGTTTTCCTCGGTTGGGGGCAGGGTCAAACTGCCCCGGACTTCGGCGCGTGGGGTTGGGGCCCAGCGCGCGCCAAAGCTACCCTATTATACCCCTTTTTCAACGCTTTGCAAGCAAAACCATCTGATTCTTTTGTGCTTCCTGTTAATTGAGTGAGTACCAACAGTCAAGGCTTTCTTTGCCGCGCGGTGGATTCTTCCGCCCTGCTGAGGGGCGGCTGTGCGGGTGAACGAGGGCTTGACTTTTTGAGGGGCTGTGTTATTCTGAGCACATGAGCACCTATTCTGCTCCGGCAAAGATTAATCTTTCGCTGCGTATCAAGGGCAAGCGGGAGGACGGATATCACGATATTGACACCATCATGGCCAGATTGGATTTGGCGGATGAGCTGTTTTTTCACAACTCGCGCACCACGACCTTGCTTTGTGAGGATGAGCGGATTCCGACGGATGAGAGCAATCTCGTCATCAAGGCTGTTCTGGAGTTTGAGAAGCACTACGGGCGCAAGGCGAAGCAGCGCATCACCCTCACCAAGCGGGTGCCGGCCGCGGCCGGGCTGGGCGGCGGGTCTTCCGATGCCGCCACCACGCTGCTCGCTCTCAATGAGCGCCTCGGGACTCAGTATGATGCCGAGGAGTTGAGCGCCATGGCCGCCGCCGTGGGCAGTGATGTGGCGTTCTTCCTCAACCCGGTCATCAGCCGCTGCACCGGGCGCGGCGAGCAGGTGCGCCCGCTGACTCCCTTTGCCGGGTGGAGCAGCCCCATCGTGCTGCTCAAGCCCGCATTCGGGGTGTCGACTCCGCAGGCGTATCGCGATTTGGCGAACTCTCGCCGCTTGCGCCATGTGCCTTATGACACGCAGACAGTGAATGGCCTGCGGATGAGCAATGATCTGGAGCGCCCCGTGTTTGCCAAATTCCCCTTCCTCGGGCTGCTCAAGGTGTGGATGCTGGAACGCCCCGGGGTGAAAGCGGCTCTCATGAGCGGCAGCGGCTCTTGCATGTTTGCCCTCACGGAGACTCCTGAGCAGGCTCAGCAGCTGGCGCAGGATGCGCTGGCGGAGGTGGACGCTACGCTCTTTACATATTGCGGCATGGTGAATCCCCAATGAGACAAGGCGACCTTGCAGACCCCATCAATCGGCGCATTCTGCATGTGGCTGAGGATCAGATGGTAGGCTTTTATGAGCGGCCGTTTGAGGCGCTGGCGGCGCTTTGCGGCTTGCCGGAGGCGCTGGTGCTGGAGCGGGTGCGCGCCATGCTGGCGGAGGGTACTATCTTGCGCGTGCGCCAAGTGCTGCCCTCCACCACCCTCACGCGCAGCTGCCTCATTGCGTGGCGCGTGCCGGAGGCGGGGCTGGACGCCGCGTTTGACTGGCTGGCTCAGCATGACCCCGCCACCGGCCACATTGTCATCCGCCGGGCGCATGACCCCGCTTTCCCCGGCGCGGCGTACCGCTTGTGGACCACGCTGCGCCTGCCGGCCGGTGCAGATTTCGAGGGGCACTGCCGCGCCCTGGCTGCGCAGATCCACGCGCCGGAGTATGTGTGCATGCCGGTGGTGGGCATGTTCACCCTCTCCGTGGGGCACGTGAGGCGGGCCGGCCTGGCGCCGGGCACTCTGCTGCCGGAGCCGCCCAAGATGCAGCGCCCGCCTTGCCCGGAGCTCTCAGCGCAGGAGCTGGCCGTGCTGGCCGCTCTGCAGGATTCCCTGCGGCCGGAGGAGCTGCAGCCTGAGCCTTGGGTGGCGCGGGCGCAGACGCTGGGTATGGCGCCGGCGGAGTTTTGCCGCGTGGCGCAGGCGCTGGTGGAGAAGCGGGCGCTGGGGCGCTTTGCTGCGGTGCTCAACCACACGCTGCCGGCTAATCCGCACTCCGGCACGGGGAAGAGCGCGCTTTTTGTCTGGGCGGTTGAGCCCGGCTATGAGGAGGCCGCGGGCGCTCTCTGCGGCCGGCATGTGTGCATGACGCACTGTTACTGGCGCTCCGGGGGTGAGCCTCTCGGCGGTGTGCAGGTGATGGGGGTGGCTCATGCGCCCACTACGGAGGGGCTGCTGGCGCACAAGGAGGCCATCGACTCCGCGCTGCGCCGGAGCGGCATCCCGCTGCGCTACACCACCCATTTGTACACAGAGCGAGCCCTTGTCAAGCCCAGCCGCGTGGAGCCGCGCTGAGCGCCCGCTGCGCTGCCTTTTCCCGCTGCGCCGCCCTTTTTTGATTTGCTTTTTGAAAGAGGGTGTTATATAACTCCTGTTGAGCAGATGCTGTTTAATCTAACCGACCGAAAGTATGATACCCCGCCCCCATCATGCAGCCGCGCGCAGGCAAATGAGCGTTTCTCGCCTGTGCTTTCTCTTCTTTTCTGCCCTCTTGTCTCTACTCTTGTTCTCCTGTGAACAAGAGCGCGCTGTGGCCGACATGCCTTCTCCTGATGCGGTGCATGAATTGGTGGCCGAGAAAGTGAATAGGCTTGAGGGCAAGAGAAGCGGCCCCAAGAGAATAACGGGCAAAAAGTGTCGTGAGCTCCTCCGGCTCTTGCCCTCATATCATCAATGCCGCGTGATAGGCGAAAACAGAGATCGCTCGGCCACCATGATTCAGGTGGGCGCTGCGTATAATGGCGTATATCTTGAAATAACACTCCCTGTCGGAAGCGGGCGGGTGTATGCTGCTACTGTGAGCGCAGACGCTTGGAATAGGATATGTCATATCCTGAATGAGGCGCAGCAATAAATCCCCCGCTGAGGATGATAAGTTTGATGATGAAGTCGGCCTTTTCGGCTGGGATCCGCCGCGCAGGGAAATGGTGCCTCCGCCTGATGCCGGGTGTGGTGTTGTGGGCGGCGGTGGCTGGGGAAGAGGCGGGGCACATGGTGACGGAGGTCTCGAAAACGCTGTATGCGGATACTCGGTTCGGCTGGGAATGGGTGAGTGTGTCGACTTTTTATTCCGATTGTGATTTTTGTGAGCACCGTTTCGAAGCCCGCAAAAGCGCGGAATCGGAGAGCGAGGGTGCAGCGGAGGTGTTGGTGCGGAAAAGCGCAAAATCTCTGCAGTTTTTGCAGGCTGTTCACTGCCCGCAATACTCTGTCGTGTTTTTCAGCGCGCCTTATCTTACTCCGGGAGGTAATGTTATCTTGGGCTGGAAAATAGCTGAGGGGAAGAAGCCTGTCTTAATTTTTCGCAGCCCGCATGGTTCCCCTTTCTGTTTGTTTTCGGAGCTTCAGGATGTGCGGGCAGAGGGAGCTTTGATCACAGGCCGGCTCATGGTTACGCCTGTGCCGGATCGCAGCCAGGTATTGAAGCTGGATTTCTGCCTTTCAGAAGATACTGAGGAGTTGGAGGACTAGGCCGGGTAAATGGGGGGCTTCTGATCTGTCCATCCCCGGGGCGCGCTGTGCCTACCTGAAAAACACGGGGCAACTGTGCCTTGATGAAAAATTTGAACACGTGGGCCGCAACAAGTGTCTAACGGATCAATCAGCAATTTTAACCATAAAGTGGAGCAGATGATGTTTCATCATTTCAGGAAGTTGATAGGCGCGGCGGTGATTTCTGCCGTGTTGGGCGGGCTTGCATCGAGTCGTGGTGCGGAGGAGTGCGCGGGCTTGTGCCCGGAAAGTGTGCTTGTGTCTCTTTATCAGGGTTGTGTGGAGGCCGGGGGATCGCATGTGGATGATGCTTTCGATAAGGTGCTGGATGAGGTCAAGCGCTGTATCGCGTGTATTTATGACCGGAAGATGCACGAGCACGGGGGGATCAATGATTGGAAATTTGAGGATCCTTTTATCCGCAAGCTCTACGAGGAGGCGCGTGAGAATGTTTCATGGATGTACAAAGATGCGTCACGTTATCCGGAAGACAAAAAGAAGAAGGAGTTTGTGAATTACTTTGTGTATGCGATGGCGGAGGAACTGATGCACGAGTTTGATGCAGATGTTTATGAGTCGCCTGTTGTTGGGGTTAAGTGGGTTGAGTTGCGCTTGCAGGGGAATGAGAAGAGTGCCGCTCTGGTGTACCACCGGGATACGGGAAAGACGACGGTGAGTTATGAGCGGGATGAAAACATGCCCGCGCAGCCGGAGCGTGTGGTGATGATTGAGTCCCTGCACGGGCATATACCGCAGGGCGCTACTCCTTATTTTCAGCTGCCGAAAGATGCCGATATCGTCTCCTGCTGGGTGCAGCAAACAGGTGACCACATGTTTTTATGGCAGGTGCAGAATGTGTATCACTGCTGTGCGCATACTGTTGTCGAAGCAAAGGATGGGACGCGCCGGCATTACAAATTCTGGCGGGATGGGCAGGAGATGCAGAGCTCTAGTGACAAGCTGCTGCCGGAGCAGGATGCCTCAAAGTTCCTAAAGGTGTTTTTTTCGGTGCAGGAATAAACCTTGAAAAGGGCGCTTGCTGCCTGGCGGCACCCCGCCCGGTGGGGGACAGGAGCTGCCGGCGGCGGGGGCGGATCAGCGGATCCCGAAGGTGGCGCTGCGGCCGAGCTCTTCCTCGATGCGCAGCAGGCGGTTGTATTTGGCGAGCCGCTCAGAGCGGGAGAGCGAGCCGGCTTTGATGAAGCCGGCCTGGGCTGCCACGGCGAGGTCGGCGATGAAGGAATCCTCAGTCTCGCCGCTGCGGTGGGAGATGATGGTGGTGTAGGCGTGGCGGGTGGCGAGTCGGATGGTGTCGAGAGTCTCGCTCAGGGTGCCGACTTGGTTGGGCTTGATGAGGATGGCATTGGCCACGCTGCGAGCGAAGCCGAGATTCAGGAAGTGCGTGTTGGTGACAAAGAGGTCATCCCCCACGAGCATGCAGCGCGCGCCGAGCTCGCGCGTGAGCTGCTGCCAGCCCTCCCAGTCATTTTCTCCGCAGCCGTCCTCGATGGAGCAGATGGGGTATTGCGCCGTGAGGTCGGCATAGTAGGCGGTGAGCTCAGCAGCCGTCAGGCGGCGGCCGCCGCCCTTGCGGAAGACGTAGCGTTGGTCGGCCCCGGGTTCGTCGAACTCGCTGGCCGCGGCGTCGATGGCGAGACTCACCTCATCCCCTGCGCGGTAGCCGGCGCGGGAGATGGCCGCCATGATGGCATCGAGCGCGGCATGCACGCCGGGGAGTTGGGGGGCGTAGCCTCCTTCATCGCCCACGCCGGTGGAGAGTTTTTTGCTGCGCAGCACATCTGCGAGCGCGTGGAAGATTTCGCTGCCGCAGCGCAGCGCTTCCCGGAAGCTGGGCAAGCCGTGCGGCACGATCATGAATTCCTGGAAGTCGATGGGCGCATCGGAGTGGACACCGGCGTTGAGAACATTCATCATGGGCACCGGCAGGGAGTGGGCATCTGCTCCCCCCAGGTAGCGAAAGAGCGGCAGCCCCACAGCCCGTGCAGCAGCGCGCGCCGCCGCCAGAGAAACCGCCAGCAGCGCATTGGCGCCGAGGCGCGCTTTTTGCTCGGTGCCGTCGAGCTCAATCAGGCGCTGGTCGAGCTCCCGCTGGTGGGTGACATCCATGCCGAGCAGGGCGGGAGCCAGCTCGGTGTGCACGTGCTGCACGGCTTGCTCTACACCGCGGCCGCCGTAGCGTGAGCGGTCCGCATCGCGCCACTCGTGGGCTTCGTGCTCGCCGGTGGAGGCGCCGCTGGGGACAGCGGCTCGCGCGCAGACGCCGCCGCCGAGCTCGACTTGGGCTTCAAGGGTGGGGTTGCCGCGGGAGTCGAGGATCTCGCGGGCGGAGACGCGCACGATCCGGGTGCGCTGCGGAATGAGGGCAGGAGGGGTGGAAATCATACGCCACCCATGCTAGCACAGGCGCGCGCGCTTGCTCAAGCTTTGGTAGAAAACGGGTAGGCGCCCACCCCCGGGGAGGGGGCGGCGCGGGGTCAATGGAAGGTGTCGCGTATCTCCTCGCTGAGCTTCATGGCGCAGAAATTGGGGCCGCACATGGAGCAGAAATGCGCTTTTTTCGCATTGGCATGCGGCAGGGTAAGATCATGGTAGGCGCGGGCTTTGTGCGGGTCGAGCGAGAGGTTGAACTGGTCTTCCCAGCGGAATTCAAAGCGCGCTTTGGCCAAGGCGTTGTCGCGCAGTTGAGCCGCCGGGTGCCCCTTGGCGAGATCCGCCGCATGAGCCGCCAGCTTGTAGGTGACCACCGCCTCGCGCACATCTTCCTTATCCGGGAGGCCGAGGTGCTCTTTGCGGGTGACATAGCAGAGCATGGCGCAGCCGCGCTGGGCGATGATGGCGCCGCCGATGGCGCCGGTGATGTGGTCATAACCCGGGGCGATGTCCGTGGGCAGCGGGCCGAGGGTGTAGAAAGGCGCTTCGTGGCACCACTCAAGCTGTTTGCGCATGTTTTCCGGGATGAGGTGCAGGGGGACATGCCCCGGGCCTTCATTCATGACCTGCACGCCGTGCGCCCACGCGCTGCGGGTGAGATCTCCCTGCACCTCGAGCTCGGCGAGTTGGGCGAAGTCGTTGGCATCCGCAATGGAGCCGGGGCGCAGACCATCGCCGATGGATACCGCCACATCATAGGTGGCGAGGATGGTGCATATCTCCTCCCAATGCGTGTAGAGGAAGTTTTCCTGCCGGTGGAGCATCATCCACTTGGCGAGAATGGAGCCGCCGCGCGAGACAATGCCGGTGGCGCGCTGCGCGGTGTGCGGCACAAAGCGCTCCAGCAGCCCGGCGTGCAGGGTCACGTAGTCGACCCCTTGGCGGGCTTGCTCGAGGAGGGTATCGCGGAAGAGGGGCCACGTGAGGTCTTCCACCCTGCCGTGGCATTTTTCAAGCGCTTGGTACATGGGCACAGTGCCGATGGGCACCGGGCTGTTGCGCAGAATCCACTCGCGGGTGCGGTGGATATCTGCCCCGGTGGAGAGATCCATCACAGTGTCGGCGCCCCAATGGATGGCCCAGCGGAGTTTTTCGACTTCTTCCTCAATGCCGGAAGAGATGGCGGAGTTGCCGATGTTGGCGTTGATTTTGCAGAGGAAGCGGCGGCCGATGATCATGGGCTCCGCCTCCGGGTGGTTGATATTGGCCGGGATGAGGGCGCGGCCTGCTGCAATTTCATCGCGCACGAACTCAGGCGTGAAAAACGCGGGCATGTGGGTGCCGGTGCGGGCGGCGTAGTCCGCCGGGTGCGCGTAGTTCAGATCACGGCGCGGGTGCAGGCTGCGGTGGGAGAACTGCGCGTCTGCCTCCAGCTCTGAGGGGCGGGGCATGCCGGTGCCCAGCTCATCCAGCAGAAGCTGCGCCTCCTCCGGGCGGGATTTGGCCGAGGGGAAGCGGTCATACACAGCTTTGAAGGCGGCTTCGCGCCCCATGTTCTCGCGGATGGCCACATACTCCATCTCCGGGGTGATCCGGCCGCTGAGCGCATAGGCCCGCTGAGTGGGCGGGGAGAGCGGATCTGCGGCGTGCAGGTAGCCGCCGGACTCCGCTTGTTGCACGTCGGCCCGGGCTTGGATCCACGCTTCGCGCAGGCGCGGCAGCCCCTCCTGCACACTGCCGGAAAACGCGGGGTCACCCCAGGGGCCGGAGCAGTCATACACGCGCACCGGGGCGTTGGGCTCAGAGCTGCCATCCGGGAAGACTGTGTCCTCCAATTCAATTTCGCGCATGCCGACGCGCAGGTCGGGAAAAATCTGACCCGGTGCGTAGACACGCTTGCTGCCGGGGTACTGCAACTCCTCCGTTTTCATGCAGGGATTCTACCGCATTTTTGCGTGGTTGGAAAGCGAAAACACCGACATGTATGCAGCGGGGCGCGGGGCGGCGGCGGAAATCTCTGCGCGCGTTTCTCTCTTTTTCAATATTCACTTTGACTTGGATCTGAAAAAGGTGTAGGATGAAAGCACGAATATGAAGCAAGGACTTGTGACATGGGGTGCTGTAGCCGCCGGCCTGCTGGCCTGCGGCGTTTCTCAGAGCGCGGCTGAGGGTGCCACCTCGGCAGCCTTGGTCAGGGGGGAGGCGCCGGCTCAGCAGGAAGATGCGGAGGCTCTGGTGCGCAAGGGGATGGACTGCATGGCGCAGCATGATGACGCGCAGGCGGTGCAGTATTTTGCCAGGGCTGCGGAGCTGGGACATGCTGCTGCGCAGTATAATTTGGGTGTCATGTGTATCCAAGGCCGGGGGATGGAGCGCCATGTGAAGCGCGGGGAAGAATGGCTGCTCAAGTCTGCCCGGCAGGGGGATGCCTACGCCATGGAAGAGATGGCGCTGCTGTGCCTGAGTGAGGTGATGGGTGAGCCGAATGTGGGGGAAGCCGTGCGCTGGCTCACTGCTGCGGCGGAGAAGGAGAACGCGAGCGCCCAGCTGCGCCTCGGGCTCATGCTGGTGCAGGGGCAGGGCATTGCCAAGGATGAAGCGGCCGGTGCGGCGCTGGTGCGCAAGGCGGCGCAGCATGGGAGCGCGGCGGCGCAGCATGTGCTGGCCAATCTGTATTTGTCAGGCGTGGGCATGGAGAAAAATGCGGATGAGGCAGTCAGGCTTTTGGATCTCGCAGCGCAGCAAGGGAATGCTGAAGCGCTCTTCCAGCTGGGGATCATGTATCTCAAGGGGGAGGGTATCCCCAAGGACCTGCGCAAGGCTATCCGCTGGCTTGAGATGGCCGCCTCTCAGGGCCACCCCGGCGCGGAGCTGCTGATGGCTCTCTCCTTCAATGAGCTGTCCAACCGCCCGGAGCCGGCGTATCTGCGCCGCCTCGGGATGGAGAAAAGCCCGGATGACGCTGTGGCGTGGGTGGAGGATGAGGCGGCCAAGGGCAATGCCAATGCCTGTGTGGTGCAGGCTCTGGTGCGTTTGACGGAGAGTGAGGACGCCGCGGCGCGCAAGGCTGTGGCGGAGCAGCTGAGCAAGGCTTGTGCCGATGGTGAGGCGCAGCCGGTGCTGCTCTCGGAGGCTGCCATGGTGGTGGGGCTCATGAGCTTGTCCGGCGATGGGGTGGAGCAAAATACGGATGCCGCGCTCGGGCTTTTCATGAAGGCGGCGGAGCAGGGCAACAAGAAGGCTGCTTTTTTCCTGTCATTGGCTGAGAAGATCGGCTTTGGCGAGGGACTGCCCGGCGCGAACCGGAGCGAGCTGAAGCTGGGCGCGGCGGTGTCTCACCGCCTCTCTTCCCTTTTTGATGACTACATGCTGGCCAATGATGCGCGCACGCGTGCGCGCATGCTGCAGGAGATCATGAAGCTCGATGAGAATGATGAGAGCGCCGGCAAGGGGAGCAAGGGCTACAATATGGGCCCCGCGGTGCGCTGAGTATTGAGAAAGCCGGGGCTCACCAGCCCAGCAGGCAGCTGAGGACAAAGCGCAGGCGGTTCGGCTGCGGGGTGCGGATGATCTCTGCCCCCTGCGGCGCTTGGCGGCACAGCTTGGCCGCGGGATTCACCAGCACGGCGTGCCGGCAGATGGAGAGCATGGGCAGGTCGGCCGTGCTGTCGGTGTAGCCGGTGTGGGCGTGGGTGATGCCCACAGCCGCGAGGCGGGTGAGCTTGGCCGCGGCGCGGTTGTTGCCCGGGGCGGGGATGGCCGGCATGAGCGGCACGCGGCGCCCGGTGGGCACGGGGGTGGAGATGGTGCGCTCAAAGCCGAGCGCCTGCCCCACGAGCGGGGCCCACCAATCCGGCGAGGCGGAGCAGAGGATGGTGGTGTGGCCGGCGGCCTGGTGCGCGCGCAGGCGGGCGAGCACGGGCTCATATACCGCGGGCAGCAGCTCTTGCTCGACAAAGGCGCGGCACTCTGCCTCCAGCACCTCGCGGCGCATGCCCCACGCGTAGATGAGAAAAAGACGCTTCATGCGCTCTAGGCTCAGCAGCTTCAGCCCACACAGCACCAAGCCCGGCAGCACCGGCAGCAGGTACAGCCGCCGCCACCCGTGCCGCCGCAGCACCCAGCGCGCAAAGCGCAGCTGAGAATCGCCGGCAAAGAGGGTGCCGTCCATGTCAAAAAGTATTGTCATGCCAATCGCGGAAGGAGTGGCGCATGCGCCAGATGGTCATGATGATGGCCGCCAGGATGATGCCCCCCAGGTGGCCGGCTTCGCCGCCGGCGTTGTTGCCGTTGGTCAGCACGGTGACCACGGCAAAGGCGAGGATGAGCAGGGCAAAGGTGCGCATGGTGAGGGTGACGGGAGGGATGAGCAGCGTGATGCGCATGTAGGGGTACATGTATGCCACCGCCACAAGCACACCGAAGATGCCGGCGCTGGCGCCCACCATGGGGACGAGCTGCCAGAACTCCAGACCCGGGGTGCCGGTGTAGGTGGCCAGCGCGTTGGTGGTGTAGGCAAGCTGCACCGGGTCGACCGAGCTGTAGAAGAAACCCAGCCCTGCCAGCAGGGAGGAGAAGAGCGCACCCGCCACACCGCACGCCAGGTAGAAGACCAGGTAGCGCTTGGGCCCGAATCGCTCCTCAACCAAGGGGCCGAATTGGTAGAGCACCCACATGTTGAAGAGAATGTGGATGACGCCGGCGTGCAGGAATTGGTAGCTGATGAGCCGCCAGAGCTCGCCCTCCATGAAGCAGGTGTACCACGAGTACGCGCCGCGGATGAACAACACGCTTTCTGTCTCGGCGGCCCTGCTGTAGGGGATGCCGAAGATGGCCGGCATGGAGGGGAGGACGGCGCCGAGCAGGAAGACGGCTACATTGGAGAGGATCAGCCCTTGGGTGATGCTGAGGCTGCGGGTTGGAAGCTGGCTCATAATGATCGGGGGGAAAAGAGGCTGTGGGGGAGGATCAGGTGGTGGGCGGGTCAGGGAGGCGCTCGCTGATGGTGCGGATGTCTTCCGGGCTGAGGATGTGCTCCAGCAGGCAGGCGGTCTCATTGGCCTTTTCGCGGCTCAGGCCGGCTACCTCGTGCATGAAGCGGCGCAGAATGCGGTGGGAGCGGATGACTTTCTCGGCGTAGTCCTCGCCTTTTGGGGTGAGCTCGATGGGGGCGTACTGCCGGTAGACCACCAGCCCCATGTCTGCTAGGTGGCGCACCGCAGCGGTGACGCTGGGTTTTTTCACATTGAGCCGCTGGGCGATGTCGTTGACGCGTGCCGCGCCGCGCTCCTGGCAGAGCAGGCCGATGGCCTCCAGGTAATCCTCCGCGCTGCGTGTCAGTTTGAGCTCATCCGGGTTCATGATTGTTTGTCTAGGGTGGTCACGCACTCGAGGTGCTTGGTTTGCGGGAAGAGGTCGAACGGCTGCACGGAGCTGATGCTGTAGCCGGCGGCGGCGAAGGCGACGAGATCGCGCACGTGGGTGGCGGGGTTGCAGGAGACATAGACAACGCGCCGCGGGACGAAGTTGAAAAGCTGGCGCAGAAAGACGCCATCACAGCCCTTGCGCGGCGGGTCGATGACGATGGTGGTCTCAGCCGCCGGGAAGCTGACCTGCTCGAAGATGGCCTCCGCGCTGGCCGCGAGGAATTGCGCGTGGCGGATGCCGTTGGCCTCAGCATTGGCGCGCGCCCAGTCGGCGCTGGATTCGCTGACTTCTACGCCCAGCACTTGCTCGAAATGCTTGGCGAGGCTGAGGGCAAACAAGCCGCTGCCGCAGTAGGCATCCACCAAGTAGCGCGAGCCGCCGGCCACAGCCTGCTGCGCCACATAGTCAGTGAAGGTCGGCAGGATGGACGGGTTGTTTTGGAAGAAGTCCCCGGCGAGGAAATGGAAGCGGAGATCCCCCACTTGCTCGCAGCAAACGGCGTGCGGGTTTGTGAGCACGCAGTCCTCGCTCACGCGCATCAGGAGGGTGGCGCCGCGCTTGTATGCCCCGGCGGCTTGCTGCACCTGCCGGCGCAGGGCGGGCAGCGCCTCGTTGATGGGCTCCATGGCAATGGGGCATTGCTTCACATCGCACACCTCGCTGCGGCTGCCCGTGCGCAGGAAGCCGATGTTGCCCATCTTGGCGTCCTTGGGCTTGTGAAAGTGCGGGGTGATTTTGGAGCGGTAGGCATAGAGCCGGGGGGAGGGGATGGCGGGATTCACCGGCTGGTCGAGCCCGGCTTGCAGGCGCAGCAGGTCGGCCACCTGGGCTGTTTTCCACGCCAGTTGTGCCTCATAGCGCAGGTGCTGGTACTGGCAGCCGCCGCAGTAGCCAAAGGCGGGGCAGAGCGGCTCTGTGCGGTCGGCAGAGGGGGTGAGCACGCTCACCAGATCCGCATAGGAGCAGTTCTTGTCATTGCGGTAAATGCGGGCTCTCACGCGCTCGCCCGGCAGGGTGAACGGCACAAACACGACCCACCCGTCCACGCGCCCTACGCCATCCCCCTGGTTGGTGAGGGAGTCGATGTCGAGCTCGAGTTCTTGATGATACGCAAAGGGGTGGGGAACAAAGCGGCGCGGTGGTGTGTCCATAGGTGCGGGGCTGGGGGGAGAAAGCAAGGGGAAATCAGAGCGGAGAGGAGGATGAGGTGTGGATCTTCCCATCCATATCCATCGGCAGGGTTTTGGGGAGGCTCAGGTCACGCAGGCCATGCTGGCGCGCGGCGCCTTGATCCACCGCCGGGGGATATGGTGTCCGCATGGGCGTAGGGGGGGAGTAGGGTGTGCCTGTGGCGTGAGCCGGCGGTGTGTAGGGCTTTGCGCCTGCGGTTTTGCGCGCGGTGCCCGCAGCCGGGGAAGAGGCGGGGGTGTTCTTGGCCGGGGTGCGGCGTTCCTCCTGCATCTGGGCCTGCAGCATCTGGATGGCTGCGGCTTGTTGCGCGGGGGAGGGGCGGGGATTGCCCTGCCGGCGCGGCGGCTCCTTGTCCGCAGCGGGCTCCTGCTTCACCTCTTTGTCAGCATCCTGAGCGGCAAGAAACGACGCGGGCTTGTCCTCCGGGAGCGTGGAGAAGCTCCCTGCCTGCGGGTCTTCACCGGGAGGGGTGTTGAGCTGTTCGATTTCTTGGTGAATATCCATCATCACCTCATCCTCCGGCGCGTCTTTGGACGGTCCGGCCTGGCTGACTTGTGTCTGCACCTCGAAGCTGGGCAGGCCGAGCCATGCGCACGAGGGCAGCACGAGCGCACAACAAACAAACAGTCCTGAGGCAAGACGTTTCACTCTCGCCATGGTATCACGCGCCCACCGGCGAAGCAAGCCTTAAATGCCTCCCGCGCGCGCGAAAGTGCGCAGCCGGCGCCGGAGTGGCCCCCCGGGGGGATGGGTGGCGCGCTGCATGCTCTCCTCCCCTCTGCCGAATTGCCGGCGGCGAGTCAGCCGCACTACCCCGCAGGAGAAAAAACTGTAAGTTATTGAACCCGGCGTGGGGAGGGGGAGTCAACCTATGCGAGTTTTCCCCATTTTGCCATGAAAAATCGAAATATCACACGCTACACATACGAA
Source organism: Akkermansiaceae bacterium (assembly GCA_022510805.1). Taxonomy (GTDB): domain Bacteria; phylum Verrucomicrobiota; class Verrucomicrobiia; order Verrucomicrobiales; family Akkermansiaceae; genus Akkermansia. The sequence goes on from JAFLSS010000006.1 coordinate 47,021, forward strand.
AACACAGATTTTCAAGGATGGAGAGTCAGTATACAGCGCTGCGGGCGCATCATCACACGCTATTTTTCAGATCTGCAATATGGCTCAGAAGAAGAGTCATATAGGCATGCCGTAGATTACCGGGATGAGGTGTTTGAGCAGATGGCGAAGCACCGCCACGACCTGCCGGAATTCATGGATGCCGAGCTGGCGCACCTGCAGGACCTGCTCCGGCAGAAAGAGAGCGGCTCTACCGCTTCTTATCGGCGGCAGGGTTGAAGGCTTTCTCCAGCAGCTTGGATAACGCTGCGCAGTGGTAGCACTTGGCCTTCTCCAGCCGCTGCAACTGCACAAAAAGCAGCTCTATTTCCTCAATGAGCGGCTGCTTGAGATCCGGCGTATTGTCGATGTAGCGCCAGAGCTCCTTCTCGCCGATTTCTCCATTGAGCGCGGCAAGCTTGCTGAGCACCTGCCCCAGGGGCTCCACAGCGGCGGCAGCCGAGGTGGCATCACTGATGCCTGTGAGAATCTGCACTTCCTCGCGCAGGCCACCGGCTATCTGCTCATAAGCTTCTTGCTCAGAGAGCGCCCCCGCGAGGGGCGCCGCGCAGAGCATCAGTCCTATCATCATGGAAAGCAGCCTCATGCCCTGCATTTTAGTAGGGCTGAGGCGTGGAGTCAACTGCCAAATTAACTCGCTGCCATATTTTAGGCTCGCCATGGCGAAGATAATGTGGCATACTCACAGGAAATCAAGCATCTTTCATGAGCGGAGAAGCCACTGTACCCTACAAAAGAATCCTGCTGAAGCTGAGTGGGGAGGCCTTGCGCGCCCCGGGCAGCAAGGATAATATTTCCCCGGAGATTGTCGCGCGCATTGCGCGCGAGATCGCTGAGGCGCAGCAAAAAGCGAACCTGCAAATTGCCGTCGTAGTGGGCGGGGGTAACATCTGGCGCGGTGCCAAAGCCAGCGTGCGCGGGATGGACCGCCCCACGGCTGATTATGTGGGCATGCTCGCCACGGTGATGAATGCTCTCTCCATCTGCTCTGCTGTAGAGGAAGCCGGCGTGCCCTGCCATGTGATGAGCGCCATCGAGATGAAAAACGTGGCTGAGCCCTATGTGCGCAACATCGCGCGCAAAATGCTGCGCAAGGGGCAGGTGGTCGTCTTTGCCGCCGGCACGGGTAACCCGTTTTTCAGCACTGACACCGCGGCTGCGCTGCGCGCCTGTGAGGTGAATGCCGAGGTGGTGATGAAAGCCACCTCTGTGGATGGTGTGTATACGGCTGACCCCAAGGTGGACCCCACGGCGACGCGCTTTGATGCGATCTCCTATGAGGAGTGCATTGCGCGTGAGCTGAAGGTGATGGACCAGACGGCATTCACCCTCTGCAAGGACAACCGCAAGCCCATCATGGTGTTTGATATGCACAAGCCGGGCAATATCACCCGCGCACTCATGGGTGAGCGCATCGGCACCATCATCAGCCTCTGACCCCTCTCTCTCCTTTTTCTCTAACCCTCAACCCCCTCACATAACCACAATGGACGAAGAAACTCTCCTCCTGGAAACCGAAGCCTCCATGGAAGAAGCTCTGAACCACATGAACACCGACTTCGGCGGTGTGCGCACGGGCAAGGCCTCTCCCTCTCTGGTGGATAATATGGATATTTTCGTGGCCTCATACGGCACGAGCATGAAGCTCAAGGCGATCGCCGTCGTCTCCACGCCGGATGCCCGCTCCATCCTCATCCAGCCGTTTGATCCCAGCACGCTCAATGACATCAAGAAGGCCATCTCTGAGAGCCGCCTGAACATCACCCCCGTCATTGACGCCCGCTCGGTGCGCCTCCCCATCCCTGAGCTCTCCGGCGAGCGCCGCAAGGAGCTGGTGAAGTATGTCAAGAGCATCGCGGAGGATACGCGTGTGCGCGTGCGCGCTGCCCGCAAAAGCGGCATGGACGGCGCCAAAAAGCTCAAGGCGGACAATGTGCTCACCGAGGACGGCCTGCGCTTGGCTGAGGACAAGGTGCAAAAGCTTACCGACAAGTACGTGAAAAAGATTGACGAACTTGTAGAGGCTAAGGAAAAAGAAATTATGACAGTTTAACCTACTTACGACAATGAGCATCCCTTCGAATACGAACGTGTTGGCTGCCGGCATCGAGATCGTCGGCTCCATTTATTTCCAGAATGATATGCACATCGACGGCAAGGTCGATGGCAATATCCAGTCGGATTCCGGCAAGGTGACCATCGGCGAGCAGGCCAACATCAAAGGCGATATCAACGCCGGTGTGGTGCATGTGTATGGCCATGTGGTCGGCAAGGTGACCAGCGAGCGCTGCCACCTGAGCAAAGACTCTGTGGTCACCGGCGATATCAAGACCGGCGTGCTCTCCATGGATGAGGGCGCCCGCCTCTCCGGCCTGGCCGAGATTGGTTGATGCCCGCGCCCGGCGCGGCAAGCTGCCGATTATGAAAAAGGGAAGCAGGTTCTCCTGCTTCCCTTTTTGTCGGTTGGGGGAGGCGGGGCGCTTGGCCGGCGCCCGGGAATCAGCGGCGGCAGTGGGCGGCCGCTGAGACAGATGCCGTGTTGGGGAGGATGAATTTGTGCAGCTCGACACAGGCTTCTGCGGCTCCCCACTCCTGCACGCAATGGGCGGCAAGCTTGTGTGCCAGCGTTTCCAGCAGGCAGGTGGGCTCTGCCTGCGCGAGGGCGATGAGCCGCTGCGAGAGTGCATCGTAATCAATGGTGCGTGAGAGCTCCTCCTGCATGTCGCCAAAGGATGCCGGCGGGGTGATGCGGATAGTCGCCTCCACGCGCTGCGGCGTGGCGCGCTCCTCCTCCGGCACGCCCAGGCAGCACTCAAAGCTGAGGCGGTGCAGGCAGAGGCTATCCCTCGGCGGCAGGGGGGCGGGCGCCGGGGTGCAGCGCTGCATGAGCTGCCGGAGCATGCCCAAGTGCGGCACCACGAGATCCGGCGCTGCCTCGTGCAGCTGGGCGGCGTTGTTGTAGCCGGTGAGCACGCCGATGCCCAACACTCCGGCGGCATGGGCGGCGTGCATATCATGCTGCATATCGCCAATAAAAGCTGTCTCTTCAGCCCGCAGGCCGTGCTGCTGCAGGAGGCGGTGGATATGGGCCTCTTTGTTGAGGATGCCAGTGTGGATGCCCTCGAAGAAGTCGTAGAGTCCCAGCTCTTGCGCTTGGGAGATGAAGGCTTTGGAGTCCATGCTGCTCAGGATAAAGCAGCGGATGCCGCAGGCGCGGCAGTACTCCAGAAACTCGCGGGCATGCGGCAGCACTGTCACGCGGCTTTGCGGCTTGTCCAGCACGCGCCGGTAGTGGGCTTCGATCTCCTCAAGCGGGACACCGGGTGTTTTCCACGCGTAGTAGGCCGGGTAGGGCAGTTGAAACTCCGCGCGGAAGCTCGCGGTGTCCAGCGGCGGCAGGCCATAGTGTGTCAGCACATAGTTGGTGCACTCGATGGTGAGGGTCAGGTCATCACACAGGGTGCCGGACCAGTCAAAAAGAATATTGCGGAACATGGGGGGGAGATGAGGGGGCGGGGTTAGGGCTTGGTGCCCGTGGTGGAGGCGCTGGAGCGCGGAGCTGTGCGGATGTTGTTTTTGATGCCGTACTTGCGGATGGCGTGCTTGAGAGCAGGATTCACAAAGGGGTTGTCCTTGCCGTATTTGGCCCATGGCCCCCCCGGCACGAGCGAGAAATCCACAAAGCGCCAATGCACCACTGCGCTGCCGCCCTTGATGCCCAGGTAGTCCCGCACCGCGGGGGAGATGTCGATGCCGGCGCCGTGATTGGCCGTGTTGCGCGGGCGCTTGCCTTGGAACACATATTCCCAGTCGTCCGTAATAAAGGGGCCGCAGTCCTCCCACTGCGCGAAGCAGTAGCGGCCGTTGTAGTAGATCTGCACCCAGGTGCCGCGGCACACGGATTCATACTTCCCCTCTTTGTCCCGCCTGTACCAGGGAATCACGCGCGGTGCCTCGGGCTTGGGGCCGCCGCGCTGGATATCATTGTACGGCAGCGCCACGTAGAACGGATTGAGCTGCGGGGTGAAGCCGCGCGGGGCGTAGGTGACCGGGTCGCGCTTGGCGGGATCCGGGTCATCATAGCCGCCGTAGTTATCATCCCACGCGCTGTCCCAGCTGCTGGCGGTGTTGGGGGTGGGGTTGCGCTTGGTCGCCAGCTCGCCGATGTAGAAATAGGTGGCCGTGATGTCGAAATGCCAGGGAAATGTGCCGGGGCGCGGCGGCGTGGGGCGTTTTTTCGGATCCGGGAAATTGCTGCGTTTGCTCTGGTCGATCAGCGGCTTGATGGGGCCGTTTTTGATGGAGAGCTCGCGCAGCTTGTCATGGGAGACCACACGCTGGCGCGTGGAGGTGCCGGAGGTGGTGATGGGGCGCGCCGTGGGCTGCTTGGGCGCCACCAGCACCTTGCTGCCGCCGGCGGTGGCGTTTTTCTCTGCTGCGGCAGGCTCGCCGGCCGGGGGCGGGCTTGATTTGCCGGTGAGCCCTACGGCTGCTTCGCTCTGATAACACAGGGCGTGGCTGAGAAGCAGGAGACTGGCGAGGAGGCGGGACATAGGTGGCGGGGGCAGGGGTGGGCTTTAGCCGTTGTGCAGGATGGTGGGGTGGGGGTGGCTCTGCTTGTCCGGCGCGTCGAGGGTGTAGTGCAGGCCGCGGGATTCTTGGCGGCGGATGGCGCAGTCGATGATGAGGGAGGCGGTGAGGGCGAGGTTGCGCAGGTCGAGGATTTCGGGGGTGACGCGGTAGCCCCAGTAGTATTCCTGGATTTCGCGGTTGATGTTGCGCAGGCGTGTTGCAGCGCGCTGCAGGCGGTGATTGGTGCGCACGATGCTGACATAATCTGTCATGGTGCGGCGCACCTCATCCCAGCAGTGGTAGAGGATGGCCAGGTCATCTTGCGGCACGCGGTCGCCATGCCACCATTCGGGGATGGGGTATGACTCCGGCGCGTGCGCGAGCGGCAGGCGCTTGAGCATGCAGGAGAGTGCGCGCTTGGTGATGACCACGCACTCCAGCAGGGAGTTGCTGGCCAGGCGGTTGGCGCCGTGAAGCCCGGTGCAGCCGCTCTCTCCGGCCACAAAGAGCCCGCGCAGGGAGCTCTGGCCGTTCGTATCCGTCTTCACCCCGCCGCATTGGTAGTGGGCAGAGGGGACGATGGGAATCATATCCACCTCGGCGTCGATGCCGTAGGACTTGCAGGTCTCGTAAATGTAGGGGAAGCGCTCCGCCATGAATCCCTTGGGCTTGTGGCGCATGTCGAGATACATGCAGGGGTGCCCTGTGTGCAGGATTTCGCTGTTGATGGCTCGCGCCACGATATCGCGCGGGGCGAGGCTCTTGCGCGGGTCGTATTTGTGCATGAATTCCTGCCCATCCGGGCCTTTCAGGATACCGCCCTCGCCGCGCACCGCCTCGGAGATGAGGAAGGTGAGCCCCTCACGATCTGTGCTCTTGGGGTTGTAGAAGGTGGTGGGGTGGAACTGCACAAACTCCATGTTGGAGATGTGAGCCCCCGCGCGCCAGGCCATGGCGATGCCATCTCCCGTGGCGGTGGTCGGGTTGGTGGTGTACATGTAGACCCGCCCGGTGCCACCCGTGGCGAGCAGCACGCGGTCGCTGCGGAAAATCTCCACCTCACCGCTGGCGGGGTCGAGCACGTAGGCCCCCAGCACGCGGTCTTCTGTCACGCTGCCCAGCTTGGCCGTGGTGATGAGGTCGATGGCGATGCGGTGGTCCAGCAGGGTGATGTTGGGGTGGCGCATGGCGCACTCCAGCAGCTTGGTGCTGATCTCCAGCCCCGTGGTATCCTTGGCGTGCAGAATGCGGCGCTTGCCGTGGCCGCCCTCGCGCCCCAGCTCAAACTCGCCATCCTTTTCCTGGTCGAAGTCCACCCCCCAAGCCAGCAGCTCGCGGATGGCCTCCGGCGCTTCTGTCACAATCGTGCGCACGGCCTCTTCATCGCACAGGCCGGCCCCGGCGTCCAATGTATCGGCAATGTGCTCCTCAAAGCTGTCATTCTTATCTGTCACCGCCGCAATGCCGCCCTGCGCCTTGGCTGAGCTCGACTCCAGCGGGTCGCTCTTGCAAAGCACGATCACCCGCCCATGCTCGGCCGCCCTCAGCGCAAAGCTCAGCCCGGCCACTCCGCTACCAATGACAAGAAAGTCTGTTGTAATCATCTTCCTACCTCTTTTCGCCCGTCATTCTACCACATAGTCGCGCGCGCGTCACGCGAAAATTCACCGCCGCAGAGCCGCCGGAGCGAAAAAAAAGCCGGGCTCTGCAAGGGAGAGCCCGGCTTGTTCTGCTCGGGGAATCGAGAGGTCGCGCAGCGCTTTATCGCCGGCGCCCGCCGCCGAGGTGGCCGCCGCCGCCGTTGTGGCGCGAGGGGCTGCTCGGTGCGGAGGAGTGGCGCGCCGGGGCGGAGCTGCCGGAGGGTGCCGGCATGATGGCGCGGCCGCTGCTGCCCGAGGGTGCAGGCATGATGGCGCGGCCGCCGGAGGGCGCAGGCAGGGTGCGGACTCCGCCGCCGCTGCTGCCCACCGAGGGTACCGGCATGATGGCCCTGCCGCCGGAGGGCGCGGGCAGCGTGCGCGGCGTGTTCGGTGATTTGACCGCGGGCACCGGGGAGACCACGCGGCCCGGGGCTGAGGGCAGCGGATTCGCCTTGGGGGTGCGGTGCTGCGGGAAGGAGGGCGTGGGGGCTACCTTGTGCCCGGGCGTGGCGGGCAGCGTGCGCGGCATGCCGTGGCTGCTGCCGGAGACAGAGGGGAATGCCCCACGGTTCGGCTGGTTGTGCCCGGGCGCGGAGGGACGCCACGCGTTATTGTGTCCGGGGGTAGAGGGACGCCACGCGTTGTTGTGCCCGGGGGTAGCGGGGCGGTGCGGCGCAGGCGGCGGCTTGATGCCGCTGCTCGGCCGCCTGGCCGGGCTGTGCCCTTTCGGGTAGCGCGGCGGCGCCGACACGCGGTGGATGCCCTTCGGGTAGTGGTAGTGCCCGCTATACCAGGATGCCGGGCTCCAGTGAGGCACGAAGCAGAGCGCCGTGAGCGCTGCGATGGTGAAGATGGCGGCGCCCGTCGAGGTGTAGCCATATACGGGACGTCCGTTGGAATAGCCGAAAATGGGGAAACCGTCGGCATCGTAGCTTGCATCGGTCCATGCGACGCCGGTGCTCACCGTCCCTCCCGGGCTGCTGAACGTTGCGTATCCCGCGCTCGGTGCCACGCAAGAGCTGTACATGACCGATACCCCTGCTATGAGCGCCATGGTTGCGTAGTGTAGTTTCATCGTCGTGTGTGATTGTAATGTCGTTTTTTTGTCTCACGAAGGAGGAGCCGGAGCCCGCCCTACATACGATGGTACGTGCGATTTCTACTTTTGTCTACTCTAAAAAAGTAAATTAATATTTAAAAAGAAAAAATAATAATTTCGGAAATTGAAGCATTTGATGAGATGTGCTTGCAATAAGGGAGATGTGTGCTAAAATAGCGCTATGCCGACACTCCGAGATATTGTGACAAAAGGCCTCAGCCACCTGCCGGAAAATGGCCGGCGCACGCTGGCTGTGGATGCGGAGGCGCGGCAAATTCTGCGCAGTTGGATGCAGGGGCGCAAGACCACGCCGCGCCAAGAGGCGGCACAGCCGGCGCCGGAGTCGGTGGAAGACAAGCTGGCATACCTGCGCGAGCGGGCCGAGCACTGGGCGCCGGCGCGGCGGCTGGGCAGCCTGCGCGACACGATGGTTTTCGCCGTGGGGAATCCGCACGCGCGGCTCATGCTGGTGGGAGAAGCGCCGGGGTATGACGAGGAGCTCCGGCGCGAGCCGTTTGTGGGCAAGGCCGGGCAAAAGCTCAATGATATCTTGCGTGCGATGGGGCTTGCGCGCGCGGAAATATACATCTCCAACATCTGCAAATTCCGCCCCTCTATGGGAGCCAACCAAGGCACGGCCAACCGGCCGCCCACGCCGGAGGAGATCTCTGCGTGCCTGCCGCTGATTCAGGCAGAGATCCGCGCCATCGCGCCGGAGTGCATCGTGTGCCTGGGCGCCACGGCAGCCAAGGGCTTGCTGGGGAGTGAGGGAAGTGTGGGCAGCCTGCGCGGCGCATGGTGGGAAACACAGGGCGTGCCGGTGCGCGTGACCTACCACCCGAGCTACCTGCTGCGCAATGAGGCGCTCAGCGCCCGCCGCGCGGTGTGGGAAGACATGCTGGCGGTCATGGAGCGCCTGAGCCTGCCCATCAGCCCCAAACAGCGCGCCTTCTTCCTCCCCAAAAACTGAAACAACCAGCCCCCTTATTTTATACACGCCATGAGACTAGGATGGATGCGACAACTGGTGATCCCGGCGGCAGCGCTGCTGCTGGTGGCTTGTGCTGTGCACCGCGAGACCTCAGCCCTGGCGCGCCAGGCTGCTGCCGGCGATGCGCAGGCGCAATATGCCTATGGGGTGACCCTCCTCGTGACTGAGCAGGGCAAGCTCAACCGCCCCCGGGCTGCCTATCCGTGGCTGATGAAAGCCGCGCAGCAGGGCTTGCCGAATGCACAGGCCCTCGTGGGGCTCTGCCTCCAGCGCGGGTGGGGCGTGGAGCCCAATGAGCAACAAGCCGTCGAGTGGTACAAAAAAGCCATCCACCAAGGGCAGAGCGGAGCGGCCATGCAGCTGGCTGAGTTGTCCGCCTCGCACGCCGCGCCGGAAGCCGCCGGCGCCTGGCTGGAGGAGGCCTTGGCCAAGGGACCCGGCACCCCGGAGGCGCACCTGATGCTCGCCACGCTCTACCTGCGCCAGGGGCTGCCCACCAAGGCTGTGCGCCACCTGCGCTACGCCGCGCTGGATGGCAACGCCGAAGCCGCCTACCGCATGGCCTCCTGCTATGAGGAGGGAGTGGGCGTGCCGCGTGATACGCGACTCATGATAGGCTGGCTCACCAATGCCGCAGATCTCGGCTACAAACCGGCGAAAGCCCGGCTGGAGGAGCTGCTCCGCTCCACCCTCCCGCAGCCGGCGCCCGCTGCTCCCTGAGCCTGCTCCGCCGCAGAGGTGCGGGGGCACCACCGCCTCTTGAGGGGACTGCAAGCAGCAAAAAGCCCGCGCTCCATTGGAGAACGCGGGCTTGTTTTCAAAGAAAAACGCTAGCTCGGGAGGCGCGCTTAGTCCTGCGCGGGGGTGTCCGGGTAGATGAGCTCCGCCGGGGCAGGGGTGATGGACTTGATCGTCATCTTCACCTGCTCACCGCCGATCTCAAGCGGGAGGCGCAGAGTGTCGCCCACCTTGTGACCCAGCAGACGCGCACCCAGCTTGGAACTGTAGGCGATCACGCGGTTCTCCGGATCCGAATCCCAAGCGCCCAAGATGGTGTAGACCACTTTTTTCCCGGTCTCAGTGGCAAAGGTAACCTGAGTCCCCATGCCTGTTTCCTCACATGTGGCAGTGCGGAAATCGGTGGGCTGAGCCTGGGCGAGCAGGCGGGAGAGCTCCTCCGAGCGGCGCATGAGCACCTGGCGCGTGGCTTTGGCATCTTGGTAGCCGCCGTTCTCACGCAGGTCACCCTCAGCGCGGGTGATCTCAAGATCATGCTTATTCTTGGGAATCTTCACATTCACCAGCTCCTCATACTCCGCCTTGCGAGCCGCAAAAGAGCGGAGCGATACATAGAGAGTCTGGCGCACTCTGGGCGCGTTGCGGGTGAGCGCGATGTCCTGCAGGCCGGGGTGGACTTTCATCATGTTTGCCAGCAGGAAATTGCGATCCAGATCCGGCAGCATGGACGAATCATAGAGCGCCTTGGCAAAGGGACGCGCCTCCGGCATGGTGAGCCCGGACACCAGATCCGGCGCCAGCTCCTTATCCTCGAGCAGGAGATTGCGCAGGCGCAGCGCGCGGTTGGGCGCGCCGTCTGCACTATCGCGCTCAATCGCGCTGATGATCGCAGAGCCGAGCGGCATCTTGGCGTGATCCAAAATATCCTTGGCCACCTGGTGGCGCTCCTTGCAGATCCAGATCAACACGCTGGGCTGCAGAGTCTGGCGGGAGATGCCGTTGAGCACCTCCTTAAACAGCTCTTCCTTGCTGCCGTGGGAGATGATGAAAAGCGCCGCGGATGAGGTGACACTCGAGCCGCCGTAGAGGAACAGGTGTGTCACATACTCCTGCCATGACTCCGGGTAGGCCTCCATGACCGCAGAGTAGACCTGCTGCTGGCGCGAGGGTGTGAGCCCTGCGATGTATTTGACCAGCTCTTCAGCCGGGATGCTGCTCAACTTGTTGGCCAGAGTGGTGAGCCCGCTCTCGCCGGCCTCACTCGGCTGGGCTTCGTGCCCGCTCTCGCCGGCTTTATTGGCGGCAGCCAGGGCGAGAATCTCATCGCGGATGATGATCAGCTCCAGCACGTGCTGCGGCTCCATGTGGTCGCGCACAATATCGCGCTCCATGGTCGCAATCAACTCGGCTGTGAGAGCCTCTTCCCCGCGCAGCGCCTCATCGAGGTGCGCTTGGTCGAGAATGCGTACACAGGTCTCCAGCGAGGTGGCGCTCTTGTAATCCTCCAGCAGAGCTTCCGCAGCGCTGTTCGCCTGGCGCAGGACAATGGCCTCACCGCGCTTGGTGGGCATGCGGAACAGGGGGGACTGGCTCATGGCCGTGCGGGCTTTCTCCCACCAGGCTTTCCACTGGTCGGCGGGGATGACACGCCCGGAGAGGAAGCTCTCCATATTCTCGGGAGTCATGGGCAGCACTTCGTTGATGCCCTCGCGAAGCGAAAGATTGTGCTCCATCACAAAAGTGATAAATGAGAGCATGGTCTCTTTGTCCTCTGCCTGCTTGCGGCAGCCCTGCGGGTCATCATAGCAGGTGATGAGGAAATGCCCCTCAGGAATGGGGGTGAGCTGATTGTAAACAAGCTTCAACCCCAGCTGCATACCAGCCTTTTTTTCGAAATTGATCTTGACAATTTGCTGCTTGTTCAGATTCCAATCAACCACCTTGCCGACACCCCATACTTGGTGCTGGACATACTTGCCCGGTGAGAATTTATTCAGACGATTTGCAATGTTTTCAGGAAGCTTGCCTGCATTGACGAATTTGACGAGATCTCCATGCATACAGGAGCCAATGATACCACAGCTGATCTCAAGGTCAACCCCAATGTGTGAATTCATGGGAATGAATTTGTAGAAAAATGACAAAAGATGACATGTTGAGATATCACCACACGCGCTCGTGCGCGCGAGAGGCCGCAGGGAGCACCACCTCAAATATAGAAAAATTACAAAATTACGCAGAAAAGGCTTGCCAAACGAAAAAGATTGATTAAAATACTTGCGCCGTTCTCCGCGCTTAACTGCGCGTAGTAGCGAAATTTTTATCGGGTCCGCCGCCGGAAAAACGGCAAATTTCCCCTGGTGATGGGAGGTTTGCACGATGATGGCAAGGCCCTGAAACTAAAAAACAAGAAGAAGGATAACATGCCGACCATCAATCAGCTCGTCCGCAAAGGACGTATCGTGCCGGAAGAGAAGTCGAAGTCTCGCGCTCTTCACAGCTGCCCGCAGCGTCGCGGGGTTTGCCTCCAGGTGATGACCCGTACGCCCAAGAAACCGAACTCCGCTCTCCGTAAGGTGGCTAAAGTCCGCCTGACCAATGGTGAAGAGGTGATCGCCTACATCGGCGGTGAGGGCCACAACCTGCAAGAGCACTCCATCGTGCTGGTGCGCGGTGGCCGTGTGAAGGACTTGCCGGGTGTGCGTTACCACATTGTTCGTGGTGCTCTGGACTGCCTTGGCGTTGACAAGCGCCGCCGTGGCCGCTCGAAGTATGGTGCCAAGCGCCCCAAGGCCGGTGCCGCAGCTCCCGCTAAGAAGAAATAATCTCTACTGACTCAACCTTTTACATATTCATATCATGGCCCGTCGTAAACGCGTCTATAAGAAGATTGAACACCGCGACTCGCGGTATGACTCCGTGCTCGTTGGAAAGCTTATCGGCAAGGTGATGCTCGCCGGCAAGCGCTCCCTGGCTGAGCGTATTGTCTACAAGGCGATCGACCTCGCCAACGAGGGTACTGACATGGTGAGCCCGCTCGAGGTGCTGACCCGCGCCATCGAGAATGCGAAGCCCCGTGTGGAGGTGAAGAGCCGCCGCGTGGGTGGCGCCACCTACCAGGTGC
>JAFLSS010000060.1 GCA_022510805.1 Akkermansiaceae bacterium
GCGACGAGATCAAGGCTCGCGTCATCAAGGTGGACAAGGTGGAGCGCCGCATCGGCCTTTCCGTGAAGGCGGTGAACTACGATGCCGAGCAGCTGCGCCGCGAGACTGTCGCGTTCGAGACCGTGCGCGCCGGCGACATGGTGGGTCTGGAGCAGGCCTTCAACCTGGCCTCCCTGCAGGCCGAGGAGTGGAGCCCCTCCGCCGGCGACGACGAGAAGTAATTCGCAGCGTTTTACCCCTCTCAACCGCTGCAATCCATCCCGGGTTGCAGCGGTTTTTCGTCTTTATGGCATACAATCCAACAAGTTTTTTTGCTCTAGGCCAATTTGGTGCTTGCAGAGTGCGTCAATATATGCTAGAAAGCAATCCGATATGAAAAAGCTTCTCTCGCTTATTCCCCTGTTGGGTCTCGCCGCCGGTACTGCTTCTGCTGATTCGTATTATTCAGCTCAGCCCGCAGGCGGTGAGTTGACTCCCTATGATCTCCAGCCGGTGTACTCTCTGGAGGCTCTCTACAACTTCTCTGAGAAGAGCCAGTCTCCTGATACCTCCGGCGCTCGCCTGAACTTCAGCCTCTACAGCGATGGCGAGAGCGCCGTGCGCCATCAGTTCTCTGTCTCCGCTGCCTATGAGCGCGGCACGGACAAAGTTTCGCTGTTCGGCAGTGATGACCTGTTCAAGGTGACAGCAGAGCGCATGCCGCTCACGCTGGGGTATGATGTCAACATCGCCCTCTTTGAGAATGTCATGCTGGACCTTGGCGTCAAGGGCGGTTATGCCTTCGGCACCGCTGAGCTCAACGCCTTTGGCGTGAAAGAGCACATGGGCGGCGCTACGTACTCTATGGGCGCCGGCATCAAGGTGCAGCTCTCGGAGTCTGTCAGCGGCAAGCTCGGCTATGAATTCAGCCGCACGTTCTACAGAAAGTTTGGTCCTTCCCATCTGAACCTCAACCAGCACGGCATCGTGCTCGGCGTGGGTGTTCTGTTCTGATGTTTGCTTAAGTGCAAGCTCTTACCTGGTAATAAAAAAATCGAACCCGCTGCTCAGGCAGCGGGTTTTTTATGATGAGACGGAGAGTGTGTATTTTGTGTAACAGGCTAACATTTAACGTATAATACAAAAACAAACTTGCCTTATGCGCGGAGATGTGCTAAAAACCGGTTTGCCATGAAAAAAACGCTTTCTCTAGCTTGTCTCCTTGCGCTGTTTGCCGGCGCTGCTCACGCTGCTCCCTATTACCTGCCGCAGCCGGCCGGCGGCGCGCTGACTCCTTATGACATGCAGCCGGTATACAGCCTGGAGGGGCTTTACAACTGGACTGCCCGCCACGGCCTCCCCGACACCGCCGGCGGCCGCCTGCGCTTCAATCTCTACAACAATGCCGAGAGTACCGTGCGGCACCAATTCTCCATCGCCGCGGGCTATGAGGCAGGCCGCCGCAGCGCCTCGCCTGCCGATTTGGGTTCTCTCTACCACGGCCTGTTGGCAGAGCCGCTGGGTGAGTACCTGCCGGGCGTGCCGGAGGTAGAGAGCGCAAGCATCCGCCTGGAGCTTGAGAAGCTGCCCATCACCCTGGGCTATGATCTCAATATCGCCCTCACGGATCACCTCCTGCTTGATTTCGGCGCGCGGGGCGGCTATGCGTTCGGATTCGTGCGCGGGCACGTGCGCGACCTCGTGGCCGCAGAGCGCAGCCTCCCCGGCTACAAAGAGCACCTCACCACCGGCGGCTGCACCTTTGCCCTCACCGCCGGGCTCAAGATCCAATTCTCCGAGAGCATCTACGGGCACTTGGCCTATGAGTTCGGCCGCACCTATTATACGAAGCACCTCCCGCACAGCCTGAACTTCAGCCAGCATGGCGTTGTGCTGGGCTTTGGCGTGCTTTTCTAGCGCGCCGCAGCCCCCCGGGCGCCCTCACCTCAGCGCCGGGCGCAGCCGCGCCTGGCTGTTATCTATATTGACTTGCTGCTCATCAAAGGTTAGCCTACAATGAGCGGTATGATGAAGAATGGGGTGATGATGCAATATTTTGAGTGGTACATGCCCAATGACGGCACGCTGTGGCGAAAACTGCGTGAGGATGCGGCGCATTTGGCGGAGTTGGGGGTGACGGCGGTGTGGGTGCCGCCTGCCTACAAGTGCATGACTCAGGATAGCGTGGGGTATTCGCCTTATGATGTGTATGACTTCGGCGAGTTTGAGCAAAAGGGCACCACGCGCACCAAGTACGGCACGCGCCGGGAGTTTGAGGCGGCAGTGGCGGCGCTGCATGAGCACGGGGTGGGGGTGTACCTCGACACCGTGCTCAACCACAAAGCCGGCGCTGATGAGAAGGAAACGTTTTGGGTGAAGCGGGTGGATGAGAATGACCGCTACAATGAGCTGAGCGCGGCGTATGAGATGGAGGGGTGGACGGCGTTTCTCTTCCCCGGTCGCCGCGGCCGGTTCTCAGATTTCCAATGGCACTGGTATCATTTCTCCGGCTTGGATTTTGATGCCCGCCGCAGTGAGGGCGGCGTTTTCAAGATTCAGGGGGAGGGCAAGGACTGGTGCCACTCCGTGGATCACGAGAAAGGGAATTATGATTACCTGATGTTTGCCAACATCGACTACCGCCACCCGGAGGCAGTGCAGGAGATGCTGCGCTGGGGCTGCTGGGTGGTGCGTGAGTTCGGGCTGGATGGCTTCCGGCTCGATGCGGTGAAGCACATCACCCGCCCCTTCATCCGCCACTTTCTCGACCACGTGCGGGAGCACTCAGAGCGCCCGCTCTATGCTGTGGGGGAGTTTTGGAAGTACCGCCCGGAGGATATGGAGGAGTTCTTGCAGACGATGGACGGGCGGATGGATCTCTTCGATGTGCCGCTGCATTTCAAGTTCCACGAGGCCTCACGCTGCGGCGCGGGCTTTGACTTGGGCAGCCTGCTGCAGGATACCCTCGTGCAGCAGCACCCCACCCTGGCAGTCACTTTTGTGGATAATCATGATTCTCAGCCCGGGCAGGCGCTCGAGTCTCCTGTGGATGATTGGTTCAAGCCTGCGGCCTATGCGCTGATCCTCTTGCAAAAAGAGGGGTATCCCTGCATCTTTTACGGAGATTATTATGGCGTGTCCGGCGGGCAGGCGATGCACCGCGGCGTCATCGACACCCTCTTGCGCATCCGCCATGTTTATGCATATGGTGACCAGCGGAGCTATTTTGACCACCGCAATACTGTGGGCTTTGTGCGCACGGGGGATGAGTGCCATCCGCATGCCGGCCTCGCGCTGCTGATCTCCAATGGTGAGGCAGGGGATAAGCGGATGCACGTGGGAAGTCATCACGCGGGTGAGCTGTGGACAGAGGCGACAGGCTGCTGCCCGGGGGAGGTTGTGTGCATTGACTCCGGCGGCAATGGGCATTTTCACGTGCCCTCGGGTAAGGTGGCGGTGTGGATTCCCGCGTGATGCTCCCGGCAGCGGCGCGCCGGGCTTATGAGCGGCTGCGGAATTGCTTTTCTGCTTCCTGATATGCCTTCTTGAGCGAGGGCAGGTTGCGGAAAGCCTCATAGTCTGCATCCGGCAGGTACCATGAGGGCTCTTTCATCTCGTCTCCTACGCGGTCGGGCGAGAGGGCTTCGGCCGTGCTTTGCTTCATAAAGAGACAGCGTAGCGAGTAGGACGCGAGGCAGTTGCCCTGCGCGTCCCGGAGACAAAGCTCTACCCCATAGATCGGAGTGATGCGGGAACTTGTAATCGTGCGCGCGGGGGGGACGCTGCGCGTGCGGGAGAGGCTCTGCTTGAGCTGCTTGAATTCGTCCGCAGGTAAGGAGATGCTGGTCGTTTCTCTGCCGTCTATTGGGCGGCCGCGAACGTACGTCACCTCAAAGGCGGCGGATGCCGCTTGGCTGACAGCGTGGAGGAAGCGCTGCAGGTTGCGCTCCTGTATCTCGACTCTCTGTTCATAGCTTAAGCGCGGGGCGGCGCACAGCGGAAGGGCTGTCAGCAGGAGCGTGAGGAGTAGCCGGTAGATCATGCATGGTGAGACACGGCCGCCGGGCGCGGTGTTCAAAAAATGAGGAGAAAAAAGCATCTTCTCCCATGAGGCACATGGGAGAAGATGCCAAAGAGCACACAGGCGCGGGCCTTATTTCCAACCGCCGCCCAGCTGGGTGTAAAGGGTGGGGATGGTGGCGGCGTACTGGTAGCGGTAGGCCGCGAGCTGTTTTTCTGCCGGGAAGAGAAGCATCTGAGACTGGAGCACTTCGTAGTAGTTAGCCGTGCCGGCCTTGAAGCGGATCATGGAGAGCTCCACACTCTTGCGGTAGGCAGCCACGGCTTCCTCTTGCTTGTGCATGACCTGCACGAGTTTCTCGCGCTGGGTGAGAGTCGTGGCAATCTCAGACATGGCGGAGAGCACCGCCTGCTCGTAGTTGTCCTTGGCGGCCAGGAACTCAGCCTTGCGGGCGCGGGTGGTGGCGCGCAGGCGTCCGCTCTCAAAGAGGATGCCCACGATGTTGCCATCGGCATTGGCCCCGATGCCCCAGCCGGTGCGGTGGGTGGAGATGCCGCGGCGCAGATCTGCCGAGGCGTAGCCGCCGGCGGCGGTGAGGCTGATGCTCGGGAAGTAGTTGGCGATGGCAATGCCGATCTCCGCATTGGCGGCGCGGAGCTCTTGCTCGCGGGCGCGGATGTCCGGGCGGCGCGCCAGCACATCTGCCGGGATACCGGAGGCCACCTTGCTGGCGGCGGCAAAGCTGCTGAGCCTGCCGCCGCGGGCGATGCGTCCGGGCGCACGGCCGGCCAGCACAGAGAGCGTGTTCTCCAGCTCTGTGATTTGGATTTCCAGCGCGGGGATATCAGCCTCTGCTGCGGCGAGGGCTGCCTGAGCGGAGGCGGTTTCCAGGCCGCTGGTCATGCCGTAGGTCTGCTGCGCCTCAAAGAGCTCGAGCGATTTGCGGTAGTTTTCTACAGCGGAGTGCGCGATGCGCAGTTGCTCATCGAGCATGAGCAGCTGCAAATAGCCGCAGGCCGCTTGCCGCAGCAGAGAGATGCGCAGGTTGTGCAGGTTTTCCTGGGCGGCGGCGGCGCTGGCGGCGGCGCTCTCAACGCTGCGGCGGTTCTTCCCCCAGAGATCCAACTCCCATGAGGCGCTCAGGGCGGCGGATCCGGGGTTGGTGGTGATGCCGCCGGTCTGGGCGATGCCTGCGCCACCCTGGGAGTTCATGCCCTTGCTGGTGGAGGCGCTGTAGCCTGCCCAGGGGAAGAGCGGCACACGCGCGATGGTCACATACTCGCGCGCGGCATCCACATTGTGCGCCAGGGCTGAGAGGTCGTGATTGGCTTTAAAGACATCGTTCAGCAGGGCTTCGAGGTGCTTGTCTTTGAGCACGGTTTGCCACGGCAGGTCGGCCATGGTGCCTGTGCCTACGGTCTTGCCGCGGAATGTTTCCGGCACGGACATCTCCGGGGATTTCCAGTCGGGGCCGAAGGTGCAGGACGTGGCGCAGAGTGCCGTAAGTAACAGAACGGAAGCGTTTTTCATATATGGGTTCATCATATCGTTTGTATGCAGAGGTTGCAAGCCCAATCTTTACTCGGCATCGTCAGCATGCGCGGCCAGGTACTCGCGCGCTTCCACTTCATCCGGGTCTTCTTTGAGCTCATTGAGTTTGAATCGTATGCGGAATAGCCTCATCACGAACACGTAGGAACAGGGGATGAGGAAGACGCCCACCAGGGTCGCCACGGTCATGCCCATCACCACCACCACGCCGATGGAGTTGCGCGCGAGGGCGCCGGAGCCGCTGGAGAGTACCAGCGGGATACAGCCCAGGATGAACGCGAGCGAGGTCATGACAATGGGGCGCAGGCGCAGGTGAGCCGCTGTGAGGGTGGCCTCCAGCAGGCTCTTGCCGCGCTCCATTTCGAGGTTGGCGAACTCGACGATGAGGATGGCGTTTTTGGCGGCAAGCCCCACGAGCATCACGAGGCCGACTTGGGCGTAGAGGTTGAGCTCGAGTTTCATGAGCGCCAGGCCGATGTAGGCCCCCAGCACGGCGATGGGTACTGTCATGAACACGGAGAGCGGCAGCGGCCATTTCTCATACAGTGCCACGAGGATGAGGAAGGCAAAGATGCCGGACATGGCAAAGATGGTGCCGAGTCCTGTGCTGTGGCGCACTTTGTTTTCCTGGAAGCTCATGTCCTGGTAATCGAAGCCCACTTTTGAGGGGTCCATGGTGGCGGCGTAGACGCGCTCCACGGCATCCATGAGCTGCTGGGTGGAGTAGCCGGGCTTGGGCATCACGCTGATCTTGGCGGCGTTGTACCCTTGGTGGTGCAGCACGAACTCCGTCTCAGAGATATCTCTCACATTCACCAGCACGGAAAGCGGCACGCGCTCCCCCTCTCCATTGATCACAAAGAAGCTGTCGAGCATCTTCAGGTCGGCGCGGTCTGCCCCCTGCGCCTGCATGTACACCTGCCACTGCTGGCCGAACGCGTTGAAGAAGTTCACGAACGTGGAGCCGTAATAGGCCGCGAGCATGCCGTTGGCCGCGGAGATGTCCACCTTGTAGTACAAGCATTTCTCGCGATCCAGCTCAAAGAATTTCTGCGGTGTGTCCGCCATCATCATGTCAAAGCAGGTGTCGACTTCCTTGCATTGGCGCGCGGCGGCTTCGAAAGCCTGCACCTGCTGGTGGAGGAACGGCACGCCCTGTCCCTCCAGATCCGTGAGCACCATGGACACGCCATTCGCCGTGCCCACGCCGGGGATGGCCGGCGGCACCAGCACCATGGAGGTGCCATCCAGCCGGGCTTCTTTCAGCTTTTTGTTGAGCCGCTGCTGAATCTGCTGCGCGGTTTCGGGGCGCTCATTCCAGTCCTTGAGCTCTACGAAGGCGATGCAGGCGCCGGGGGTCTGCACCATGTTGAGGATATTGATGCCGACCACGGAGGTGAGGTTCTTCACCGTGGGGTCGGTGAGGGCGTCCTCAAACTTCTTGTTCTGCTCCATGGCCACCTGCAGGGAGGTGTTGTCCTTGAGGATGAGGACGGCCATGAGGTAGCCCTGGTCTTCATCCGGCAGGAAGGCGCCGGGCACTTGCTCTGACACGGGCTTGATGGCGGCCCACAGCAGCAGCAGCAGCGGTATGGAGATGATGAGCTTGCGCGCCAGCCCGCCGCAGATGGCCACGTAGACGCTCGCGGTGGCGTTGTAGCACTTGTTGAACAGCCGGTGCAGCGGCGCGAAGATGCTGCGGTTCTCACTGCTGGGTTTGAGCAGCAGGGCGCAGAGCGCCGGTGAGAGGGTGAGGGCGTTGAACGCCGAGATGAGCATGGAGATGGCGATGGTGATCGCAAACTGCTTGAAGAGGGTGCCGGTGATGCCCTCGAGCATGAGCGAGGGCAGGAAGACGGCTGCCAGCACCAGGGCGATGGCGATCACCGGGCCGCTCACTTCCTGCATGGCGGCAAAGGCGGCCACGCGTGGCCTGAGCCCTTTGTCGATGTGGTGTTGCACGGCTTCGACCACGACGATGGCGTCATCCACCACGAGGCCGATGGCCAGCACCATGCCCAGCAGGGAGATGGTGTTGAGTGTGAAGCCCAGCAGCGGGAATACGCAGAAGGTGGATACCAGCGATACGGGCACTGCGATGAGCGGGATGAGTGTGGCGCGCCAGTTCTGCAGGAAGAGGTACACCACCAGCGCCACCAGGATGATGGCCTCGATGAACGTGTGCTTGATCTCCTCGATGGAGTAGCGCACGGAGGTGGTGGTGTCCAGCGCGACTTCGCCCTTGATGCCCTGCGGCATGGTGGCGGCTTTCTTCTCCATGAGCGCTTTCACGCGGTCCACGGTTTCGATGGCGTTGGAGCCCGCGGATTGGAAGATCACGATGGTGGCGGAGAGGGCCTTGTTGCGGCGCCCTGTGGCCGAGTAGTTCTCAGAGCCCAGCTCGACGGTGGCGATGTCCTTGAGGTAGATGACCTCATCGTTATGTTGGCGCACGATGATGTTCTCGAACTCACGCGGGTCGCTGAGGCGGCCTTGGGTGCGGATGGTGATTGTCTTTTCCTGACCGTTGGGCACAGGATCCGCGCCGATCTTGCCGCCGGGGTTGGTGGTGTTCTGCTTGGAAATAGCGGCGCGCACCTCATCGAGCGAGATGTTGAAGTGGCTCATGCGCACCGTGTCCAGCCAGATGCGGATGGCGTATCGCCCCGCGCCGTACACGGCCACTTCGCCCACGCCCTCCACGCGCTTGATCTCATCCACCAGCTTCACCTGCGCGTAGTTCGCCAAGTCCACCGAGTTGTAGCTGCCATCCGGCGAGGAGAGGCCGTAGAGCATGAGCGGCAGTCCCGGCTGCTGGCGGATGGTGACGCCGGAGTTGAGTACCTCCTGCGGCACTTGGGACTGCGCCTGCCCGTAGCGCATGTTGGAGAGTACCTGATCCAGATCCGGGTCAGAGCTGGGCTCAAAGACGATCTGCAGGTTGTACACGCCGTTGTTCGACGAGACGGAGGACATGTAGTCCATGTGCTGCACGCCGGAGATCTGGCGCTCCAGCGGCGTGCCCACTGAGTCGGCCACCGCCTGCGCGTCCGCCCCCGGGAACATGGTCTGCAGCGAGATGGTGCGCGGCGTGATTTCCGGGTACTGCGAGACGGGGAGGTTGAGTAAGCAGACAATGCCCAGCAGCGTGGTCACCACGGCGATAACGGTGGCGATGACGGGGTGTTTGATGAAATAGGCGCTCATCCGGGTGTTCCTCCTTAGTTCTTAGTCGTGATCGAGGGGGTGGTGGTCTCGGGGTGGGTGTACTCGAAAGGATGCGGCACTACCTTGCCGAAGCCCATGGTGGCGCCTGCGGCGCGCATGCCTGCGTTGATCTGGGCATAGAGGGCGGCGCCTTGCCCTCCCTCCACGATGATCTGCGCTTCGTCCGGGTTCTCGATGCCGATCTCCCGCAGGCTCTCCTCCAGCGGCTTGACGGTGCCGGTGATCACCTGCATCAGCATGGGGGTCGGCTTGTTTTCCGGGCCGTTGGGCACCTCCAGCACCACTTCCTCTCCCAGCTGCACATCAATGCCGTAGGGCAGGCTGTCCGGGCCCACCACGAAGATGAAGCGGTGGTTCATGGCCGACACGAGGGCGCGGCTCGGCACCAGCAGGGCGTCCTTGATCACGCCTGTCTTTGCTTTCACCCGCACGGCGGAGCCGGAGCGCAGCTGCAGCTTGGGGTTGGGCACATGGCCGACAAAGTTTACCGTGCCGGTCTTGTTCACGTAGCTATCCACCGCCACTACCTTGCCCGGCAGCTCGTACTCGGTGCCGTCTTCGAGGATGAGCCGGAAGTCATTCACCGGGCTGACCATGCCTTTCGTGGCATCAAACTCCGGTGAGAGTGCCTTGCTGAGCATGTGCTTGCCCGGCACCACAAAGTCCACGCGGATGGGGTCGATGGATGACATGGTGGTGAGTGTCACGGCGCCGGCGGCAATAAAATCACCCACGGAGACTGTGGATTTGGAGGCCACGCCGGCAAAGGGCGCGCGGATGACGCAGCGCTCGAGGTTGATGCGCGCCGTGGCGAGCTGGGCTTCTGCCTGAGCCACCTGGGCCCGCGCCACCGCCAGAGCCGCCGTGCTTTCCTCGCGCAGCTGCAGGGTGTCCGTGTACATCTTTTCAGAGATGGAGCCCGTGTGCACCAGCTTCTCATAGCGCTCCACATCCTTGGCCACTCGGTTGCTGGCTGCCTGTGCCTGCTGCACTCCGGCCTTGGCTGCCTCCACATTGGCCTCTGCCAAATTCACCGCCGCTTGGTAGATGGAGGGGTCGATCTCAAACAACACTTCGCCCTTCTCGCAGGGGGAGCCGTCCCAATACACCTGGCGCAGCAGCTTTCCTGTCACCTCCGGCTTGATATTGGCCTCCTCCACTCCGCGCAGGTGCCCCAGCCATGTGCTCTCCAACTCCACATCCTGGCGGTGCAGCTTGGTCACACTCACCGCCAGCGGGTCCATGGGTTTGGGCTGCTGCGCCTGGTTCTTTTCCTCGCAGCTCATCAGGCCGGCCAGAGCCAGTCCTCCAAGCATCCCGACTATCATGCGTTGTGTTTTCATGGTGTTGAATTTCAGTTTGATATATTGTTGTAAATGTGTTCGAGCATGCGCGTCAGCTCTTGGCGCTCTGCCTCGCTCAGGCCGCTGAGCAGGCGGGCGTCCAGCTCCTCCACCAGTTCGTGCATCCGCTCTTTGTAGCGGGTGCATTCGTCGGTGAGGTACACATTTTTGACCCGCCCGTCCCGGCTGTTGAATGCCGTGCGCACATAGCCCTTGGCCTCCAGCCGCTGCACCAGCCCCTTGATGGTGGCGTGGCTCACCCCGAGGTATTTCTCCAGCTCATGCTGCGTCACTGGCCCTCCCTCCCGCTTCTTCAGATACATCACCACGCGCGCTTGCGTCGCCGTCACCGGGCAGTCCGCGCGCTCGGCAAAAAGCGTGCTGGTCCTGTCCGTGATGAGGCGCATCAGAAAGGGAATGCTGTGCCGTGTCTGGGAAGTGCCGGTGGTCATGTGGGTTAAATATGAAGCATGCTACATAAATGCGTGGAGAGGATGATACGCTTTTCCCGCGCGAAGTCAAGGCGATTTTTTGAGAGGGGCGAAATGAGTCGAAAGGAGGGATAAAGGGACGCCGGCAGATAAAAAGGGCTTGACATACAGGTGCATTGCCCCTAAAAGAAGATATGCGTATTGTCATGATGGCCACCGGCGATATCGCCATTCCCTCTTTTCTCGCCCTACATGAGTCAGGGCAGCTGGTGGGGCTTGTCACTCAGCCGGATCGCCCGGTGGGGCGCCACATGAAGCTCACTCCGCCTGCCATCAAGCAGCAGGCGCAGGCGCTCGGGGTGCCGGTGCTGCAGCCGGAGAGTGTGCGCGCTCCTGAGGCGCTGGAGGAGCTGCGCGCCCTCGCGCCGGATCTGCTGGTGGTGATGGCCTACGGGCAGATCCTCTCCCAGCAGGTGATTGATATCCCCAAGCTCGCCTGCATCAACGCCCATGCCTCCCTGCTGCCGCGCCACCGCGGGGCCGCCTGCATCCAAGCCGCGATTGAGGCGGGTGATGATGAGACGGGGGTCACCATCATGCACGTGGTGCGCAAGCTGGATGCGGGTGATATCATCTGCTCTGAGTCTCTGCCGCTGCGAGGCACCGAGACTGCCGAGGTGCTGCACGATGATCTGGCGGAGCTCGCGCCCCGGCCTCTCCTGCTTGCCATTCAGCAGCTGGCCGCCGGCACGGCTGCCTCCATCCCCCAGGATGAGAGTCTGGCCACCTATGCGCCCAAACTCGCGCGGGCCGATGGGTGCATCGACTGGTCGCAGCCCGCTTTCCAAGTGGCGCGCAAGATTCGCGCCTACCATTCGTGGCCGGGCTCATACACGCAGTACCCCTCTGTCAAAAAAGGGGTGCATGTGCCCATCAAGATCTTCCCGCCGGTGGATGTGTTCTCCACTATCGTGAAGCCGCCCGATGCTGGCCCCGGCACGGTGCTGGAAGCCGGGAGCGACGGCTTGCTGGTCTCCTGCGGCGGGCCCGGCGGCGGCGCTGTGCGCATCTGGACTCTTCAGCCGCCCGGCGCCCGCAAGATGAATGTTGAAAGCTTCTTTGCCGGCCATACCATCCGGCGCGGCATGGTGTTGGGGAATGCTCCTCAGGACTGAGGGGGGAGAGAAGAGGGCTGGTAGCGCTTTTTTTGTGTCATATATGCAAGATTTATGTTGACACGGGTGTCTACATGTATAAAATGACCACACGTTTTGTCAAAACTCTTGACAAAAATGCTAGTGGGTGGACTATACTCTCATATTCTCAGCACTATCATGCCAACTCCAAACAAGCCATCTTCCTCTGCCGCCAAAAAAGCGCCTGCCAAGCCTGCTGCCAAGGCTCCGGCCAAGCCCGCTGCTGCCGCTAAGCCTGCTGCCAAAGCTCCGGCCAAACCCGCTGCTGCCGCTAAGCCTGCGGCCAAAGCTCCGGCCAAGCCTGCTGCTGCTGCCAAGCCTGCGGCCAAAGCTCCGGCCAAGCCCGCTGCTGCCGCTAAGCCTGCGGCCAAAGCTCCGGCCAAACCTGCTGCCGCTGCTAAGCCTGCGGCCAAAGCTCCGGCCAAGCCTGCTGCCGCCGCTAAGCCTGCGGCCAAAGCTCCGGCCAAGCCCGCTGCCGCTGCCAAGCCTGCTGCCAAAGCCCCGGCCAAGCCCGCTGCCGCTGCTAAGCCTGCGGCCAAAGCTCCGGCCAAGCCCGCTGCTGCCGCCAAGCCTGCGGCTAAAGCTCCGGCCAAGCCCG
>JAFLSS010000061.1 GCA_022510805.1 Akkermansiaceae bacterium
GCACAGGCCCATAAGAAAAAGAAAGAGAATCCTGCGCACGCCCCGCCTCGGACGCTGCCGCCGTCCGCCCCTGCCGCACCGCCTTCTTCACGCCCTCCTGACGAGGGAAGCTGTTTCGGATGGAGTATGTAGACATAAGAAATGTATGTTAGGTTGGCGATATCTTATCTACAAGGCGGGAAAGGATCAAGAAAAAAACGTAATTGTTTTTTCGTAATACGATGAAGAGAAAAAAGAGAGGCGGCGGGGGGATCAGGAGCGGGGTTGCATGAAGCGGGGGGTGGAGATATATCCCTCACAGGCGCGCCTGTACACATAGTGCACAAGAGCGGAGACAACGTAGGTGGAGAAGTCCATCTTGTTGGCGGCTGCAAGGCGCTCAACCTTGGCAAGGAAGGCGCCTGAGCAGCGAAAAGAGACCATGGTGGAGGGATCCATGGCTATAAGCTACCACAGGCGGGGGGAGGAAGCAAGAGAAAAATTTCATTTATCGTAAAAAATACACAGTTTTTAAAAACTCTGTCACGTATAACAAACAGAAAACAGAAACGAGCAGCGGAGGAGGGAGCCGGCAGCGCCGCGCCCAGCCGGGAGCCAAGAGAGCAGCGCAAAGAGGGCGGAGCGGAGGGGGAGCAGGCGCGGAAGAGAGAGAAAAGGAATAAAAAGAGAGCATGCCGCATTTCCGGCTTGACTCGGTGAGGGAGTTAATGCTTTTTTTAAGGAAGTAGATCGCACATACAACAGATGGCAAAGCAACTCATCATCGCAGAGAAACCCAGCGTGGCAGCGGATTTGGCGCGTGTGCTGGGCAAGAAATTCGGGAAGTTAAAGAAGGATGAGGCCGTGGGGGGATTTTCGAATGAGACCTTGGTCATCACCTCAGCCGTGGGGCACCTGGTAGAGCAGAAGAAGCCGCAGACCGAGGATGGCAAGAGCCTGCCGTGGAAGATGGAGTTTCTGCCCATCATGCCGGATCATATGGAGCTGGAGCCGATCAACAAATCGGCAGATCGGCTGCGCAAGATACTGAAAGTGGCGCGCAGCAAGGAAGTGACGGCGCTGGTGAATGCCTGTGATGCCGGGCGCGAGGGAGAGTTGATCTTCCGCAACATCGTAAGATACGGCAATATCCGCAAGCCGATCAGCCGCTTGTGGATGCAGAGCATGACGGATGATTCGATACTGGAGGCGTGGGAGCGGCTCAAGGGAGATGAGGAGATGCGCAACCTGGCGGATGCGGCGGTGTGCCGCTCGGAATCCGACTGGCTGGTGGGGATGAACAGCACGCGCGCGCTGACCGTGCTGCAATCTGCCGCGGGCGGGTTTCACGTGACCCCGACCGGGCGCGTGCAGACGCCGACGCTGGCCATCCTCGCCGCCCGACAAAAGGAAGTGCTGGCCTTTCAGCCGGAGACCTATTACGAAGTGCGCGCCACCTTTGCCGCGCAGGCGGGCACGTATACCGGGAAGTGGTTTGACCCCACATGGAAGCGGGAAGAGAAGGCGCCGCAGCGCACGCGCGACCGCCTGTGGGATGCGGAGCAGGCGGCGGGCATCGCGGCGCGCTGCCAGGGGCAGCCGGCGGAAGTGAAAGAGCAGCGCAAGCCAGTCTCCATGCCGGCGCCGCTGTTGTTTGACCTGACCTCCCTGCAGAAAGAGGCCAGCAACCGATTCGGCTTTTCGGCCAGCCGGACCCTGCAAATCGCCCAGGAGTGCTATGAGAAGCACAAAGTGCTCACCTACCCGCGCACGGATTCGAAGTATCTGCCCAATGATTACCTGCGCGTGGTGACGGGCACAGTGGCGGCCATCGAGGAGCATATGCCGGAGTATGCGGAGCACAGCGCCGGCATCCTGAAAAACAAGGGCATCCGCCCGACGAAGCGGGTATTTGACAGCACGAAAGTGAGTGATCACTTTGCCATCATCCCCACGGGGCGCTTCGTGAATCTCACGGGAGATGCGGCGAGAATCTTCAACCTGGTGGTGCAGCGATTTTTGGGAGTATTTATGCCCAATGCGGAGTTTGAGGACACCGAGCGGACCACCATCATCACCACCCCCGAGGGGAGAGAGCATTTCCTGACGCACGGCCGCGTGCAGCTGCAGGCGGGGTGGCGCGCGCTCTATGCCAACAGCGAGCGCAAGAAGAAAGACGAACTCTGCGCCGTGGCGGCCGGGGAGCGGGTGAAAACACAGCAGGCAGAGGCAGCCGAGGAGCAGACCAAGCCCCCGGCCTCATATACGGAGGCCACCCTGCTCACCGCCATGGAGACAGCCGGGAAGCTGGTGGAGGATGAGGAGCTGGCGTATGCGATGAAAGAGCGCGGGCTCGGCACGCCGGCGACGCGCGCCTCCATCATAGAGGGCTTGCTGGCTCAAGAATACATAGCCCGCGATGGGAAGGACCTGGTGGCGACGCGCCGGGGGATGGACCTCATCGACCTGCTCGTCAAGATCGGCCTGAGCACGCTCTCCAGCCCGGAGCTGACGGGGGAATGGGAATACCGCCTGAAGCAGATGGAGAATGGCAAGCTGAACCGCGCGGAATTCATGCGCGATATACGCGCCTATACCTCGGAGATAGTGGATGCGGTGCGCGAGTACATGCACCAGGGCAAGAACCCGGATTTGCGGATCCCCTGCCCTGCGTGCCGGGAGATCGGGCTCACGAGCAGAGTGGACGCGGTGTCCTGCCAGCATTGCAAGTTCCACTTGCGGCGCATACACGCCGGGCTGAGCCTGACGGATGAGCAGATGGCGGAGCTGCTCACGCACAAGGCGCTGCCGATCATGGACGGCTTCCGCTCCAAGTTCGGCAAGCTCTTCCGGGCCGGCTTGAAGCTTGTGGCGCCAGCCAGCGAGAAGGGATCATGGAAAGCGGAGTTTTACTTTGAGGACAAAGAGCCGGCAGAGGGGAAAGACACCCTGCCCTCCACCCCGCTGGGCAAGCTGGAAGTGAAGGGGCAAGGAGAGCTGGAGGCCTTTGAGAATGAAAAGCAATGGCAGGTGCCGGAGTTTGTGCAGAGCAAAGATAAGAAGGGATTCACCCTCTCGCGCGTGATCCTGGGCAAGGAGCTGAGTGCGGACGTGCTGCGCCAAGTGCTGGCAGAGGGGAAGAGCGGACTGATCAAGGGCTTTATCTCCCAGCGCACGCACAAGCCATTTGATGCGTTCCTGGTGCTGGATGCGAAGAAGGGCAATGTGAAGTTTGAGTTCCCGCCGCGCGAGGCCACAGCCGGCAAGGGCAAAGGGAAGGCGGCCGCGGAGGAACAGGCGCCGGCGGAGCAGCCGGATCTCACCCAAGCCACCCGGCACGGAGCAATCAAAGTGAAAGGCAAGGGCGAATACGACTTGCTGGAGACAGCGGAGGGCTGGCATGTGGAGGGCTTGGCCTATGGCAAGACCCGCAAGCCGCTAGTGGTGCCCCGCACCATGTGCGAAGTGGAGCTGGGGGCGGAGGTGGTGGTGCAGCTGCTCACGAAGGGGAAAAGCCCGCTGATCAAGGAGTTTGTGAGCCGCAAGAGCGGCAAGAAGTTCGAGGCGTATCTCGTGTTCAACGCCTCGACCGGGCGCATCACCTACGAGTTCCCCCCGCGCAAGTAAGCCCCTGCCCTCCCCCATGCCCGACCGCTTCACCCTGGGAATCATCGCCTCCATCCTGCTGGGGCTCATCCTGCCGTGCCAAGGAAGCGTGGCAGAGGGATTTGACCTCATCACCCATGCCGCCATCATCCTGCTGTTCTACCTCTATGGAGTGAAGCTCTCGCGGCGGGCGGTCTGGGAGGGCGTGACGCACTGGCGCCTGCAGAGCCTGGTACTCATTTTCACCTTTGCGTACTTTCCGCTCGTCACCGCGCTGAGCCGGCCGCTCATGGAGCCCCTAGTCGGCGGCGCCTTATACGCAGGGCTCATCTATGTGGCCTGCCTGCCCTCCACAGTGCAGAGCAGCATCGCGTTCACCTCCGTGGCGGGGGGGAACGTGCCGGCCGCGGTGTGCTCGGCGTCCATATCCAGCCTGTTGGGCGTATTTTTCACGCCGCTGCTGGTGGGAGTGATGTTCAGCCAAGAAGGAGGCGGGGGCGGCCAGGTAGGGCTGGATGCAGTGCTCACCATCAGCTACCAGATCCTGCTACCCTTTGCGCTGGGGCAGCTCACGCAGCGGCGGCTCAGGCCCATGGTGGAGGCGCACAAGAGCCTCATATCCCTCAATGACCAGCTCACCATCTGGCTCGTGGTCTACACCTCCTTTTCCGGGGCCACGGTGCAGGGGTATTGGCAGCAGCTCGATGCGCTGCACCTCGGCGGGCTTATCGCGGCCTGCCTGCTTCTGCTGGTCATCATACAGGGCAGCATCTACGCCACCTGCAAGGCGCTGCGATTCAACCTGGCGGACACAATCACCATCCTCTTCTGCGGCTCCAAGAAAAGCCTGGCGGTGGGAGCGCCGATGATGCTGGCGATCTTTGGCGCGCTGGACAACAACCTCCTGCTCCCGCTCATGGTGTTCCACCAGGTGCAGCTGATGGTCTGCGCGCACCTGGCCGCGCGCTGGCGGCGCAAGCAACAGGCGGCGGCGGCCTGAGCACAGCCACCGCGCGAGAGGAGAGCGCATTTTTCCTGACCCGGCGCCATAATCGGGCTTGATTTTGCCCGGGGAGAGGGGTAAAATGCGAGGCACCATGATCATAACCACCACAGACACGATCCCCGGTGCCACCATCGAGCAAACACTCGGCTTCGTATCCGGCAACAACGTCAAGGCGCGCAATGCGGCTGTCGATATGCTGGCGGGGCTCAAGACAATCGTCGGCGGAGAGATAGCCAGCTACACCAAGCTCATGAATGACACGCGCCAAGTGGCCATCGACCGCATGGTGCAGGAGGCGCAGGCCATGGGCGCCAATGCGATAGTGGGAGTGCGACTGGCCTCATCCGAAGTGATGCAGGGCTGCTGCGAACTCTGCGCATACGGCACGGCAGTGGTGATCTCCTGAGCCCCTCTCCGCGGTTGACACCGGCCATGGATTTATTTGACTACGCCGCATCGCATCCCGTGGCGGAGGAACCGCGAGTGCGTTATGAGGAGTTGTGCCGCATCGTGAGGCACAACAATGAGCTCTACTATGCACAGGCACAGCCGGAAATCAGCGATGCTGAATATGACCGCCTCTACCGCGAGCTCGAGCAGCTGGAAGCGGCGCACCCGGATTGGGTGACCCCCGAATCGCCGACCCAGCGCGTGGGCAATGACTTGGCGGAGGGATTTGCCAAGGTGGCGCACCCGGAGCCGATGCTGAGCATAGATGATATCTTCGAGCACAAGCCCGGAGATGGGGAGACGGATGCGGAGCTGGTGGAGTTCTACCGGCGGCTGGTGCTTGCGCTCATGACAGAGGAAGAGCGCGCGGCGCTGCCGGCGAAGAAAAATGAGGAAGGAGAGCGCGAGCGCCTGCTCGATGCCTACCCGCTGCACCTTGTGGTGGAGCCCAAGATAGACGGCTGCGCGGTGACGCTCATGTACCGCCGCGGCAAGCTGGTGTATGCCGCCACGCGAGGAGATGGGCGCACGGGAGATGATATCACCGCCAATGCGTGCACCATCCGCTCGCTGCCGCAGCAACTCCCCCCCGGCGCGCCGGAAATACTGGAAGTGAGGGGGGAGATCTACATGCCCGCAGCGGAGTTTGACCAGCTCAACGAGCAGCGAGATGCCGACGGGCTGCCCGCCTTTGCCAACCCGCGCAATGCCACGGCCGGCACCATCAAGCTGCTGGATGCGGCAGAAGTGGCGCGCCGCCCGCTGCGTTTTCTGGCGCATGGGCTCGGGCAATATGCAGGAGCCACCCTGCGCCACGCGCAGGATTTTGAGGAAATGCTGGAGCGGATGGGAATCCCCGCCAATAAGCCGGTGCTGCACACGCACCACCTGCAGGAGCTCCGCGAGGCGGTGGCGCAGATCAACACCCTGCGGCATGAGCTCGGGTATGGCACGGATGGCGCGGTGATCAAGCTGCACGACTTCGGCCTGCGTGAGGCCCTGGGCGCCACCTCGCGTGCGCCCCGCTGGGCGGCGGCGTTCAAATACCTGCCGGAGCAAAAAGAAACCCTCCTGCGCAGCATCACCATCCAAGTAGGCCGCACAGGCGTGCTCACGCCGGTGGCCGAGCTGGAGCCGGTGCAGCTCTCCGGCACCACAGTCTCGCGCGCCACGCTGCACAACCAGAGCGAAATCCGGCGCAAGGACATCCGCATCGGCGACACGGTGCTGGTGGAGAAATCGGGAGAGATCATCCCCTCCATCGTGAAAGTGATCGGGCACAAGCGCCCGGCAGACGCCGCGCCCTACTCGCTGGTGGAAGCAGTGCGCGGCGTGTGCCCGAGCTGCGGAGCACCCATCGCGCAGGAAGAAAACCAAGTAGCGTGGCGCTGCACAAGCTTCACCTGCCCGGCTCAAGCCGTGATGCGCACCAGCTACCTGTGCAGCCGCGAGGCGCTGGACATCGAAAACCTGGGCGGAGTCGTAGCCGAAGCGCTTGTCAGCCAAGGCCTCATCACCTCGCCGCTGGAGCTCTTTCTCCTCACGCGGCAGCAGCTTGCGGAGCTGAATCTCGGCACCCCCGAGGAGCCGCGCCGCTTTGGCGACAAAAATGCCGCCAAGGCCACAGATGCGCTCGAGAGGGCGAAAACGCTGCCGCTGGAGCGCTGGCTCACAGCGTTCGGCATCTCGTCCATCGGAGTCGTCAAAGCGCGCGACATCGCCACCTACCACCCCACGCTGGAAGCCCTTGCGGACTCGCCCTACCTCGACGTCCTGCTGGAGCTTGAGCAAAAAATCAGCGCGTACAACGAGCTGCCGAAGAGTGAGCGCGCCCCGGCCGCAGAGCAGCTGCAGCAGCTGGCCGAGCCCTGGGAGGCGCGAGGCTACCTCAAAATCAGCACGGCCTCCGCCTCCGGCAAAGAGCGGGACACCTCCCCCCTCAGCACCGGCAACAACCTCAAGCTCATCAACCCGCTAGGGAGTGTCACCACGCACAAGCTGCAGAGCTTTCTGCGCTCCGGCGCGGGGCAGCAGGCGCTGCGCTTCCTGCGCGAGCAAGGCATCACCCCCGCCTCCTCGTGCTACCGGGAGAACTTCCATGAAGCCGCGGGGCCCCTCAGCGGGATCACCTTCGTGCTCACGGGCAGCCTGAGCCGGCCGCGCAATGAGGTGGCAGAGAGCATCCGCGCCGCCGGAGGCACCGTGGCCGGCGCCATCAGCAAGAGCACCGGCTACCTCGTGGCGGGAGAGGGCGGCGGCAGCAAGCGCGACAAAGCCGCCAAGCTCGGCATCCGCATCATCGACGAGGCCACCCTGCTATCCCTTATCAACGCCCCCCAAGCATGAGCACACGAGCCCTCATCTACGGCACCATCGCCATCGACACCCTCATCACGCCCGCCGGGCAAGCGAACTCGGTGCTGGGCGGCTCCGGCCCCTACGCAGCGCTGGCCGCGCGGCTGCTCACGCCGGAGCTCGACCTCTACGGAGTGGTGGGGGGCGACTTCCCGGCGGCGTACCGCATGGCGCTGGAAACCCGCGGCGTGAGCCTGCAACACGTCGCATGCCTGCCGGAGGAGAAAACCTTTGCCTGGACCGGCCGCTATGAGCAGGACATGAACCACCGCAGCACGGTGAGCACCCTGGAGGGCGCTCAGGAGCATTGGCAGCCGGATCCCCCGCCGGCCTTGAGCCGCAGCGGGCTCGTGGTGGCGGCCAATGTGACACCGCCGCTCCAATACGCGCTGATAGAGCGCTGCAACCCTGAGGCTTTTGTGATGGCGGACTTCATGAAATCATGGATCATCCGCGAGCGGGAGTACACGCAGAAACTGCTGGCGCGTGCGGATCTCGCGCTGATGAATGATGAAGAAGCCTGCGAATACGCCCGCTGCGACAGCCCGCTGGCGGCAGGCTATGCGCTGCTGGAGGCCGGGCCGGCCTATGCCATCGTGAAGCACGGCAGCGCGGGGTCCACCCTGTTTCACCGCCAGGCGGGCGGGGAGGTGCGCCTCTTCCGCTGCCCGGCATGGCCCCTGCCCCACCCGGAGGATCCCACCGGCGCCGGGGATGCGTACATGGGCGCGCTCGCAGGCTGTCTCACGCACAGCCTGCGCGGCAGAAGCATCGCCTGGGAAGAGCTCACCCGAGCCGTCGCCATCGCCACCATCGTGGCCGGCGCAGTGTGTGAAAAATTCGGCACAGTCTCCCTCTTTGCCCTCACGCGCACAGAGCTCGCGCGGCGCATCAGCGAGTTTCAGCAAATGACAGCCTGGTCATAAGCCCCCCCTGCCCCCGTGGCGCAAGCGGTTATTCCTCAGACGCCTCCGCAGGCGCTTTATCCTCAGCGGCAGCGGAGTCGAGCCGGCAGCTCTGCTCCCGGCGGATATGGGGGCTACGCAGCTCAGCCAAGCGGCGCGCCCGCCGGCGGTGCAGCACAACAGCCGCGCCAAGCGCCCCGAGCCCGAGCAGGCATTGCAGCCCCGCCGTCAGCTCCATGCTCAAGGAGAGAAAAGCGGGAAGGCTCAACGCCAACGCAAAGATCAAGATGCACGCCGCCGAGATGAGCACAGAGCAGGCATACTCAGCGCCATACCACAGCAGGCACAGCGCATACACCAGCCCCAAAAACGCCCCCGCCCACGCAGGGAGATACACCTCTGCATACCACCACGCCGGCAGCAGCGCCAGCTGAGCCAGCAGCAGCGCCACAAAAGCAGGCGAGAACACACGCCAGCCCCGGCGGAGCGTGCGCACCACATGCCACACCAAAAACACAAGAGCCGGAGCTGCCAGCAGCCCCAGCTGCACCCCCGTGTGGAGCTCTGCCCACACAGTATACAGCAGGCTGCACCCGCCCAGCACCAGCAGCAGGCCACCCAGCGTGCCCAGAGAGCTCAGCAGACACAGCGGCAAGCCCTGCACATGCGGCAGAGCATCAACCGGGTCGGGAGACTCAGAGCTGCCGCAGGTACTCATATGCGGGGAGGGAAGCCGAATCAGCGGCGGCGGTAGGGCTGCTTACGCGCAGCCACCGCGCGCTTTTTGGCAGAAGAGGCAGAGCCTTTTTTCGCGACAGCCTTTTTCCCCTTCCCCTTGGCGGCGGGCTTTTTCGCGGCCACACTCTTCTTGCGCACATCGCTGGGGCGGTAATCCGAATCACGCACAGGGGTGCGCGCGGTCTCCGCAGCAGCCATGTAGGCCTTGCGCTGCTCGCTCAGCGAGTAATTGGCGGCGTTTTGATCCCGGAAATACGCGCGGTAGGCCGGGTCCACCTGGCCGATGTGCACGACGGCATCCGAATAATGGCGCACCCCTACGCCGGGCTGGCTGGGAGACTGCTGACACGAGCAGCACAACACAGCCCCGAGGGCGGCAACAACAGAGAGAAAAGAAGAAGAAAAGCAGTTCATGGCGCGACAGCGTTAAATACGTTAGACGGCAAGCCCAGTATATACCTGATGAGACCCTCCATTGTGGTGCAACTGCTCAGGCAGCATACACCGGCAATTAATAGAGAGACCATGACAATACGACGAAGATTGTTCAACATATAAAATCTGTTCAGGAGGTTGAGCTGAATTGAGATTAGCACATTTGGCTACGCTTGACAACACTAAAACTTCAGGATTATCTAATTATTTCATCCGAACATCGGGAGTGACAGGTTTTGCCTTCCATATCTCGCTATCAGGATCATAGGGAGGATCCGTCTCGCCGCCCTCGGACTTGTACTTGATATTCTCGTATGCCTCAGCCGCCGTCGGCTCCGACCACGCCGTGCGGAAGAGCTGGAAGATGGGCACACCATCCTTGGTGCGTTTCTTCGTATCATCCACATTATCAATCAAGAGACAAAAACCGAACTCACCGCCGCCGATCTCGGACACCAGCACCTGCATCTCGTACCACTGGTCTTTTTTCACCGTGAACACATCCCCTGCCACAAAGCCGCCGGACTGCTCATTCCAGAAGGGGCATGAGCTGTAGGCAAACATCTCGCGCCCCTGCGTAGCTGAGGGAGAAGCCTCGAGCATCCACTCATTCCAGCCGGAGGTTTTGAGATTATGCAAGCCGCAGTACAGCACATTTTTGCCATCAAAGCGCACCGCCATCACCGAGTCCGCCACCCCCACGAAGCGGAACTTGCCGGAAGAGGGCGCCTGCACCTTGGCGCGGTACACCGCTGCCCAGCGCCCCGGCTTGAGGCCCATCTTGCCGTCCGGGTCATACGCATTGCTCGCCTCACGATCCAGGCAGTTGGGCATGTAGAAACAGGTGGTGTAGAGCTGCTGGCGCGAGCGATAATAGGGCGCAAAATTCTGAAAATCCCACGCTTTATTCACAAACTTGCTCTCCAGATCCAGCACATCGCCATTGTGCGTCGTCTGGCGGCCTGCCAGGGGCGACTCAGTGCCATCATTCTTTTTCTTAAAGTCATAGAACACGCCCAAGAAAGCGGAGTCAAGCTTTTTGCCGCCCATGGAGCCGCCCTTGCTGCCGGAGCCGAGGCCATCCCCCAGGCCATCCCCGGCGCCCACGAGATCCCCCGAGCCGGGGCCGGCAACAAAATCAGGCATATCAAAGGGCAAGGAAGTGGGCGAGGAGGACACCTCTGTGGACACAATAATATCAGGCAGAGGCTGCTGCATCTGCTGCGGCGAATCCGTAGAAAGATCTTTGGGCCTGTTCGTTTCCTCCACTTCAGAGGTATTCTCCTCCGGCGAATATATAGTGAAGGAAGGCACCGGCACGGGAGGAATAATCACGCGCATGACCCACAGCACCACCAGAATTCCCAGCAATATAGCACTCATCAGGCACGCCGCCTTGCGCCTCATCGAAGTGCGCAGGCTTTCCATATCCTCGCGCGTCGTGTCTGCTATCCGGAATTTAATGGCCATATGAATACACAGGGTGCTACCCGTTCCTCTGCATTATAGCGGTTGGAGGGGCGGCGTGTCAAGCGCAGAGCTCACGCTTTTCATGACAAGAGGTGATTTTTTCTCAGAATAGCTGAAAGTCCTCGCCAATTGGTCACGTATGTATAGACAGAATATGAAAACAAAACCCATCCTTACCCAAGCGTCATATGCAGTACTGGCCGCCATGCTGCTGACCTGCACAGCGGCATGGGCGCAGCAAGAGCCGGCCGCCGCGCCCCGGCAAGACACCGCAGCCCCCGCCCCCCGCAAAACCAGCCTCGAGGCGGACCCCCTGCTCACCACCGGTAAGCTGGCCAACGGGCTTTCCTACATGATCCGCCCCACCAAGGAGCCCGCCGGCCGCGCCAGCCTGCGCCTGTATGTGGGAGTCGGCTCGCTGCACGAGACGGAGGAAAACAGCGGCATCTCCCATTTCCTGGAGCACATGGTCTTCAACGGCAGCCGCTCCTTCAAGCGCGGAGAGCTCATCCCCACCATGCAAAAACTCGGGCTTGGCTTTGGCGGAGATGCCAATGCCTACACCAGCCTGCTGCACACGGTCTACATGCTCGACCTGCC
>JAFLSS010000062.1 GCA_022510805.1 Akkermansiaceae bacterium
CTGGAGAGCGTGGCCAACTTCGAGCGCAAGGTGCCCCGCGAGTGGATCAACGCCGCCGGCAATGGTATCGAGATGGCGTTCATCGACTATGCCCTGCCCCTCATTCAGGGCGAGACCGGCATGAAGACGGTGCAGGCGCTGCCGCGCTTTGCCCGCCTGCGCAAGATTCTTGCCAAGCCTGTGGAACAATAAGGCTCAGGCAACTTTGAGCATACATGAATGAATTTTCGGCGCGCCCGCAAGGGCGCGCCGAATTACTGAAAGGGGCAGAGTTTTTTCTCCCCCCCCCTTCCCACGCTGCCCCGCAACAAGCAGCTCACCCCCCTTCCCCACCCGAACCTTCCGTATGACCGGCTTTATCGTTTTTATCGGCTGCGTGCTGATGCTGGCACTTGGCTATGCCCTCTATGGGCGCTTGGCAGAGAAAATCTACGGCGGCGACCTCGACCGCCGCATGCCCTGCGACACCATGGGGGACGGCGTCGACTACGTGCGCCTGCCCACGTGGAAAGTATTTCTCATCCAGCTGCTCAACATCGCCGGACTCGGGCCGGTATTCGGCGCGCTGTCGGGCTGCCTGTTCGGCCCGGTGGCGCTGGTGTGGATCGTGTTCGGGTGCATCCTGGGCGGGGCGATGCATGATTTTCTGGCCGCGCGCATGTCGGCAGACCGCGGCGGCGCCAACCTGCCGCAACTCGTAGGCGAATACCTGGGCAACGGCGCCCGGAGAACCATGCGCAACCTCTGCATCCTGCTGCTGCTCATGGTCGGCGTCGTCTTCACCACCGGCCCGGCCGGCATGCTGCACACCATCTTCAGCAGCATCCCCACCCTCGGCTGGTGCGCCATCATCATGAGCTACTACCTGCTGGCCACCATCCTGCCCATCAACACCATCATCGGCAAGCTGTATCCCATCTTCGGCGCGCTGTTTCTCTTCATGGCCCTCGGCATCGCGCTGGCGCTGCCGCTCAGCGGGCACCCGCTGCTGCCGGAGCTCGACCTCACGACAGCGCAGCACCCGGCGCACTTCAGTTTTTGGCCGATGATATTTGTCACCATCGCCTGCGGCGCCATCTCCGGCTTCCACGCCACGCAAAGCCCCATGATGGTGCGCTGCCTCGGCGAGGCGCGCCACATGCGCCCCGTCTTTTACGGCGCCATGATCACGGAGGGCGCGGTGGCGCTCATCTGGGCCACCGTGGGGCTCACCCTGCGGGATGTCCTCACGGACTACACCCTCACCGCCGGCGAGCTCCGGCTGGAGCCCGAGGCGGCGGACACGCTGCGGCTCACCTTCCAAGACCTCATCCTCCACAACCCCGCCAGCGCGGTGACACAGGCCTGCACCTCCCTGCTGGGACAGGTGGGCGCCGCGGTAGCCGTCCTGGGGGTGGTGGTGCTTCCCATCACGAGCGGCGACACCGCCATGCGCAGCTGCCGGCTCATCGTGGCGGAGTCAGCCGGGCTGCACCAGAGCCGCCTGCGCAACAGGCTCCTCATCGCCCTGCCACTCTTTGCCGCCGTCATCCTCATCTCCAACCTGCCATTCTCCATCATCTGGCGCTACTTTGGCTGGGCAAATCAGACACTCGCCTGCTTCACGCTGTGGAGCATCTCCGTATGCCTGCTCCGCAGAGGCCGCCTGCACTGGCTCTCCACCCTGCCGGCGCTTTTCATGACAACCATGTGCACCACCTTCCTGCTGCACTCGCCGGACTGCCTCATCGAGCTGCCGGTCGGGGTGTCCACCGGCATTGGCTGCGCGGTGGCGGCCCTGTGCCTTGTGCTGCTGCTGCGGGGCAGCCGCTCAGCAGCCGCGCCGGCCTCCCCGCAGCCGCCGGCTGAGGCGGACAAGTAAGGCGCCCGGCCCCCCGCCCGGAAGCCGCGGGGGCGCAGAGCAGGCATCAACCGCGCGCACGCCGGAGCTCCTGGGCGATGAAAGGCGCCGTGGGCGACTCCTTGGCCGCCACTTGGCGCACCGTGCCTTGCGCCACGATCCGCCCGCCCTCAGCCCCGGCAGAGGGGCCCATGTCGATCACATAATCCGCCTCGCAGATGAGCTCGAGGTTGTGCTCGATGACAACGACCGTGTTCCCCAGCTCCACGAGGCGGCGCAGCACCTGCACCAGCAGGCGGACATCTTGCGGGTGCAAGCCGATCGTCGGCTCCTCAATCAGGTAGAGATCCTGCGGGAGCGCGCGCCCGCGCCGGATGGCCGAAAGCGCCGCGCGGCGGCCTTTGATAAGCTCTGCCACCAGCTTGATGCGCTGCGCCTCGCCGCCGGAGAGAGTATTGCTCGCCTGCCCCAGCGTGAGATAGCCCAGCCCCGTCTCGCACAGCAAGCGCAGCGGATCCGCCAGGCGAGGCTGATTCTCAAAGAACTCGGCCGCCTCCTCCATATTCATATCCAGCACCTCAGCGATGGTCTTCCCCTTGTAGCGCACCTGCAGCGTGCGCGAATTGTAGCGCGCGCCGCGGCAAGTCTCACACAGCACAGTGCAGGGCGGCAGGAAATCCATCTCCTGCTTGCGGTAGCCGGTGCCCTTGCACTCCGGGCAATTGCCGGCGGAGGTGTTGAAGGAGAAGCGCCCGGCGTCAAACCCGAGGCGGCGAGCATCTGCACTCTGGGCAAAGAGCTTGCGGATTTCATCAAAAATGCCGATGTAGGTGGCAGGAGTCGAGCGGGGCGTCTTGCCCAGCGGTGATTGATCCACCTGATACAGCGCGCGCACAGAGTCGAGCCCCTTGCTCGTCTTCCAAGTGCGCCGCCCGACCTCTGCCCCCAACGCCGCGCGCACAGCAGGGCCGAGCGAGCCGGTGATGAGCGAGGTCTTGCCCGCGCCGGAGGGGCCGGTGACCACGGTGAAGCGCGCGCGGGGCACGCGCAGATCGACCGCCTTGAGGTTGTGCAGGCTGCAGCCCTTGAGCTCCAGCCACTCCACCCCTCTGATGGGGAGCCACGCGCCGCAGCTCGGGTGATGTTCCGCACGCGCCAGCGCCCGGCCGGTGATAGAGGCGGGGTTGCTGACCACCTGCTCAAAGCTGCCTTGGGCCACAATCCGGCCGCCGTGCACCCCGGCTCCGGGGCCGAGGTCGATGAGGTGATCCGCGCAGCGCATGGTGTCCTCATCATGCTCCACCACCAGCAGCGTGTTACCGCGGCTCTTGAGCTCTGCCAGAGTCGCCAGCAGGCGCTCGTTGTCGCGGGGGTGCAGCCCTATCGTCGGCTCATCAAGCACATAGAGCACCCCGCGGAGATTGGAGCCCAGCTGCGCCGCGAGCCGGATGCGCTGTATCTCACCGCCGGAGAGAGTGGTGGCCGAGCGGTCCATCGACAAATACCCCAGGCCCACCTGCTGCAAAAAGCGCAGGCGCGGCTCGATCTCCGCCACCACATTGCGCGCGATCTCGGCCTCCCGGCCGCTGAATGTCCAGCTCTGCACCTCGCGCAGCGCCGCCTCTGCATCCATGAGCCCCATATCCGTGATCCGCTTGCCAAACAGCGTCACCCCCAGCGCAAAGGCATTGAGGCGGAGCCCCCGGCACGCCGGGCACACACACTCCTCCTCCCCCTTGGCGAGCGCTTGCTCCACCTCGCGGTCATAACGCAGCTCCTTTTCCAGCGCGCTGGAGCGCTCCTCATCCTCACGCAGCTTCACCGCACTCACCACGCCGTGCCCCATGCAGGTGGGGCACCAGCCGTGCGGCGAGTTGAACGAGAAGGTCGACGGCTCCGGGTCCGCATAGCTCTCCCCGCACGAGGGGCAAGTGAGACGCGTGCCCAGCAGGAACGCCCGCGCCCACTCGCCGCCGGGGATGAGGCGCAAGAAGCCATCCCCCATCTCCAGCGCGCGGTCCACACACTCGCGGAGGGTGTCCCAATCGCACTCGCGGCCATTGAGCGTTATCCTGTTCTTCTCCACAGAGAGCACCGCCAGCACCACATCCACATCATGATTCGCATAGCGATCCAGCGGGGAGAACTCCTCCGGCGCCACCACAGCGCCATCTGCCACCAGATAAGGGAATTTTTTCTTGGCCGCCCAGCGCGCGAGATCCGCATAATGCCCCTTGCGGTTGCGCACCACAGGCGCCGCCAGCATGAGGCGCTTCGGCCGCTTGGTCAGCTCCTGCTGCACAGCGGCGTGAATCTCCGCCGGAGAGCGCCGCCCCACCTCAACCCCGCCGCATTTGGGGCAGTGCGCCACCCCCAGCTTAGAATACAGCAAGCGCAGGTACTGCCAGATCTCCGTCACCGTGCCCACTGTCGATTTACTGCCACCGCGTGAGCGGTTTTGCTCGATAGCCACCGTGGGCGGCAAGCCCGTGAGGGCATCCATATCCGGCGTCTCCATCTGCTCCGTAAATTGCCGCGCGTAGGGGCTCATCACATCCATGAAGCGCTTCTGCCCCTCAGCAAACACAATATCAAACGCCAGCGTACTCTTGCCGCTGCCGGAGAGCCCCGTCACCACCGTCATCTCATGGAGGGGGATATCCACATCTATATTCTTCAGCTGGTGGTGGCGCGCGCCGCGCAGGGAGATCACCCGCGCCGCCGCAGGCTCCTGCGCGCGCACAGCCGGCGCGGCCGCCTCCTGCGGCTCACCCGCCAGCGCGCGGCGGA
The DNA here is from genome assembly GCA_022510805.1 of Akkermansiaceae bacterium. GTDB lineage: Bacteria > Verrucomicrobiota > Verrucomicrobiia > Verrucomicrobiales > Akkermansiaceae > Akkermansia. The sequence continues at coordinate 4,631 of JAFLSS010000062.1, forward strand.
GATAGCCCGCCGTGTGCCCCACCCCGGCGGCGGCCACTTGCTCCGGTGTACCGGCCGCCACCACACACCCGCCGCCGGCGCCGCCCTCCGGGCCGAGGTCAATCACATAATCCGCCGCTTTGATGAGATCCAGATTATGCTCGATCACCAGCAAGCTATGCCCCTGCTCCACCAGACTGGAAAACACAGCCAGCAGCACCTCCAAATCACTAAAGTGCAGCCCCGTGCCGGGCTCATCCAGAATGAGCAGCGAGCCCTTGCCCCCCTCCTCTGCCAGCGTGTCCGCGAGGATGCGCGCCAGCTTGAGGCGCTGGTTCTCGCCGCCCGAAAGCGTGTTGAGCGGCTGGCCGAGGGTGAGGTGCCCCAGCCCCACCTCCTGCAGCAGGCGCAGCCCTGCCACCACACGCCGCGCCGGCGCGCTCTGCGACTTCTCAAAAAGGGCGCGCGCGCTCTTGACATCCAGCGCCAAGATCTCCGCCATATTGTATCCCCACAGGTTGATGCTGAGCGCCTGCGGAGTGTAGCGCAGCCCGTGGCACCAAGCACAGGGCACAAAAATATCCGACAAGAACTGCATCTCCACCTTTTCCATGCCCAGCCCGGAGCAGCGCGGGCAGCGCCCCTCCCCGCTGTTGAAGGAAAAATACCCCGGCTTGAGCCCACGCGCCTGCGCCGCCGGCTCCTGCACAAACAGCGCGCGTATCTCCTCAAACAGCTTCATATAAAGCGCCGGGGTAGAGCGCGGCGTGCGCACAATGGGACTTTGATCCACCAGCACCACATCCTGCAGCTTATCCAGCCCGGCCAGGCGGCGCAGCTGCACCTGCTCCTCATCATCCAGCGCCTCCGGGTGCGCCTGCCCGTAGAGCACCTGGCAGGCCAGCGTGCTCTTGCCGCTGCCGGACACCCCGGTGAGGCAGGTGTAGACCCCGAGGGGGATATCCGCATCCAGCCCATGCAGGTTGTGACACTCTGCGCCGCGTATCTTCAAAAACCCCTTGGGCTTGCGGCGCTTGGCAGGCACGGGAATACGCCGCGCGCCGCTGAGAAATTGCCCCGTGAGCGAGCGCGGCTCATGCGTGATGCCCGCCGGCGCACCGGCATACACCAGCTCACCGCCGGCGGATCCGCTGCTCGGCCCCATATCCACCAGATAATCCGCCGCGCGCATCACCGCCTCCTCATGCTCCACCACCACAAGCGTGTTGCCGCGGTCAGCCAGGCGGCGCATCGCCCCCACGAGCCGCGCCGTATCGCGCGAATGCAGCCCCACCGTTGGCTCATCCAGCACAAAAAGCGTCTCCGTGAGCGCCGCGCCGAGACAGGCCGTGAGACTCACGCGCTCTATCTCACCGCCGGAAAGCGAGCGCGTGAGGCGCGAGGTGGACAAATACGCCAGCCCCACCTCACACAAATACGCCACGCGGCTGCGCAGCTCAGCCACCGCCTGCGCCAGCGAGCGGTCCTCCCCCACAGCCGGCGCCACATGCGCATCCACCCACACCAGCAGTTCATCCATGGGCAACGCCTGCACCTGAGGCACCGAAAGCCCGCCGATCGTATACGCCAAGGCCTCCGGGCGCAAGCGGCCGCCACCGCAAGCCGGGCACACGCTATACACGCGATAGTAGGCCAAGAACACACGCACCGTCATCTTGTGCGCATGCTTTTCCATATCATCAAAAATCCCTTTGTACCCATACCACAAGCCGCGGTCAGAAGCCGCCCAGGCATCCAGCTCCCCGCAATTACCCTGCAACACCCACTCCTGCTCGCGCTTCGAGAGCTTCTTCCACGGCACATCCTCCCGCACCGCCTTGAAGCGCTTGTTGGCCGCCAGAAAATCACTATAGCAGAGCGAGAGCGTGGGCGATGAAAGCATCTTGAGCGCCCCCTCCGCAATGCTGAGCTCCGGCAATATCCCCCGCGAGTAATCATACGAAATCGCCCGGCCGTAGCCCTTGCACTCCGGGCAGGCACCCAAGGGCGAATTCCCGCTGAACAGCCCGGGACTCGGCTCCTCCAGCGGGTACCAATCACTGCGGTATTCACGCAGCGGCTGCCACTCCCCACCCTCTCCCCGCAGGGTCACATACGCCACACTCAGCCCCAGGCGCAGCGCATTCTCCAGCGCCTCCACCAAGCGCCCCTGCCCCTCAGGCCGCAGGCGCAGGCGGTCCTGCACCACCACCCAGCGCTCCATCCCCAGCCGCGCCTCATCCGCCTCCTCCAGCCGCAAGATCTCCCCGGCATGCCACACGCGCAAATACCCCTGCCCCTCCAGCGCCACTCGCATCTCCTCAAATGACCCCACCGGCACCACCCCGAAACACACCGCCGCATCCGCCCCCGCATGCTCGCGCAGCAACTCCTGCGCCACGCCTTGCGGAGTCGCAGGGCGCACCACGCGCCCCTCTGCATCCCGCCCCTCCGCCATGCGCGAAAACACCAGCTTCAAATACTCGTTTATCCCCGTCATCGTGCCCACTGTCGAGCGCGAATTCTTCACCGAATTACGCTGTCCCAATGCAATGGCCGGCGGCACATTCTCCACCGCCTCCACGGCCGGCCGATCCATGCGGTCCATGAACTGCCGCACGTAGGGCGAAAACGTCTCCATATAGCGGCGCTGCCCCTCTGCATACAGCGTCCCCATCGCCAGCGAGGTCTTGCCGCTGCCGCTCGGGCCGGTCACCACCGTCATCTGCCCCAGGGGGATATCGACACTCACCCCTTTCAGGTTATTCTCCTCTGCTCCTCTTATATGAATATAACCACCATCGCTCGCATGCATGCCCCTATTTTACTCCCAATCGCCCCGGGAGAAAAGCCGTTTTTTCTGCCACCGACTTAGCTTTTCACCATCACCGACATGCCGAGTCAGGGCCGCCTAGCCGCCCAGCGCTCGCAGAGCGCCCTTCCCACGCCGTGTGCGGCAGGTTATTCCACTTGACACGCAGCGTTTTTTTTGTACAATGACTATACTGATTCAACATGAAGCTCCGCATCTCCGCCGTATCTGCTCTTTGCTGCACCCTCGCCCTGTGGCCGGCCTGCTCGGCTCTCGAGGAATCGGAGCCCCCTGCCGACATGCGGGAAAACGCTCCACCGCCCTCATCGCTGGACGCGCTTTTTGATGAGCTCATCACCGAGGCGAGCAGCATCCACCACCTCCTCAACGAAGTGGCAGATAAGGACAGCGCAGACCGCGTCGCAGCCCAGCTCGAGACCCGCCTGGCACACATGAACAGCAAGCTCGGCGAGCTCGAGCAACTCCCCCCCGATGAGAGTGAAACCGGCGCTCTGCAGCGGCACATGACCACCCTCACCCACGCCTCGCAGCTCTACCTCACCGCCATGCAGCGCCTGGCTGAGCTGAATGCCTACGGCTCTACGGCCCTGATGGGAGTCTTCCGCCGCTACAAGGTGGACGCCGTGGGCTCCCAGCCCCACCTGCAGGCCGATGACCTGCCGCACTCCCCGCTCTACACAGAGCTGGCTGACACCCTTGAGGACGCCCTCTTCACCCTGCGCCACGTGCAGGACGAAGCAAGCGCCCAAGCAGCCGCGCAGAAAATCGCCTCCCTCCTCCAGCAAATGGAGCGCGCACACGACATGCTCACCCAGCTGGCACCCCTGCGCACAGATGAGCAAAAAGAAGCCGTGCGCCCGGCGCGTGAGCGCGTGCGCCGCATCACCGACGCAATCAAGGAGCAGACCTCCCGACTCAAGGAGGCGCATTATTACAACACACCGGCGCTCGATCTCCTGCTGCCCAAGCTCCTCCCCTACTCCGCAAGCTGAGGCCCCCCGCCCGGCGCGGAGCCGCACCTCACTTTTTCTTCTTCGATGAGGGGCGTTTTTCCGGCTCATCCGGCATCCCATACTCCAGCACCACAGCCGCCTCAGACTCCAGAGCCGCCGACTCCTGATTGAGGAGCTCCAGCTGCATAGAGCGCAGATTCTTCACCTTTTCCACCACCTCCTCCGCATCCTCAGGCGCCGCCGAGCGCAAATACGCCATGCGCTTGAGCATATACCCCCGCCAGCTCACATACTCCGCCATACTCTTGCGCAGCAGCCGCACCTTGGCCTTGTGGTCCATCAGCTCATTCGCCACACGCACCTTCTCGCGCTCATAGCGCGCCTTGCTCTGCTGAAAGCTGTCCCACGAGGTGAGCTTCGTATCCAAGGAATAGCTGATACTCATGTTGATACGCGTGTCCTCGGCACTCAGGAACGTGCCCTCATAAGTGCCGCCGGATGAGGAAAAGAGCGAGGGGCTGTAAATACTCGTATTAATTGTCGGCAAGTAGCTGAGCGCCACACCATATTGAGAGAGGCGAGTCCTCTCCAACCGCAGCGCAAACTCACACGCCACCAACTCACCCAAGCGATCCAAGCGCGCATTATAATCCTCCCACCGCACATGCGGCATACTCTCCGGCAGCACATACCAGCGCGCCTCGCGATTCCCGAGCAAGCGGGATATCTCCTGCCAGTAGCGCTCCTGCGCCTGCTCCACCAGAAGCTGCCGCTTGCCGTCAGACTCCTCCACCTGCTTAGGATCCGCCAGAGCCTGCTTTGCCTCCTCAATCTCCCGCTTGCGCACCAGCTGGTAGAGCTTGGAGATCAACTCGCGCTCCCGCCCCTCTTTCGCCTTCACCGCCGCAAAAGTGGCCACCTGCGCAGCATACACACGATAAGGCACCTGCGTGAGCGCAGGCACAGAGAATGTCACATTGATCCGCGAGTTCAAATCCTCTGCACTCACAGAGTCCGCCAAATTCGCAATCGAGCGCGTCATGTACCCATAATAAGAAACACCGGGAATGAGATCCGTGTAGATGCTTCGGGAATTGCGCTCCGCCTGGCGGATCTGATCCTCTGCCTCAAGCAGCTCCAAATTACTCTCCCGCAGCATGGACACCGCCTGATGCCACGTGATTCTGCGCTCCGGCACCTCCATCCAATCCTTCGTCGAGGCATACAAGGAATTGATTTTACCCGTAGCTGCGAGGATGTGCTGGCGCACGCTGCACGCGCACAAGCAGCTCAATAACGACACAATTATGAACCCGAAACGCTTCACCTGCCCACATTCTACCACATTGTCCCCAAAGGAGCAAGCCCGACTTGCCTCCCAAGCGTTTTTTATACGAAATTTATCAGCAACTCCCACCCCCACCTCTCTCAAAGCAGCGAGCAAGACTCACACAAAACAACCACTCTGCGTGCGCTGATCAGAATGGCACTTCGATTTTTATCTGATCTTGCCTAAATATCATTTACTATGAAATGCGTAAAAGATGTTCCCCAGACTTCCAATAAAGAAAGCCCGGGGAAATGATTTCTCGCTCTTAGTGGGTATGATCAGAAAGCGCCGGTCTTGATGTGCGGCACATAGGGCGCTTCCAAAGCCGCAATTTCTTCCGGCGTGAGGGTGATGTCCAGTGCGGCAACAGCTTCCTCCACGTGCTTGGGGGAGGTGAAGCCTACGATGGGTGAGGTAACATACGGCTTGGAAAGCATCCATGCCAATGCCACTTGAGCCATGGTGTGTCCATTTGCTTCTGCTACTTTCTGCAGGGCATCTACCACGAGCTTGTCTTGAGCTTCCGTAGCTCCCCACACCATAGGAGAAACAGCATCCACCGCCGTGCGCGCCGTCTGCGTACCCCACGGGCGGGTGCAGCGACCTCCGGCCAGAGGGCTCCACGGCACTACGGCTATCTTGCGATCCATGCACAGGGGCATCATTTCCCGCTCTTCCTCGCGGTAGATGAGGTTGTACTGGTTCTGCATGGAGACAAACTTTGTCCAACCATGGCGCTCGGCAATGCCGTTGAGCCGCTCGAACTCCCACGCAAACATAGTGGATGCGCCGATATAGCGTGCCTTGCCGCTCTTCACAACGTCATGCAAGGCTTCCATGATCTCTTCCCACGGCGTTTCGTGGTCAAGGCGGTGTATCTGGTACACGTCCACATAATCCAGCCCGAGGCGCTTGAGGCTGTGGTCAATCTCTGCGAGGATATTCTTGCGGGAAGAGCCCGCGCCGTTCGGGCGCCCCTCGCGCATGGCAAAATGTACCTTGGTAGCTACCACGATTTCATCGCGATCCAGCCCGAACTCGCGGATGAGCTTGCCTGTGATTTCCTCACTAGAGCCCATCTGATACACGTTGGCTGTATCGAAGTAGTTGATGCCAAGCTCTATGGCTTTCTTAAAGATGGGTTTGGAGTCCTCAAAGTTTTTAGCCCAAGGGAACACGCCGTGCTCTGCACCCGGTGTTCCGAAGCTCATGCAGCCCAAGCAAATCTTGGACACATCCATTCCTGTGTTGCCGAATTTAACGTATTTCATAATGTTGTGTGACGATGCGGTTATATCCTATAAAGCTACTTTAGGTCGACGATTATTAGATGCCTTAACATGTGGCAGCTCTGCCGTTCTCATCATTTCCCGACCCACGTGCGGATGCTGCTTTCCGTTGCTCCGTTGAGCAGCTTGCCGGGTTTCCAGTTGAGCGTGGGGTAGGTCTTCATGAGCTTATCCACGCTGAACTCTATATCCTGCGAGCCGGAGGTGGCAAAGGGGATGAGAGTCTTGCCCTTTAAATCATGGCTTTCGATAAAGGTGTTGATGATGGTGGGAGCCACGTGCCACCAGATGGGGTAGCCGATGTAGACGACATCGTACTCGGCGATGTTCTCCTTTTTGCCCTTGAGAGCGGGGCGGGAAGCGGCATCGTGCATCTCCACATAGCTGCGGGAGCTGTGGTCTGTCCAGTCCAGATC
>JAFLSS010000063.1 GCA_022510805.1 Akkermansiaceae bacterium
CTTAATCTCCATTCTTTTTCTTTCTTGTCGCTTTTTTCCTTGCAATTCACACGCCATTTACAGTGAAAAAGTGAGTGTTGACAAGGCTGCCTCAATAGAGTACACTCATTTTATCGTATTCCTCTCTATATCTCCTGATGATGATGAAGATTAGTAGCTACATGGCGGTGTTCGGGGTGCTGGTTTCTGCGCTTGTCTGGTGCGGGCATGCATGGGCATATGATTTGTCTGAGGCGCTGCGCTCCGGCGAGCTTTGGGCGCTGAAGCGTGATCGCAACCCGGTGGAGGAGGTCTATATGCTCGATGCTGATGAGTCGCGCTCCTATGCCTCGGGATCCAACTCGAAGCTGGAGTTCTCTTCCCTGTCCCTGGGGGAGGTGCTTTTTGATTGGAAAGCTGCGCAGGAGGAGGCTGAGGAGGAGGCGGCAGCGGAGCCGAACAAGCCGGTGAATAAGGAGAATAAGGCTGAGGCGCCGAAAGCTAATGTGCTGTGCCGCGTGACGGCTATGGTGTACACCCGTGGTGATGATGATGAGATCTCGCTGCCGGAGTTTAACGCCAAGGTGAAAGAGGTGACGGCGCTGCTGACGGAGATCTTTGGGAAGAAGGGGAAGAAGGGGACGCTGCCTGCCTCGAAAACGGGGTTGAAAGTCAACACGATGCAGTGGGCCTGCGAGCATGGTGTGCTGCGCCTTGAGGCTGCCATTTCCTCGAATAAGAAAGCCGGCAAGAAGGCGGAGCTGATCCGCCTGGTGCTTGCGCCTGATCGTGAGGGGCTCGACCGCGGCGGCGCTTCGGATAAGGTGGGCCGGCGCGATATGAAGTCGAATGTGGTGACAGAGGAGGATGGGACGATCTGGATCAAGGGGATTCCCATGATTGACCAGGGCGACAAGGGGTACTGCCTGCCGGCTACGGTGGCGCGTGTGTTTGCCTATTATGGGATGGATGGCGTGGGGATGCATGAGGTGGCGGCTCTGTGTAATTCGACGGCTGACGGCGGCACTTCTGTGGCGGCCATGAAGAACACGCTCAAGGAGATTGGCGGGCGTTTTCATGTGCGTATCAAAGAGCTGCCACGCCCCTCCTTGGAGTATTTTGACTGTGTGCCGCTTTACAATGCGGAAGCGAAGAAGAACAAGAAGCCTGAGCTCCCCGACCCGCGCACGCTTCTCGGCGAAAATACTGACTGGCGCCGGAATCTGGACCCGGAGCTGTGGTGCAAGGTGCGCGCGAAAAAGGCCTCAGATGTGAAGAAGTGGATGGCGCCCATCCGCAAGAGCATCACCTCCGGGGTGCCTGTGCTGTGGGGGGTGTTCGCCTCCGGGTTGTACACGGGCAAGGAGGCGAGTATCGGTGAGGCGCACATGCGCATGATTATCGGCTTCAACCCCAAGAATAACACGATCATCTTCAGCGATTCGTGGGGCAAAGGCACGGCCAGGCGTGTGATGACGATGGATCAGGCCTACTCGGTGACAGATGGTACTTATCTGATTCAGCCCTGAGCCGCGTGCTGAGTGAGAGGAGGGGGGCATGTGCGCCTTACCTCTCACCCGCAGGTGCGGCGCGGCGGCTCAGATGCCCTCGCGCGCGAAGCGCTCGCGGGATTCTTGGAGGATGCATTCTGCGCGCTCCGGCGCGAAAAACTCACCCACTTCGGTGGTTTTATTTTGCAGCGTCTTGTAGGTGCTGAAGAAGTTTTGGATTTCCTGCAAGTAGTGCGGGGGCAGGTCGCGGTAGTCGCGGATGTGCTCGTAGCGCGGGTCACCCACATTCACCGCCAGAATCTTGACATCCGGCTTCCCGCCGTCAATCATATCCATGCCGCCGATGATGCGGCAGTCCACATAACAGCCGGGAAACGTGGGCGAGGAGGTGAAGACAAGAATGTCCAGCGGGTCGCCATCCAGGTACTTGGTATTCTCAACAAAACCATATTCCGCCGGGTAATAGACGGAGGAGTAGAGCACCCTGTCCAGCTTGATGTGGCCGGTGCGGGGATCCACCTCATACTTGTTGCGGCTGCCCATGGGTATTTCAATGCGTGCTTCAACAATCTCCATGATGCAGCCATGCTAGCAGCTCCGGCCATTTCTGTCAAGCACCACTTGGAGGTTGACTTGGGGTGGGGCTTGTGGCAGAATCAATGCTGATGCAGGAGGCGGCCTCACCAGACTTGCAGAAGCTGCTGCAGCGCTTTGGAAAGACAGCGCTGCGGCCGGGGCAGGGGCGCTTGATCTCGCTGGCGCTTGCCGGGCGCCCTGTGCTGGGGCTGCTGCCCACGGGATATGGCAAGAGCCTGTGCTACCAGGCGGCGGCTGAGCTCATGGGTGGCACGAGTGTGGTGGTGTCGCCGCTGCTGGCGCTCATGCGCGAGCAGGTGGAGGGGCTGCAGCGCGTCGGGATCGCGGCGCGGCGCTTTGACTCCACCCTCGCGGAGGAGGAGCGCGCCGCCCTGCTGCACGAGCTGGCGGCGGGGCAGGTGCGCCTGCTGTATGTGGCGCCTGAATCGCTGGAGAATGCGCGCCTGAATGATGCGCTGGCGCAGGTGCAGAGGGCTCTTTTTATTGTGGATGAGGCGCACTGCATCTCGGAGTGGGGGCACAGCTTCCGCCCGGATTACCTGCGCTTGCCGGCCTGGCTGCGGGAGCACTCTTTTGCCGGGGTCATGGCGCTCACCGCGACGGCGACTCCGCGCGTGCGGGCGGATCTGTGCGCGGCGTTCGGCATCTCCCCGGAGGGGGTGGTGGCGGTGTCTCCTTACCGGGCCAATATCAGCCGCTTTGTGCGCTCTGCGCCGGATCCGGAGGCGGCGCTGCTGGAGTATGTGGCCGCGCCGGAGCACCGCCCGTGTATCATCTACGCGCGCACGCGCAAAGGCGTGGAGAAGCTGGCGGCGCATCTTGTGCAGGGTGGGGTGCGCGCGGTGTGTTACCACGCCGGGCAGCCGGCGGAGCTGCGCGAGAAGTTGCAGGATGATTTTTTGCATAATCGGGTGGAGGTGCTCGTGGCGACGATTGCCTTCGGCATGGGGATCGACAAGCCGGATGTGCGCTCCGTGGTGCATGCGAATCTGCCGTCCTCGCCGGAGTCTTACCTGCAGGAGAGTGGCCGCGCCGGGCGCGATGGCCTGTCGGCGGAGAGTGTGGTGCTGCTCAGCGGGGAGGACCGCGTCGAGGCGCGCAACCGCATCTTCGCAGCGGAGCCGGATGCGGAGGGTGTGCTGCGCTGTGTGCGCTGGCTGCTGCCCGCCGCGCCGCGCGTGGTGTCGCTCTGGGAGCTGGGCACGGCTTGCGATGTGCCGGAGGATGTGCCGCAGCGTGCGCTGGATCTTTTGCGCGCGCGTGGTGCGGTGCGTGCGGAGTTGCAGGGCTACAAGTATTACAAGGTGCGCCCGCTTTTCCCGCTGGACACGATTCTCGATGGCCGTGACGCGGCGGAGTCCGCGCGCCTGCGCTGGCTGAGTGAGCACCGCGAGGCGGAGGTGGAGGAGGCTGCGGAGGCTTGGGATTGCTCGTATGCGGAGGCGCTGGAGCAACTGGCTGAGTGTGAGGCGGCCGGGGAGTGGAAGCTGACGCTGCGGCAGCGCGCTTGGTGGCTCTGCCCGGGTGCGGCACCGGCGGAGGCGCGGGAGGTGGCCGCTGAGCTCACCGCGGCATACTCCCGCCGCTGTGCAGAGGGGCTGGCGCGGCAGGTGGAGGTGGAGGCCATGCTCTGCGGCAGCGAGTGCCTGAACACGGCGCTGGAGCGCTATTTTACCGGGGAGAACCTCCCCGCCCCCTGTGGCCACTGCCCGGCTTGTCTGGGGCAGGTGGCGGAGCTGCCTCCGCTGCCGGCGGCGCAGCAGCTTCCCCCGGCTGCCGAGTTGCCGGAGTTCGACCGCCCGGCGCAGCGGAGGCGCTTTTTGGCAGGCATCTCCTCCCCCGCGCTCATGGCGCGCCGCCTGTGGGCACACCCGCACTATGGCGCCGCTGCCCACACGCTGTGGGAGGAGCTGTGACCCACTCATCTGATCAATATGCATGAGATTCAACGACACGTTTTGCTCAATCCCGGCCCTGCCACAACCACGGACACCGTGAAGTGGGCGCAGGTGGTGCCGGATATCTGCCCCCGCGAGGCTGAGTTTTCGGGGGTGATGCGGCAGATTGGCGCCGATTTGCTGCGCATCGCGCACGCGCCGGCAGAGGAGTATGCGGCCGTGCTGTTCTGCGGTTCCGGGAGTTTGGGGATGGATGTGTGCCTCAACTCCCTGCTGCCGGAGAAGAAGCGAGCCCTCATCATCTGCAATGGCGTGTTCAGCGAGCGCGCGGTGGAGATATGCCGCGCCTACGGGTTGCCGCATCTCGTGCTCGAGCTCCCTGAGACCGAAGCGCCCACGGCGGCCGCTCTCGAGCAGATGCTGCGCGCGCACCCGGATATCGGGCTCGTGTATACCACCCATCAGGAAACCGCCTCCGGCCTGCTCAATCCCATCCGCCTCGTGGGTGAGCTGGCGCACCGGTACGGCGCCTTGTCCGTGGTGGACACCACCTCCACCTTTGCCATGCTGCCGCTGCACGTGCTGCGCGACCACATCGACTTCTGCATGTCCTCCTCGCAAAAAGGCCTCATGAGCACCTCCGGGCTCACCTTCATCATCGGCAGGCGCGCCGCCATCGAAGCCTCACAAAGCTACCCGCAGCGCTCATACTATGCCAACCTGTACCGCCAGTATTCCTATTTTGAGGCCACGGGGCAGATGCACTTCACCCCGCCGGTGCAGACCATGTACGCCACGGCACAGGCCTTGCGCGAGTATTTTGCTGAGGGGGAGGCGGCCAAGTGGGCGCGCCACACGCGGGTGTTTGAGGCCATCATGAGCGGAGTGGAGTCCCTGGGGCTGCGCTGCCTGCTGAGCCGTGAGCAGATGGCGGGGCTGGTGGCGGCCGTGCTTTACCCGCAGGATCCGCGGTGGGATTTTCAGCGGGTGCATGATTATTGCTACGCCCGGGGATTCACCATCTATGCCGGCAAGACGGCTCAGCCCACGTTCCGCCTGGCGGCCATGGGCGCCATCGACACCGCCGACATCTCGGCCTTTTGGCGCGTGTTTCGCGAGGCGCTGGCTGAGCTGGGAATGCTGATTCCCGGCGCCGCGGCTGATGCGCGCTGAAAAACGCCCTTTTTTGAGAAAAATGACACAGAAGCTGCATTTTCGGCTTGACGCCGCAGACAAGCGCTGGTAAACTCTGCCTGCATCTTCCGATCGGCGGGATAGCCAAGTGGCCTAAGGCAACGGTTTGCAAAACCGTCATTCGTGGGTTCAAATCCCACTCCCGCCTCTCTCACACCCCGCATAGTGTTTCTGCTCTATGCGGGATTCTTTTTTCGCTAACACCAGCCGCTCTTAACATGTCGCGTATCGGTCTATATGCCGGGAGTTTTGACCCGCCAACTCTGGGGCACCTCTGGGTGATCCGCCAGGGTGCTGAGATTTTTGATGAGCTTGTGATCGCCGTCGCGGTCAACCCCGACAAACACCCGATGCTGACCCAAGCGGAGCGACAGGAGGCGCTGCAGGCCATGGTGGCAGAGGTGCAGGGCTGCGTGCGCGTGGTGTGCATGAAGCACCTGTTTTTGGTGGATTTTGCCCGTGAGCTGGGCGCGTCATTCCTGCTGCGCGGGGTGCGCAATGCGCTTGATTTCGAGTATGAAAAAAACATGGCGCGCATGAATGAGCGCATGGCGCCGGGGCTGCGCACGCTCTTTCTGATGCCTCCCGGGGATCTGGAGGCCGTATCCTCCTCCATGGTGCGCAGCCTGGTGGGGCTGCCGAGCTGGGAGAGTAAGGTGGCTTCCTGTGTCCACCCCGCTGTGCTGGAGAGCATGAAGCGCGCGTATGACCGAAAGGAGGGGGTATATGATCTACTGGGATAATAATGCCACCACTCCGCTGGTGCCGGAGGTGCTGGAGGCCATGCGGCCTTTCCTCACGGAATCCTTTTTTAACCCCTCTGCTTCCTACCGCCCGGCTAAGCGGGTGCGCCAAGCGCTGGAGGAGGCGCGCGAGAAGGTGGCCGCGCTGCTGGGGGCGGCTCCGGGGGAGATTATCTTCACCTCCGGCGGCACCGAGTCCTCCAACACGGCGCTCTCTTCTTTTGAGCGCGTGCTCACCCTGCCCACCGAGCACCCCGCCACCCTGCGCTCTCTGAAAGGCCGGGAGTTGCTCTGCCCGGTGCTGCCGAGCGGTGTGGCTGATGCGGAGGAGTGGCGCCGCCTGCTGCCGGGATGTGATGGCGCCTCTTTCGCGTGGGCGAATCATGAGACCGGCGTGGTGCAGCCGGTGGAGCTGCTCTGCCGGGCGGCGCAGGAGGCCGGCGCGCGCGTGCACCTGGATGTGGTGCAGGCGGCGGGTAAGCTGCCCATGGCGCTGCATGAGCTCCCGGCGGTGGATTACGCTTCCGTGTCCGCGCACAAGCTGCACGGCCCCAAGGGGGTGGGTGCGCTCTATGTGCGCGCCGGCGCGCCCCTGCATGTGCTGCTGCAGGGCGGGGGACAAGAGTCTGCCCGCCGCTCGGGCACCGAGAATGTGGCAGGCATTGTGGGCTTCGGCAAGGCGGCTGAGCTGGCCATGGAGGCGGCTGAAACATATGCCCAACTCGGGCGCATGCGTGACCTTTTCCTCGCTGTGCTGGCAGAGGCCGGCATCCACGCCGTGCAAAATGGCGCCGGCGCGCCCCGGCTGCCGCATGTGCTCAATTTCCGCATACCGGGGTGCACGGCGGAGTCGCTCTCCCTGCTGCTGGAGCCGCTGGGGCTGCTGTGCTCCGCCGGTTCGGCGTGCACCAGCGCGGAGCCGGAGCCGAGCCATGTGCTGCTCGCCATGGGGCTGGCACCGGCGGAGGCGCGGGAGTGCCTGCGCTTGTCCTGGAGCCGCTTCACCTCCGAGCATGTGGCCAAGGAGGCGGCGGGGCTCGTGGTCCTCGCTGTGAATAAACTGCGCGCGGTGCAGTCTGCCTCCACAGGCCCTGTCATGGTCTACAAACCCTGAGGCAGCCGCTCCTCTCGCCGCCAAGCAAAAAGCCCGGCCTCCCTGAGGAGACGCGGGCTTTTTTCATGGTTAATAATAATCAGGCAAAAAGAGGCGTGGAGAAGTAGCGATCTGCCGAGTCCGGCAGCACCACCACAATGACCTTGCCGGCGTTTTCCGGGCGCAGAGCCACCTGAGTCGCCGCCCAGAGAGCCGCACCGCCGGAGATGCCCACCAGGATGCCATCCGACTTGCCGAGCTCCTTGGCTGTCTCAAACGGCTGATCATTGTCCGCGGTGATCACCTCATCATACACAGCCGTGTCAAGCGTGGCCGGCACAAAGCCGGCGCCGATGCCCTGAATCTTGTGGCTGCCGGGCTTGCCGGTGGAGAGCACGGCTGAGGTGGCCGGCTCCACAGCCACCACGCGCACGCCGGGCTTCTGCTCCTTGAGGAAGCGACCCGCGCCGGTGATGGTGCCACCCGTGCCGACACCGGCCACGAGGATATCGACACTGCCATCCGTGTCGGCCCAGATTTCGGGGCCGGTGGAGGCGTAGTGCGTGGCGGGATTCACCTGGTTTTCAAACTGCCCCGCAATGATGGAGCCGGGCGTGCTCTCGTGCAGCTGCTGAGCCTTGGCGATGGCGCCTTTCATGCCCTGCGAGCCATCCGTGAGCACGATCTCCGCGCCGTAGGCTTTCAGGATGTTGCGGCGCTCCACGCTCATGGTCTCTGGCATGGTGAGAATGGTGCGGTAGCCCTTGGCTGCGGCGATGGCCGCGAGCCCGATGCCGGTGTTGCCACTTGTGGGCTCAATGATGATGCCGCCGGGGCGGAGGCGCCCTGTAGCCTCTGCATCTTCGATGATGGCCTTGGCTATGCGGTCTTTCACGCTGCCGGCAGGGTTAAAATACTCCAGCTTCACCAGAAGCCGGGCTTGGAGCCCATGCGCTGCATTGTAGCGCACAGGCTCCAGCAGAGGAGTACCGCCCACCAGCTCTGTGGTCGATTTGTATACCTTCATGTTATTTGATGAGGTTGAATGCGTTGTCCAGATCCTCGATCAGGTCGTCCACGTGCTCGATGCCGATGGAGAGGCGCACGGTGTTCGGCTTGATGCCGCCGGCCAGCAGCTCTTCCTCGCTCAGCTGGGAGTGCGTGGTGGAGGCCGGGTGTATGACCAGGCTCTTGGCATCTGCCACATTGGCCAGCAGGGAGAAAAGCTGCAAGCTCTCGCAGAATTGCCGCGCTTTTTCCGCGCCGCCCTTCACTTCGATGGTGAAGATGCTGCCGCCGCCGTTCGGGTAGTACTTCTTGTAGAGCTCGTGATCCGGGTGCTCCGGCAGGGAGGGGTGGTTCACTTTCTCCACCTGCGGGTGCCGGCTGAGGTGCTGCACGATCTTGAGCGCATTCTGCACGTGGCGCTCCACACGCAGCGAGAGGCTCTCCAGCCCCTGCAGCAGCAGGAACGAGTTGAACGGGCTGATGGCGGCGCCCTGGTCGCGCAGCAGGGTTGTGCGGATCTTGAGGATGTAGGCCAGCGGCCCGCATGCATCTGTGAAGACTACGCCGTGGTAGCTCGGGTTCGGCTTGCTCAGCCCGGGGAATTTGTCATTCTGCGCCCAGTCGAATCGGCCGGCATCCACGATGACGCCGCCCATCACTGTGCCGTGTCCGCCGATGAACTTGGTCGCGCTGTGCACCACCACGTCCGCGCCATGCTCTATCGGGCGGAAGAGGTAGGGCGTGGCAAAGGTGCTGTCCACCACCAGCGGGATGCCATGCTTGTGCGCTATGGCTGCGATGGCGTCGATGTCGGCCACGTCGCTGTTGGGGTTGCCCAGGCTTTCCACGAAGAGTAGTTTCGTGTTGGGGCGGATGGCTGCCTCATAATTCGCCGGGTTCGAGGCATCCACAAAGGTGGTTTCGATGCCGGCTTCGGGCAGGGTGTTGGCGAAGAGGTTGTAGGTGCCGCCATACACTGTGGTGGCCGACACGACGTGGTCTCCTGCGGTCGCGATGTTGCGCACGGCGTAGTCGATGGCTGCCGACCCTGTTGCCACTGCCAGAGCTGCAGCTCCGCCTTCCAGCGCGGCCATTCGCTTTTCGAAGACGTCGGAGGTGGGGTTCATGAGTCGGGTGTAGATGTTGCCGGGTTCTGCCAGCGCGAATCGTGCGGCAGCGGAGGCGCTGTTCGGGAATACGTAGGACGTGGTCGCGTAGATGGGAACCGCACGCGCGTCTGTCGTGGGGTCTGCTTGCTCCTGTCCCACATGTACTTGCAGGGTTTCGAATCGGTATTGCTTACTCATGGCCGTATGTGTTGATGTTTGTGTGTATGGTTTTGAAGTTAATTCCCACTATTTCCATAGGAACATGGGTAAATTATCAAATTTCTATTCTCTTGTCAACAGCAAAATGAAAAAAAAGCATTTTTTTGCCGGGCTTTTTTCTTGCTCGTGGTGTAGGGCTGGGATATCATGCGAAGCATGAGACTTCGCATCACTCAACCCTGGATGCCTGTCACAGCAGGGTGGCTTCTGCTGATAGGGGATCTGTGGATTACCAGCCCCGGGGACGACCGTGGTGACGCCGCCGTCATTGTCCCGGCTGCATGGCTGGCGGGTATGCTCATCAGCATGGTTTGGAGTCTCGTCGACCTCTTACAGGGGCGCAGAGGCGCCTCCGCGATCATCGCCGCCACGCTGTCGTGGGGGTCGCTCATCGCGCTCATTGTATTCATGCGCGTAGCGGGTTCATGAAGCACGAGCCAAGCCGGTGCTTTCTCCCGGCTGGTTACATTCAATAATGTCTAGTCACTCAATCGGCATTGTTGAAGAAAGCTCGACTCGCCTGAGCGAGTTTGACGAGCAGCAGCATGATGGGTACTTCCACAAGTACGCCAACTACCGTGGCGAGAGCGGCACCGGATTGAAGCCCAAAGAGGGAGATAGCTACGGCTACGGCGAGTTCGAAGAAGTTGCTCGCGCCGATCATGGCGGCAGGTGCGGCGATGCGGTGCGGCAAGCGCCATTTCCACGCCCAGCCATAAGCGAGCAGGAACACCAGAAGTGTCTGAAGGATAAGCGGTATGGCTATCAGCAGGATGTGCAGAGGGTTCTCCAGAAGTGTATGCCCTTGAAAGGAAAAGAGGATGACAAGGGTGAGCAGGAGTCCAACCATCGTAATGGGTGAGAAACGCGGTACAAACTTTTCATTGAAGTACGCTGCCCCGCGCCGCCGGATGACGACTGAGCGTGTGATAGCGGCTGCCAGCAAGGGCACAACAATGAATACACCAACGGAAAGTAGCAGCGTGGGCCAGGGTACACTCACGCCGCTCACACCTAAGAGAAATGCCACTATCGGCGCAAACGCGATGAGGATGATGAGGTCATTCAGCGCTACCTGCACCAGGGTGTAGGCGGCGTCACCTCGCGTCAGTTGGCTCCACACAAAGACCATCGCTGTGCAGGGAGCCGCGCCCAGCAGCACCGCCCCCGCCAGATATTCATCCGCCAGCTCCGGCGCAATCCACGCGCGGAAGATGACGTAGAAGAATACCCACGCTATCGCAAACATGGTGAAGGGTTTGATGAGCCAGTTCACCACGCAGGTGATGACGATGCCGCGCGGTTCCCGTCCCACGTTCCGCACGCTTCGGAAGTCGATTTTGAGCATCATGGGGTAGATCATCAGAGCGATGAGTGCCGCCACGGGCAGCGACACGTGCGCATACTCCCACTGCCCGAGAGTTTCCGGTACGCACGGGAGCCACTTTCCTATGGCTACCCCGGCGGCTATGCACAGGGCGACCCAAAGAGATAGATATCGATCAAAGAAGCTAATGGAGTTCATGGTGGCGAAGGGTTAGGGAAAGAATGTGCCGTAGGTGTAACCGGCAAGCGTGGCGAGGAGGATCACGAGAATGACGTACACAGCGGTTTTCTTCATGCCGAGCACGCCATGGATGACAAGCATATTCGGCAGCGAGAGAGAGGGCCCGGCGAGAAGGAGTGCCAAGGCCGGTCCTTTGCCCATGCCGGCGGAGAGTAGTCCTTGGATGATCGGGATTTCTGTGAGGGTGGCGAAGTACATGAATGCCCCGGCAAAGCTGGCGAAGAAGTTGGAGGCCAGCCCATTGCCGCCCAGCGCCCACGATACCCAGTCGGAGGGGATGATGCCGGGCAATGCGGTGTCGCCGTGCGTGGAACCCAAGAGGAATCCGGCCGTGAGGACGCCCGCCGCCAGCAGCGGGAGCATTTGCTTGGCGAAGCCCCACGAGGCTACTGCCCATTCTTGGTTCTCCCTATTCCGGCGGTCGCAAAGAAGCATGAGCGCCAAAGCCCC
>JAFLSS010000064.1 GCA_022510805.1 Akkermansiaceae bacterium
CGAACTTGTCGGCATACTCCTTGATGCGGCCGCGGCGCACATTCTTGAGCTCCATGACCCAAGCAAGCTTCTCGGCATCAATGCCGGCGGGGTCGAAGATGTAGCCATTGGAGTCAGACATGGTCACCACCTTGGCGCCGAGCTGGTTGAGCTTCTCCACCAGGTACTGCGCCACATTGCCGGAGCCGGACACCGTGCACACCTTGCCCGCGAGGTCATCCCCGCGCGTGGCAAGCATGTTCTGCGCGAAATACACGCAGCCGTAGCCCGTGGCCTCCGGGCGGATAAGCGAGCCGCCCCAGTTGAGGGCCTTGCCGGTGAGCACGCCCGTGAACTCATTGCGCAGGCGCTTGTACTGGCCGAACAGGTAGCCGATCTCACGGCCACCCACGCCGATGTCACCGGCGGGCACGTCCGTATCCGGGCCGATGTGGCGCTGCAGCTCCGTCATGAAGCTCTGGCAGAAGCGCATCACCTCAGCATCGCTCTTGCCCTTGGGGTCGAAATCCGAGCCACCCTTGCCGCCGCCCATTGCCAGCGTGGTAAGGGAGTTCTTGAACACCTGCTCAAAGCCGAGGAACTTGAGGATGCCCAGATTCACAGAGGGGTGGAAGCGCAGGCCGCCCTTGTAAGGCCCGATGGCGCTGTTGAACTCCACACGGAAACCACGATTCACGTGGATCTTGCCCGCATCATCCGTCCAAGGCACGCGGAACATGATGGTGCGCTCCGGCTCGGTGATGCGCTCCAAGATGCAATTATCCTCGTATTTCTTCTTGGCAGAAAGCACGGGCTCGATGGTGGAGATCACTTCTTGTACAGCCTGCAGGAACTCAGGCTCGTGGGCGTTTTTGGCGCTGACGTGGTTCAGCACGCGTGTTGTGTAGTCGGACATAGTCGTATGGGGTTACGGTCTAAAGTTTCGTTCCGCTCCGCCACAGAGCCTTTGCTCGTTAGCGGGCAGCCGCGCAGATTATACCCTATTGAACCGCTATGAAAAGTCTTTTTTTAGGAAAAATGCACCTTCACTCTCTGTGCGACCACCCGGCAAGCGCGGCTTTTTTCCCGCCACCGGCGGCGTCACACGCGCTTGCGCGCCCACTTGAGCCGGATGAGCATCTGGTGGAGGATGAGGTACTCAATGGCCATATCCACCACAAATAACAGCCATATGCGCTCCAGCGTGAGCGTGTCCGGCCACATCTCATTCCACAGCATGAGGCAGGCCACGCGGAAAAAGCCCATGCAGCCATAGGAGACATACATGACGCGCCGCGTGTCGCCCGCGCCGCGCAGGCACATCTTGATCATGAGCATGGCGGCGTAAAATGGCTCGACCAGCAAGAACACCTGCACCACCGGCACCGCCACCGCCAGCAGCTGCTCCGAATCCCCGGCTATGAGTTTCACAAATACTGCCGGGAAGAGGTAGAAGATGATCCCCATGCCCCCCATGAACAACACGCTGTAGAGCACGCACTTGCGGACTGTCTCCAGCGCGAGCCGCACGCTGCCGCTGCCGAGGTACTGCCCCACCAGCGCCGCCCCCGCCAGGCCGATGGCAAAGCCGGGCAGGAAGCTCATGGACTCGATGCGCACGGCGATGTTGTGCGCCCCTACTGCGGCATCTCCCAGGCGCGAGATGACGCGCAGCACGTAGATCTGAATCAGCCAGATGCCGCCCACCTCTACCGCCTGGGGCAGGCCGATGGCCAAGATGCGGCCGATGGAGCGCACATCCGGCGCCATATCACGCAGGCGCAAGTAGAGCGGGGGCACATAAGCAGGCGGCTGCGTGGCCACATACTCCTCCAGGCTGCGCCCGGCCATCAGCCGCTGCATGCGCACGGAGTTGCGCACCAAGAGGCACACGAGGATGAGCGCCGCCACGGCCATGCCCCCCAAAATGCCCAGCGCCAGCCCCTCCACATGCATCCCGCACACATACACCAAAAACAGGCTCAGCAGGATATTCAGCCCATCCACCGCGAGCATGATGAAAAACGGCGTGCGCGTATCCCCCGCGCCGCGCAGAGCGGCATTCACCGCAAAGACTATGCCGGAAAAGATGGCCACCCAGCTGGCGATGTGCATGTAGCGCAGCGCCACTTCTTGCGCGTAGGCGCTGAGTTTCAGGATATCCACCACCAGATAATCCGCTGTCACATACATGAGCAGCGCGGATAACAGGCCGGCCAGCAGCCCCAGCACGGCCGATTGATTGGCCGCGTAGTTGCCCTCTGCAAAGCGGCGTGCCCCCGTGCGCCGGCTCACGATGGCCGTGGCGCCCATGCCCACAGCACCCTGCATGATAAACCCCAGCCACAGCACATAGCCGGTGACTCCCAGCCCGGCCGTGAGCTGGGCTTTGATCTCCCCGTCCTCGCTCATATGCGCCGCGAGGTAGAGGGAGGTGTTGGAGCAGATAAAACTCATCACCTGCTCCAGCAGCGGCCAGAGGGCGATGGTGATGATCTGCCGCGGCAAACTCAGGCCGGCAAGCTTGCCACCGAGCTGGCTTTTAGCCAATGCGGCGCGTATTTTACCCTCTCTGCCATCACCTGCACTCATGCACGCCCATTAAAGCACACTTCTCCCTGTTTGAACAGCGCTTTTTTTAGCGTTTCTTGCGCGGCGCAGGGTTGTCTTTCTCCGCGCGGGTGGTGGCTGAGGGCGGCTGGCTGGGGGAGCGGCGGTCCAGCCCTATGCGCCATTTGATATCTTTGACCGAGCCGTACACGATGATATCCACCATATAATCCGAGAGGAAGGTGAGCGGGGAGAGCAGGATGGTGGGCAAGCTCGAAATCCGCGGCCAGAGGTTGCCCTTCAGCTCCATGGTGTTGAGGTTGATATCTATATTGAGCTTCACATTGAGGTTGTAGCCCTTGGCTTTCATGTCGCGGGTGATGAAATGCCCATTGATGATGTCAAAATTGGCATGCGCCTCCTGCAAGTCGTAGGCGATCAGGTGGTTGAGCCCGGGCACATAGCTCGCCGTCTTGGTGATGCCGCCACTCGTCGTGCCCACAACACTGCCGAGCCCGCGGAAGATGCTGGAGAACATGCGGGATATGACCCCGGGCTTCTCCGGCTGCGGCCGCCCCAGCGCGGCTGAGGCTTCTTTCTCAAGGCGTGTAAAATGCTCCGGCAGGTTGGTGATCAACTCGCTCACGGGGCGGAACAAGCTGAGGTTCATCAAATCACCATCCTCAATATCCACCCGCCCGTAGGCGCGCAGCGCATTGATCTGAGCACTGGGGGAGCGGAAGCGTATCTCCGCCTTGCACAGGGCGGGCTCCTGCCGGCTGCCATAGGCTGCGGCGATCTCCTTGAGATTCATGCACTGCGCCTTGGCGTAGCCATCGAAACTCGTGTTCTTCCCCGATATGCCGATGCGCACAGCGGCATCCAACACGCCCTCCCAGCACCTGGCATTCAGGCGGTCCAGCAGCACGTGCGTGTCCGACAGCGAGATAAAGCCCGAAAAGCGATTCATGGGGATCACCGTGCCGAGGAAGCGGAACTTGGCCTCTCGCGGAGCAAGCACGCGGATGCGGCCACTCATGGGGCGCGTGCAGTCACTATAGATGGGGAACACACACTGCGGCGTCTCCATCTGCACCGGCTGCGGCAAGATCACATCCTCCAAGATGTGATACAATTCCGGGTAAAACATCCCCAGCGAATAAGCGGGGTACACGCTGCCGCGCACTCGATTGAGCTCCACAAAACTGCGCTCGATGTCGATGACCACCCGGTCGGCCTCCAGCCGCGTGTTACTCACTCCGCCCTTGAACTTCCGGCGCCGGAGCCACGGGGTGTTGTTGTAATCGAGGGCTATGTCAGAGATGGTGATCACGCTTTCCTTGGGCAGCAGCGTGCCATCTGCCGCCTTGGCGTCATGGCGCACATAGACCCCCACATTGCACGTGCCGTGCTTGACCAGGGTGTAGGGATCACTGCCCAAGTCACGCCGCAGGCGCGAGCTGCCATCCGCCGCCTCCTCGAGAGCCGAGATCAGGTACTCCGTCTGATACAGATCCACGTGACAATCGGACTCCACCCGCAGGCCGTTCGAGTAGTCGATGCGCGCATCCACCTGAGTGACAGAAGCCCGCCCTCCCTCAGGGAAGCGGAAATCGCGGATGATGGAGTGGGCATCCGCGCTGTCGATGATCTTATCCACCACATCGGGGCGGATGTTGATCTGCCCCGTGACTCGCAGATTCCTCTTGCCCGTGGAGCCGACAATGCTCCCGCGGAACGCCCCCGTGGCATGTGTCGCCTCCACCTTCGCGCTGTAGTTGACCCCCTCATGTGCGTCGTCACCGTGCATGACCACATCTGCCAGCACTCCCAGGGGCACACGCGCGCCGCGCAGGGCGGGCTGCTTGTGCGGCGTGCGCACCAGCTCAGGTATCTCAAGGTGAAAACTCCCGCTGCTCAGCCCCATCGTCTCGCGGAAGAAAGCACACTCCCCCTGCAGGCTGAGGCGCGCCGGCACCTCCGCCTCCGTGGCTGAGATCCCCAGCAAATCCAGCAACAGCGCCGTGCCGGGCGCCGTAAAATCCGCATGAATACCGCGCAGGGTGAAGCGGCTCGGGTCACTCCAATCCGGCTCGGCAGAAAGCACGCTCGACTCCGCCGCATCGCCACGCACCACTTTGAATGAAAAAGCCCCCTTCTCATTCTCATGCACCCGGCTGCTGAGCTCCACACTCTCCGCCCGCAGCTCCCCCACCGCCAAATCCTCCGCCCGCGCCTGCAGCTCCGCCTGCTTCACGCGCCACCCCTCCGCCCCCTCCGGCAGGCTCACCTCCTCCAGGCAGGCCGTGCTATGCAGCGCCGCCAACTTGGCCGCGCGCTCCCCCGGCAGCTCCGCCTCCGCCGCCTGCATGCTCAGCTCTGCGTGCTGCAGCCGGCGCGGCATCCCGCCGGCCCCCAGCTCCACCCCCTCCACCAGCAGCTCCAGCCCCACCCCCCGCGCACGCCCCTGAGGCAGCACCCCCTGCCCCACCTCAGCATGCAGCTCCACCTTGCCCACCGATTGCGGCACAAGGCTGCTGCTCTGCACAATATCCGAGAGCCGCACCTGCAGCTCCGGGCGCTCCAGCTCATATTGCTGATACGCCAGCATGTCCGACTTGAACTTCAGCCCCACCTGGTGAAAGGAAGGCACAAAATCCTGCCACGCCACCTGCCCCGGCACAAAGGCCGGCGTGGTGAGCTGCGCCTGCATGGCCAGGTTCACCCGCTCCCCCAGCCGCAGCCCCTCCGGCAAATTCACCTCCTGTGTCGCAAGCTCATTGACCAGCGTGAGCATCTTCTTCACCGGCAAATCCGCCACCACCTGCGCCTGCCCTACACCGGCAGAAGCTGTGGCCACGCACCGCAGCGAGCCGTCCGGGAACAGCAGCTCCAGCTTATCAATGTTGAAATTCCCATTGTCATATAAGAACGACAACTCCACCTCATCCACCGGCGTGCTCCCCACCAGCAGCTCCTTTTGCAGCACACTACCGCGCACACGCGCCCGCTGCAGCGAGAAATCCTCCTCAAAAGCCACATCCCCCGTCAGGTTGATATGGGGCGGCGCCTCATCCGGGTGCCGGAACTTGAGCAAATAATCCTTGAGCTCCCCGGTGCTCAGCGAGCGGAGCATGCGCAGCAAAGCCGCATTACTCTTCATCGTGAACGACAAATGGCGCTCCGCCACATCATACGCCCCCTGAAAGGTCGCCGTCGACTCCGGATCCACCGTATGAAAACTCAGCGTATGCAGAGTGAGAGTCCTCTTGTTATACCCGAGCTCCAGCTCCGCATCGCGGAAGTGAAACTGGCCGAGATCCAGCCGCGGAATCTGCCCGCGCAGCACCACGCGCGGCGATTCCTGCCAATCAAGCCGCAGCGCAAACTCCGGCGTCTCCCCCGGCTGCCAATGCTGCTCCGCAATATGGCGGTACACCTCATTCACCACCCTCTGGCGCGGCTCCGGCAAAGGATGCACCCCCGCCGACTCCCCACCGGACTCAGGCATCTCCCGCAGAAGAGCCTGCACATCCAAACTCCCCCCCAGCTTCACCGGGATCCCCTGCAGCAGCAACCGGCCGGAAGAAAGATACACCACCCCCTCGCGATTCATCCGCGCCTCCATCTCCACCCCACTCACCACCAAGTGCTCCCCCTCAGGCTGCGTCACCGGCAGGCGCAGCTCCCCCTGCTCCACCTGCATAAAACTCAGCTGCAGATGCTCCGCAAACAAGCTGGCCACCCGCACACCCGCCGCCACTCTCCCCACGGTCGCCAGCGGCGCCTCCGCCTGCTCATCAGCATACACCCGCACCCCGCTCGCCTGCAGCGCCAACCCGCGGGAGGGCATGAGGTGCAGCTCCTCAACCCGCAGCGTCACGCCCTGCTCCGCAGCCTTGCGCTCCACATACCGCAGCGCCACCCCGGGGAAGCCCACCGTGCTCAGCCACACCACCACCACACACACCAGCAGCAGCAGCAGCAAACACAGCGTAGGCATGATAGAACCCATGCGCCGGATGATGATCTTGCCCGCCATAGTGCGTGTATGCGTTACTGGGGTGGATCTGTTGCGAGTTTTAGGGGGGCTATGTATCTCCGCGGTGCATCTCAGATCTCCGGGTCCGTCTCACCCTCCGGCAGAGGGGGCGCCTTGGGAAGATTCTGCTCAATATCGTCCAAAAGATTAACCATGTCCACTCCGCGGCGCGCCGAGTCATCATGCCGGAACGTGAGCCGCGGCGTGTGCCGCAGCACCACCCGCCGACTCACCGCGTGCTGAATGGCGCCGCGCTGCCGCGACAGCTTCTCCAGCACCTGGCTCGGCGCCATGCGTCCCACAACGCCGACCCACACACGCCCCTCCTTCAAATCCTCCGTCACCTCTACATCCAAGATGGAGACAATGGTGCCCGGCCATTCGAACTCTCTCTGCACAAAGGAGCCAATTTCCCGCTTCAGCAGTTCATTTACTTTATCCAAGCGGTGTGCAGCCATAGTATTGTCTTATAGGGTTTGTTTGATCTTTTCCAGAGAATAGCATTCGATGATGTCGCCCTCCTCGTAGTCATCGTAATCCGCCAGGCGGATACCACACTCGAGGCCGCTCTTCACCTCCTCCACCTCATCCTTGAAGCGGCGGAGAGTCGACATCCTGCCGTCAAACACCACCTGCCCATCGCGCAGCACGCGAGCCTCAGCAGTGCGCAGCATTTTGCCGTCTGATACATATGACCCCGCAGCCTTGCCTTTGTTCAATCTATATACCTGCTTGATTTGCGCATGGCCCAACACCGTCTCGCGAGTCTCAGGCTCCAGCAGGCCGAGCATGGCGTCCTTCACCTGATCAATCAGCTCATACACAATGGAGTAGATCTTCACCTGCACACCCGTGCGCTTCACCGCACGCACTGCATTGGTCTCTACCTTCACATTGAAGCCCAAGATGACAGCATCGGATGATGACGCCAGCATCACATCATTCTCCGAGATGGGGCCGGCCGCATAGCCGACAAACTCACACTCCACCTTCTCGCTCTCAATGTCCAGAATAGCCTTCTTAATCGCCTCCACAGAGCCCTGCACATCACACTTGAGGAAAATCTTGAGCACCGCCTTCTGGCCGCCGTCGCCCATCATCGCCAAGATATTCTCCATGCGCGAACGCTTCGGCGTGCTGAGGCGCTCACGGCGCAGATCCTCCTGACGCTCGTCAGACAGCTTGCGCGCCGCTCGCTCATTTTCCATCTCCACCAGCTCATCGCCCACATTCGGAGTCTCCAAGAACCCGGAGACCTCCGCCGGCATGCCGGGAGTCACCTTCTTGATGCTCTCGCCGCGGTCATTGAAAAGCGTCTTCACCTTGCCGGCATAGGGGCCGCAGATGAAGGGCATCCCCACCTTGAGCGTACCACTCTGCACAATCACCGTGGCCGAGCTGCCTTTCCCCTGCTCCATGCGCGCCTCAATAATGGAAGCGCGGCAGTTGGCACGCGGGTTGGCCTTGAGCTCCAACACCTCCGCCTGCAAGCAGAGCAGCTCCATCAAATCATCAATACCCGCCCCCGTGGCTGCCGACACATCCACACACTCCACATCGCCGCCGAAATCAGTAGGCACCAGGCCCTCCTCCATCAGCTGCGTGCGCACGCGCAGCGGATCCGCCGCCGGCAGGTCACACTTGTTGACTGCTATGATAATCGTCTTATTTGCCGCCTTCGTGTGCAAAATAGCCTCACGCGTCTGCGGCATGATACCATCATTCGCCGCCACCACCAGCACCACAATATCCGTCACATCCGCCCCGCGAGCACGCATCTCGGTGAAAATGGCATGCCCGGGCGTGTCAATGAACGTCAGCATATTGCCATTGTGCTCAGCCGTGTAAGCGCCAATGTGTTGAGTGATGCCGCCAGCCTCACCCGCCACCACCTTCGTGCGGCGGATATAGTCCAGCAGAGACGTCTTGCCATGGTCCACATGACCCATCACCGTGATAATGGGCGTGCGCACCTTGAGCACATCCTCCGGCTCCGCCTCAGGCGCCACAGCCTCAGGCTCTTTCACCACCTCCACCGGCGCCTTCACGCCGGCGCCCTTCTCGCGCTTCACTCGCTCATAGGCAAAGCCATGCTTCTCACACAGCGCCGCAAGCTGGTCACTGTCCAGCAGCGTAGTCGGGTTGGCAAACACACCCATCGGCAGCAGCTCGGCAATCAGCTTAAATGGCTTAAGCCCCATCAGCACCGCCAAATCGGCCACAGAAACAGGCGCTTTCACATTGATGACCCCATCCACCACAGGCGCAGGAGCCGCCGCAGGAGCAGCCTCCGGCTGAGGCTCCGGAGCAGGAGCCGCCTCCTGTGAAACAGGGGCAGGAGCCGCCGCCTCCGGCGCAGGAGTGGCAGGAGCAGCTGCAGCCGCAGGAGCCGCCGGCTGCTTAGCGGCGCGCTTGCGCTGCGGCGTCAGCAAATCCAGCGCCTCAGGCTTCTTGCGCGGAGGCGTCGCCGCTTTCTTGGGAGCAGCCTCCGGCGAGGAAGCTGCAGCAGCCCGCTTCTTCGAGCCGCCGATGAGATCCAAAACTTCTTTTTTCTGATTGGGCATGTTACGTGTTAATCTTACGCGTTTTTCGCGGTGTTAATAATCTTCTCGGCCAGATCACTGCTAATGCCGAGAGCCTCCACCAAATCTTCCTTCTCATAGGCCGCAATAGCCTGCACCGTCGTAAAGCCGGCCGTCACCATCATCGTCGCCAACTCAGGACTGATCCGCAGCGCCTGCGCCAGCTCGCTCGCCCCATCCTGCACAATCGTCTGCGCCGCAGCCATGCGGTTGTGCGGCTCCACGCGCACATCCCAGCGCGCATCACTATCGGAAATCAGGCGCGCCGTCAAGCGCACATTCTGCCCCTTGCGGCCCTTGGCCTTCGCCGCAGCCTTATCATCATCCACATAGACCGTCACCACGCGGCGCTCCTCATCCACATCCACCCGCACCGGGTCGATGGGCGCCAGAGACTCCTGCACCATGGCCGCCTTATCCTCCGTGTACTCCAAGATGTCAACCTTCTCATGATTCAGCTCATTGACCACATTTTTCACGCGCGACCCGCGGATGCCGACACACGCACCGATGGGATCCACATTGACATCATTACTCCGCACCACCAGCTTGCTGCGGTAGCCGGCCTCACGCACCACATTCACAATCTCCACCGAGTGCTCAGCTATCTCAATCACCTCACTCTCAAACAAGCGACGCACCAAATTCGGATGGCTGCGGGAGAGAATCAACTCATTGCCACGCGCGCCATCACGCACCTCCACCACATAAAAACGCAACTTATCACCGGCATTATACTCCTCCCCCGGAATACGCTGACGCGAAGGCAGCAACCCCTCAAAGCGCTCCACCTCCACAATCACATCCCCCTTATCATAGCGGCGCACAGTACCGGTCACCACCTCACCCACGCGATCCCTGAACGCCTCCGCAAGCATCTCCTGCTCCGCGCGGCGAATGCGTTGCTGCATCGTCTGGCGCGCCGTCTGCACCGCAATACGGCCGAAATCCTTGGGCGTAATATTGACCATGAGCGAATCCCCCGGCTGCACCTCACGCCCCTTCCGGGCACACAGCGCCTCCGCCATAGAAAGCTTAATCTCATTGAACGGATCCTGCAACTCCTCATCCGGCACCACCACCATCTCCGCCTTGATCTTCACCGTCCCCTTCTGCGCATTAATATCAGCGCGCAAGTGGCGAATACGATCCGCCCCGGCCACCATCTTCGCATACGCCGTGAGGAACGACGCCTCCAGCGCCTGCACCACGCGCTCACGCGTCAGGTCTTTCTCGCGCACATAAAAATCAATGAGGGCGGTTATATCTGTCGTAGCCATAATCTATATTAGGGATAGAGTGGGAGGAGATGCATTGTGCATGTTCGCCGGAGAAGCCACAAAAAAGAGCGGGCCGCCGGCCCGCTCCAATCT
Organism: Akkermansiaceae bacterium; assembly: GCA_022510805.1. Lineage (GTDB taxonomy): Bacteria > Verrucomicrobiota > Verrucomicrobiia > Verrucomicrobiales > Akkermansiaceae > Akkermansia. Next base: position 10,527 of record JAFLSS010000064.1, read on the forward strand.
CTGGGGGACCGGAACTAGAACACCTCCTATCCTAATTCCAACCCCCGAGAATGTCAAGCACTTTATCACTCTTTTCTCTATTTTGAGAGTGGCAAAATTAAATGCGACACGTTGAGGGCACAAAAAAGGTGCTCTT
>JAFLSS010000065.1 GCA_022510805.1 Akkermansiaceae bacterium
GACTCCCCGCTCACCTGCGGCAGGCGGACACCGGCAAGGCGGCGCAGGCGCTGCATCTCACCACGCGTCGCATCCCGCTGCGCCGCGCCGAGACTCGTCACCGTGCTGCCCGCCACCGCAGCCATCAGCTTGAGCGCGCCCGCATTATTCCCGGAAGCCAGCATATTGCCCAGCGCATTGCCCACCTCAGAGAGCGTTGAGTCGCCCGCCAGGTCAGAATGATCCAGCAGCCCTGCACCCGCCTGAGCCGTGCTGCTGCCGCCCAGATCCCTGGCTTTTTCCTCCAGGGCACCGGTCGTATTGTTGTCGTTGTTACCCGGGGCTTTTTCATTGTACCGGGCACTCATGAGCACTTCATTGCCCAGCACCATGAGGGTGGGGTCCTCGTAATAGAGGGAGAATAGCCCGGTCAGCGACACATTCAGACTCTCGCCCGCCGCGCGCTGATTCTGCAAGTCGAGGCCGATCACATCCGGGAACTCATCTGCCACATGAATCTCATTGCCCGTCATCACGACTATATTCGTGAGGTCACCGCCGCGTCCTTTGGGCATTTCCTCCTGTAGGGCGTTGAGCTTGAAGGCCGCCTGTCTCTCGATGTAGATGGAGCCATCAGTACTCACCATCATGGCTTGATTCTTCTCCCACAGCTCATCCGCGTTCATGTTCAAAGTGAGCGTCGTAGTAGAGCCATTGCGGAAGATCAGGTTGCCTGTCAGGTGGACATTCGCCCCGGCAGAATCCTTCGCCCCCGTGCCCTTGGCGCGGAACTCGAGATTGCCATCCTTCTTCGCCTCCACATCATGGAAGGTGGATTCCGTGAGACTCAAGTGCCCGCCATCCTTCACCTCAAGATCCCAATCCGGGCCGCTCGCCCCGGTGAAACTCTGGTCGGTGCCCTCACCCGTTACAGTGATGCTGCCGCTGCCCGTCAGATCGCCGGAGAAGTCACCGCCCTCACCATCGATAGTGATATCGCCCGGTCCATTCACCGTACCATCACCGTTCAAGCCGCCCAGAGTGACATCTTGGTCATTCATATTCAGATCGCCCTCCAAATCCAAGCTCGGGCCGTCAAAGTCCACTTCATCACCCAGTGTCAGACTGCCGTCCTCGCCGATGTGAATATCGCCATCGCCGGTGACACTACCCTTGCCCTTGCTCAGATCCATGTCACCCTCCACCGTCAGGCTGCCATTCACCTCCAGATTCCCCTCCGTGCCGGTCTGCTTATCGCCCACGCTCACATCGCCGCCCACATGGTTATCCTCGCCGTTGAGGGTCAGGCCTCCCTCCTGCACATCGAGGTTGCCGTCCACATTCAGGTTACCACCCACGGTGAAGCGTCCCTCGCCGGTCTTTTCCATGTGCGCTTTGCCCGCGCCCTCGTTGGTGATGGTCAGGTCGCCGCCCAGCTCGGTGTCCACCCCTTTTTCATTGTGGAACTCAGCGTTGATATCATCGCCGCTGTTGCCCTTCACCGTCAGGTCGGTATCCTCCCCCAAGCTGTCCACATGATTCATCGTCACATCCTTCTCCCCGGCATTCACCGTCAGGTCTTCATCCACGATGACGGCGTCCTTGCCCTGCACATCTTCCGGCGTTGTCTCGCGCCCATTGTCGCCCGGTTCGCCATCCCTCGAAGCGATGAAGAGGTTGTCCGCGCTACCTTGGATTACAAGCGTTCCTCCAACCACACTCTGCACGTTGAAGCCAGCCAGCTCCGTCAGCACGCTGCGGAAAGTAAAGTTGACATCCTCCCAGTTCGTGATATCGCCATTGGTCAGGGTAATAGTGAAAGTCGAATCTTCCGCCCGCAACGCAGACAACACATTGGCCTTGATATCCAGCATCAGCGAAAGCGTGTCGCTGTCAAAACTCACGATGCCGCTGCCATCATTGAACACGATGATCGCTTGATTGGAGCCGCCCGTCAGATTCGTGTTGCCCACCCCCACAGCCAGTTGGTTATCCGAGCCAGACAAGGTGAGAGTGCTATCGGCCATCAGCCCCGTGATCTGCACACCGGGCTGCGCTACTTTCACACTCGTAATTCTCGCTGCATCCACTCCTCCCAAATCAACGCTCGAGCCGCCAAACCCGCTCTCCACATCAATAATAAGGTTCCCGCTATAATTCCTCGCCCCCACCAGCTTACCACCCCGCATGGTTACGTCTGCTGTAAATGAATTTTCCCCCATGTTCAGCGACCCTTGATCTTTGAGAGTGAACATGACATCGCTGCCGAAGGTGCCAGCAGAATAAATAAACTGTCCTTCTTTGGCTATTAAAATGTTTGCACTTGCTTTGCTGTCAGGGTTGCCATCAGTAATGGCAAAATTCCCATCCCTCATCTCGAAGGATCCATACACCTCAATGTCTGCATGTGCTGTATGTGTTCGTGCTGAGGTGCTATCTTCGGTGGAGGCGTAAGCTATGTAGGTGTTACCACTATTCATCAAGAAACTGCCGCCCTCGTTTATTATAATGTTTGCAGTTGCGTTGACATCGCCTAAATTAGCAACATGAGAAATATATCCGCCACTCATCTCGAAGGAGCCATTCACCTCTATGTCTGCATGTGCTCTGCCTCCCTTGAGGGCGTGAGCTATGTAGGCGTATTGACCATTCATTAAAAAACTACCGCCCTTATTTATTGTGATGTTAGCAGTTGCTTTGCCGCCTGAGTAGCTATAAGAAGAATAAGCAATAGCTCCCCTATACATCTCGAAGGAGCCATTCACCTCTATGTCTGCATGAACGCTACTTCCTACGTTGCCTTGAGCTATGCTGGAGAAGTCATCATTTTTCATCAAGAAACTGCCGCCTTCGTTTATTATGATAGTTGCAGTTGCGCTGCCGCCATAAGCATAAGCAATATTTCCGCAACTCATCTCGAAGGAGCCATTCACCTCTATGTCTGCATGCGTTGTGCCTCCATCATTGACCATAGATATTATGGAGTATAAAGCATCCATCAAAAAACTGGCATCTTTATTTATTGTGATGTTTGCAGTTGCGTTGCTGCCGGAGCCATAAGCATAAGCAATACGCCCCCTATTATTCTCGAAGGAGCCATTCACCTCTATGTCTACATGTGCTGTGCCTTCATTTCTAGCGTAAGCAATGTCGGCGTATGAACCATTCGTCAAAAAACTGCCGCCCTTATTTACTGTGATGCTTGCAGTTGCGTTGCTGCCGGGGCCATCAGCATAAGCAATCCTTCCCTTACTCATCTTTATCCCTCCATACACATCAATGATAGTTGATTCACCGGCTAATTTCGTATCATCCGAATCTATCGTTAATAGCCCATCCTTTTGAACAGTAATGTAGAGATTTTCCGTGTAGGTTTTTTCTTCTAGTTTACCATCTTTATCAGCAAACTCTTTCTCTACATAGTCTGCGTCTTCTGCATGAACGATGGAGAAGGAAGCGAGCACGGCGAGAAGCGCGGAGCGGAGGATGAGGGGGAGGTGGAGTTTCATAAGTGAAGAATGAGTTAGAAGTAAGTGTAGGGTGATAACACCTTGGTATCAAGGTGCAAATAATTAATCATAGGCGTAGGAGCCGTCCGGTTTTGTAAAGGCTTCGGCAATGGCTTGAGCTACATCCCTTTGGCCATGTGTATCATAATATTTGTATGCAGAGGAAACAGTCTTATAAGAGCCGCGTCCGCAGGCATATTCCGTGCCGTAGGTGGTTCTGTAGCCGAACTTGTTGAGGAGAGTAAAGAGCATGCGCACCGACATCTTGGCCTGCTGTTTGCTGAGCTCGAGGGCGATGCATTTCAGCGCCTCGCGGGTGGTGGTTGTCTGTTTGCGGCAGCGCGACAGGATATCGCCGATGAGGGTATCTGTGCGCACATCGTACTGCCCGAGATCCATGAATTGACGGAAGCGGACAATAGCGCCCTCATCGCTAAGGAGCTGCCGGATGGCATCTACCATCGAGCATATTTTCTCCATTTTATGCCCATTGCGGAGGAACCAACCGGGATGCGGCATGCGGATGATGAGCTTGTTCTCCTTGGTGCGCCACGCTGTAACGTAGGGCGAGGATACAGCGATGCTCTCCTTCTCGATGTTGCGGAGGAAACAATTGCTGCCTTTATCGCGGCAGAGAATGAAGGTGATATCCGGCTGCTTCAGGTCATAGATGAGCTTGTAATCATTGAAATACTTAGCGGCAGCAGCGAAGGCTCGCGCATGCGCCTCGGGGTTCCACGTGGTCTTGACAATTCCGTCAGATTGAGTCGTCTCGATGGCATAGACATTCCCCCACAGGAAGCTATTCAGAATGTGCTCATGCTCACTGCGCTTCAAGACCTCCCAGTTTTTCACACCGTATACGGCAGATAGAAGGTAGAGCGCTAAGCCCCAAAACTTATAGCGCGTTTGAGCGCCCCATAACAGATAATCCAGGTTCTGAAAATCACCCATCTCCAAGGTAGGCTCATACTCACCCTTCGCAAGCTGCCGCAGCTGCTCCGGCAGCTCGGTCTTCCAGCCACGCGTTTCTTTGCCGATGATGGCTATCTTGATCAGCGCATCGTCATAATGTTTCCCCCAAGCGGGCAACATGACGCTGGGGATTCCCGCGTACTGCTCGGCATCTGCGCTGCTCAGGAGTTCATTCGCAAAACCGGCTATAAGTGGCCTATATTTTTCAGTGAATGCTTTCATAGGATTACGCCGACATTATACGAATTTGAAATTCGTACACCATATAGCGTAATATATTGAGTGCGAAACGAAATCAAAATGTATAGTACGGGTATATTTTTTGATAACAGACTCGATTTTTCCTCTCGTCAATCTTATTTAACCAGCGTGCTGTGAAATAGTAAGACACTTTACCATGTTTTGCTTGACGTACGGATTTCAAATACGTACGACTATGAAAATTGCAAATGTTTGTGATCGGGCGGTGTTGGAAGGGTTGAAATGCACGGGGGTGAATGATGCTCTACGGCGGTATTCGCCCGCATGAGGTGGAGCGGCTGCCTGCCGCCGGTGATGAGGGCGCTTCTTTTGCTGATGCAGCCGGTGGTGTGATCTGCATTTCCCCACCGCCCTGCGCGCCCCTGTGCGCGGGGGGCTAATCGAGTAGGGTGGGTTCTCGCCCCCTCCTCTCACCACCGAACGTGCCAATTATGGTATACGGCGGGTTCTCGGCGTGTTCTTGGCGCTGCTGCTATGTGTTCTGAGATTTGAGCGGTTGCCCACGCCGGAGTCGGGATCTTTTACGTCCCTCGAACTCTCCTCTGTTCCTTCGGCGGTCTTATTCTTCAGGTCTCAGATTCCGCATTATCACGGTTCTTTTTGGGGGGCTTTCACCCCCAGTTCGCATAGCGCGTCGGTCGTACAAAAAGGGGCTCCCTTGCAAGGGAGCCCCTGTCGGTATAATGAAATGGAAGAAGAGCCTCGCTGCGCTTTACTCAGCCGGAGTGGCAGGCACCTCCTTGGAGCGGCGCACCAGCAGCTCCATCACCTTGGAAGTGATAATCGAGAGGCGGATGCCGGCGATGCGCCCTTCTTTCTGAAGCTTGCGCACAAAGCTCCGCAGATTCTTCTCATGCGCCTGCTGAGCCATGCGGGCGACCTCCTGCATGATCTCCTGATCCGTGGCGACCACGTTCTCACGCTCGGCAATCTCCTGCAGCACGAAATACACGCGGAGGTTGCGCAGAGTCTCCTCACGCGCCTCAGCGCGCAGGGCATCCATATCCTTGGCAGCCTCGTAGTTGCCGGATTGGATGGCGGCATAAATCTTGCGCTGCACGGTCCCCTCCAGCTCCGTCGCCACCAGCGCCTCCGGCAGCTCAAACGAGAGATTCTCCGCAAGCTTCTCGGTGATCTGGTCCGCCTTGGCCTCCTCATTGCTGCGCTCCTTGGAGGCCTTGAGATTGCGGCGCACCTCATCGCGCACCTCATCCATGGACTTGCCGGGCAGCAGTTTCTCAAACAACTCAGCGGAGATCTCAGGCACGCGCTTCTCCTGCACCTCCTTGATCGTGGTCGAGAAGCACACCTCCTTGCCCGCGAGCTCAGGAATCACAAAATCCTCCTTCAGCGTGCAGAGCACATCCTTGCTCTCGCCCGCGCTCAGGCCCACCAGGGCCTCTCCCCAACCGGGAATAAAGCGGTCACCACCGAGATCGAAGCGGTAGTTCTCACGCCCCTCAAACCAGCCCAGCGGCTTGCCCACGGCTTCCGCCACAGGCTTGCCGTCCAAGCTTGTTTTGAAATCGATCACCGCGATATCCGCCGACGTCGCTGCGCGCTCCACGGGCTCATACGAAGCAGAGGCCTCAGCGTATTTCTGCAGCGTGTCCTGCACCTCCTCATCAGACACCTCGGTGCTGGGCACACTCACCTCGATTCCCTCATAAACAGGCAGCTCAAACTCCGGCACCAACGTGAGAGACGAAGACACCGCATAAGAGCCATCCTCCTGCTCCTGCACCGCTACCTCAGCAAACTGAAGCACCTTGAGCTTCTGATTTTCAGCAAAAAGCTGCTCCTGCACGCTGCTCATGAGCTCAGACTTGAGCTGCTCCTCCACCTCTTTAGCATACTGGCGCGCCACCACAGAGGCAGGCACCTTGCCCGGGCGGAACCCGGCCACGCGCGCATTTCGGCCATATGCGGCAAGGATCCGCGCCTTCTTCGCCTGCACATCTGCAGCCGGCACCACAGCGCGCAGCGCTGCCTGACAATCACTCGTCTTATCAAGAGAAATATCCATAAAATTGGGGGTGTATAAAATAAAATCGGGCAACATAATAGCACATATTTTCGATAAATCAAGCACTAACTCGCCCACAAACCCATAAAAAAAACATCAGCCCCCCCTCAAAAAAATCTTGACAGCCGAAAAAAGCTGCTGTATTCTCCAGCTCGTTCCCGGATATTATATTCCAACCCAACCAAATTTAAGAAACACAATATGCGTTCTGTCACCGTACGTAAAGGAGAGCCAATCGACCGCGCCCTCAAGCGCTTGAAGACCAAGCTTGATTCTGAAGGTATTCTTGAGGAAATGCGCCGTCGTCGCGCTTTCGAAAGCCCCATGGATGAGAAGCGCCGCAAGGCTCGCTCCGCCAGCAAGCGCAACAAGGTCAAGTGGCGTTTCACCAACAAGGAAGAGATCCCCTCCTCCGCGGTGACTCCTTCGGAAGACTAAACCTGCTTGTCCGGGATTGCTTCTGCTCCGTGTGAGCGCAACAATGCGGCTTTCTCCCTATCGGTGAAAGCCGCATTTGCGTGTGCAGACAAGCGTTTTATCCGCCCGCATCCCCGCTTCGTGCTTGCATGTTGCACCAAAACATGCTATAACTCGGCCGGTATTCTATGGCAAGGACTGCAATTATAAGCGATATCCACTCCAACCTCCACGCCCTTTCCGCGGTGATGGAAGACGCGTGGGCCATGAAGTGCACCGATGTCGTGTGCCTGGGGGATATTGTGGGCTACAATGCCTACCCCCGCGAATGCTTAGACTACATACGGGAGCTCAACTGCCCCGTGGTCAAGGGGAATCACGATGAAGAGGTGGTATCCCCCTCCCTCATCCGCATGAATCCTGTGGCGCGGCAAGCGATGGACTGGACACGCGAGCAGCTGGATGAAGACCGCCTCAACTGGCTGGGCCGCCTGCAGTACCGCCGATTTGTCAAGCCGGATTACGGCATGTCCTACTCCATTGTCCACGCATCGCTGGATCAACCCAAGGCGTGGAATTACATCTTCAACGACCGCGACTCCTCCACCCATTTCAAACAGCAGACCACCCAGCTCTGCTTCCATGGCCACTCGCACTCCCCGCGCATATTCTACCACGGCGGCGGCTTCATCGGCGAGAATACCGACTTGCTCTCTGAGCTGGAAGCTGAGGGCTACGCCGAGTTCCAACCCCACCCGGAGCTCAAGTACCTGATCAACGTAGGCTCAGTGGGGCAGCCGCGCGATGCCGACCCGCGCGCCTGCTATGTGATCTATGATACCGAGCTGAGCCTGATCATCTTCAAACGCGTCAGCTACAACATCGAGGAAGCGCAACACGCTGTGCGCGCCGCCGGGCTGCCGGATTACTTAGCCGAGCGCCTCGCGCGCGGTTGCTGACGCCGCAAGTCCGCCCCCCTCTCTCTCTCCGACTCACACATGCCCACCATCCTCAAAAACCTCCTCATCGCCCTAGCCTTCCTGGTGGGGGGCAGCCTGCTGGCGCTGCACCTGGTCCCCGGCGAATGGGAGCAGATGAAGTGGGAAGTCCCGGGCATGCCGGACTCCTACCCCTTTGAGCAAAAATGCCGTCCTTTCCTGCTGCTGCTGCTCTGCTACATTCCCTTCATCGGGTCCGTTTTCTACGCGTTCATGGGCACGATGGATCGCTACATGAGCCGCTGTTACATCAACTACTTCCTGCTCTGCACCTCCATCCTGCTGCTCATCTACATGTTGGCCGATTTTACGGACAACATGGAGCGCTTCCGCACCCGCTTTGACGACCCGCTCACCCAGGCGCTCGCGTTCTACGCCTCGCAGCTGCCCATGTTCCTCTACCAGATCCTGCCCTACACCCTCATGATGGGCACCCTCTGGTGCCTCAGCAAACTCTCCGGCACGAGCGAGCTCACCGGCATGCTCCAAAGCGGGCGCTCCCTGCTGCGCGTGTGCATGCCTGTCTTCCTCTACGCCGCCCTCGGTGCCACGGCCTATGGCATCTTCGGCTTCCACTGGGCGCCCAATGGCTCCCTCTACCGCCAGATCATGCTCAAGCAGGAGCGCCTCGCGGACAACTCCGCCCCCCCCATCATCTACAGCAGCGACACCTACGCTCGCATGTGGCGCATCAAACGCCCCGCCTCCTTCGAAAACCCCGGCCTCCCCATGCGCCAAGTGGTCATCGAGCAATTTAAGAATGACTCCCGCGGCGCCCTCGTCTGCCAGTATATCGCCGAGAGCGCTACCTGGAACAAGGAAGCGGCCACCTGGACGCTGCGCAATGCCTACGTGCGCCGCATGGCGCCGGCCAATGTGCGCCCGCCGGATGAAGAGTTTGTCGCGGAAATGGAGTGTGACTTCGGCGAAAAGCCCTACCAGATCATCAGCCCCAGCCAGAACAACAACATCGACGCCATGGGCACCTCCGTGCTCTACGAGCTCATCAAAACAGGCGCCGGCTCGCGCGAGGACCGCTTCCGCTACCGCACCGAGTGGCACGTGCGCCTCGCGCGCATCTTCAGCTGCCTCGTGCTCGTGCTGCTGGCTCTGCCCAGCGCCATCACCTTCCAGCGCCGCAGCCCCATGAAAGGCATCGGCATCGCCGTGCTTCTCGCGGCACTCATGCTCTTCCTCTACCGCGTCTTCCCCTCCCTGGGTGATTCCGGCCTTGTGCAAGCATGGATCAGCGCGTGGATCCCCAACGCCATCTACCTCTGCATCGCGTGCTACCTCATCCGGAAAAACCTGGCACACCGCTCTCCCAAAGAATGGCTGCAAGCCAAACTGCACGGCCGCCCATGATCCAACCCCAAGGCATTATCTTTGACTTCGACGGCGTCCTGGTCGACACCGAATGGGCAATCTTCAGCTCATGGGCTGACCTCTACGCACGCGAGGGGCAGCAGCTGAGCCTCCGCGACTACTCCGCCTGCCTCGGCGCCGGCTACTCCGGCTGGGATCCCGCCCGCCACCTGGAGCAGCTCACCGGCAAATCCTTCGACTGGGCACAAGAAAACGCCGCCCGCCACGACCGCATTGATGCGGAGCTGAGCCACCAATCCCTCATGCCCGGCGCTGCCGAGCTGCTCGACTGGTGCCGACGCATGGGCATCGGTATCACTATCGCCTCCTCATCCTCGCGCCACTGGGTCAGCGGGTGGCTGAAGCGGCTGGGGGTCGCGCACTACTTCCCGCGCATCTTTTGCCGGACAGACGGCTACCCCGTGAAGCCGGATCCCGCCCTCTTCCTCGCTGCCAGGAACTACCTGAATCTCCCGGCAGAAGCCTGTCTCGTGATCGAGGACACCGAGAACGGCATCCGCGCCGCCCGCCATGCGGGCATTCCCTGCCTCGCCGTGCCGAACCGCCTCACTGCCCTCTGTGACCTGAGCCAGGCAGACTACCATGCTGATTCGCTCACGGCGTTCCTGGATGCGCTCAAAACCCGCTAACCCGCCCCACGAGCGGATTCTGCGCCGCCTCTCCCCCTTTTCCCGGGCCCGCTGTTGCCTCCTCCGCCCCCCTTTGGGGACTAGGCGAGTCTCTCAAAAAAACACACAGGCGCCACCGGATCTTAAACATTTACTGCCAATATTATACAGACACCAACCAAACTCCGCATCAAAAGAAACTTCAATTTTTTTTGATTTTTTTCAAAAAAAGGCTTGATTCCCTCCGGTTTTATCTGTATAATGACGCCGCACCCCGTCCGGAGCTCCTCGGGAGTGAAGGCGGACAAAAAAGCGGATGTAGCTCAGTGGTAGAGCGCAACCTTGCCAAGGTTGATGTCGTGGGTTC
>JAFLSS010000066.1 GCA_022510805.1 Akkermansiaceae bacterium
ATGAAGCTCAATATCCTCGGCAAGGTGTACGACGTGCACATCGAGGAGAAGTAATTTCTCCCCCTTGCGCGTCAAGCAAAGAGCTCCTCGCCCGGGTAAGGGCGGGGAGCTCTTGTCATTGTAAGGCTCGGCGCGGTGCCGCGCTTCCCTGTGCTTCCCACGTCCTCAGGAGCGGCCACCGCCTTTTGCGCGGCGGCGGGGGCGCGTAAAAATCTTCCCTCAATTATTTATCTTGCTATGCTCGGGACGGATGGTAGAATAGGGAATATGAAAAAAGTGATAAGTTTTCTTGGTTTGGCGCTGCTGGGAGTTTGTGCAGGAGAGCAGGGCAGTGAGGCGGAAAACGCGCTGCCGCCGGTGGGGGACGCGGGAAAAGCCTTGCTTGGGCCGGGCGCGCCGGTGAAGAAGGAGAGCAAGGAAGTGTCTGCTGAGGAGGCCGCGCTGCGTGAGGCCGCTGAGAAGGGGGATGCCGAGGCGCAATACCGCCTGGCGCGCTTGATCAAGCCGGAGGATCCCTCCTCGGGGGTATACAGCATGAATCGCGGAGAGGGGGAGAATGCGTCATTCGCCCTGTTGAAGCGCATCAGCAGTGAGAGTGATATAGAGGCGGCCAAGTGGTATTTGGCGGCGGCGAAGCAGGGACATGCCAAGGCGCAGTACTGTGTGGCGCTGTGTTATGATTACGGCGATGGGGTGGAGGAGGATAAAGCCGAGTGTGTGCGCTGGTATCGCGCGGCGGCAGATCAGGGGCATGTGCTCGCGCAGTTCAATTTGGCCTCATATTATTACATTGGCCAGGGGGTGAAAAGGGATGTGCAGGAGGCGCTCCGCCGCTTCCGCTTGGCCGCAGAGGCGGGCGAGGTGCGGGCGCAGTGCAATATGGGCTTGTTTTATGTGCTGGGCGAGGAGGTGGAGCAGAATCTCGAGGAGGCGGTGCGGTGGTTCCGCCTGGCTGCGGATCAGGGGGATGCAGATGGTGAGTATAATCTGGGCCTCTGTTATGAGGATGGCGAGGGTGTGCCGGCTGACAGGGAGGAGGCTCTCAAGTGGTACCGCAAGGCGGCTGAACAAGGACACAAATTGGCCATTCAGCGCCTGGAAGTGCTCGAGCCGAAGCAGCAGAAGAAGCCCTGAGTGGGGGGCTGCTGTTCTGTGGCGCTGCCGGTGTGGTGGCGCGGCTGCTCACGCGCGGGATGGCGCTGCGCCTTGGTCGGGCGTGGCGCCTTGCTCTTTCTCCATGCGGCGGAGCCGGAGCTGGCCGCAGGCGGCATTGATATCATGCCCTTTTTCATAGCGCATGGTCACCGGGATGCGGTGGCTGAGCAGCGCTTGGCAGAAGCGGCGGCAGTGCTCCTCACTCGGGCGCACCCAGGGGAGGCCCTGCACGGTGTTGTAGGGAATGAGGTTGACCTTGGCATTCAGCCGGCGCGCGATGTCCGCCAGCTTGTCCGCCTCCGGCAGCATGTCGTTCACTTCGTGGATGAGGATGTACTCAAGCGTGAGCATGTGTTTCTGCGTGCGCGCCCACTCCTCGAGGGCGGGCAGGAGCTCCCCGAGCGGCCATTTGCGGTTCACCGGCATGACGCGTGATCTCACGTCATCGCTCGCGCCGTGCAGCGACACGGCCAGGCGCAGCGGCTTGCCATAGGCCGCGAGCCGGCGCAGCCCCGGCACATTGCCCGAGGTGGAGATGGTGATGTGGCGCGCGCCGATGCCGAGCGAGTGGGGATCGAGGATGCGGTCGAGCGCGGGCAAGAGGTTGTCGAGGTTGGCCAGCGGCTCGCCCATGCCCATGAAGACAAGGTTGTCGACCCGCTCTCCTGCCACTTCTTCGGCCGCGAGGATTTGGCCGAGTATTTCTCCGGCGCTGAGGTGGCGCGTGAAGCCGTGCAACCCGCTGGCGCAGAAGCGGCAGCCATAGGCACAGCCCACCTGTGAGGAGACGCAGAGGGTGAGCCGGCTGCTGCGCGACCCGCCCTCACCCACGGCTGCCGGCAGGATGACGGATTCGACCAGGTGGTTGTCCTGCAGGCGGGAGAGGAATTTGCGTGTGCCGCTGCCGGTGCTGCTCTGGCTCAGCTCGACAAGCTCCAGCGGGCGCAGGGTGAAGCGGCTTGCCAGCTCTGCCCGCAGCGCGGGGGGCAGGTTCGACATGGCCTCAAACGAGGCGGCGCGGTGCTTCCAAATCCACTCCCGGAGCTGGGTGGCGCGGTAGGGCTTGTGGCCAAGCGCGCCGAGAAGCTCCGTCAGTTGAGCCGCAGAGTATTCCAAGAGGGAGGGCAGCATCAGAGCAGGGTGTTGATGTAGGCGCTCACATCAAATGGCTGCAGGTTGTTCTCCCCCTCGCCGGTGCCGACAAAGAGGGGGGAGATATGCAGCTCATCCTGGATGGCCACCGCCACGCCCCCCTTGCCGGAGCCATCGAGCTTGGTGACCACCAGCCCGTTGAGCGGGGTGGCTTTGTGGAACTCCCGCGCTTGCAGCAGGGCGTTGCTGCCGGTGGTTGCATCGACCACCAGATAGCAGGCGTGCGGGGCGGCGGGGTCTTGCTTGGCGATGGAGCGGCGCATTTTGGACAGCTCCTCCATGAGGTTGTGGCGCGTGTGCAGGCGCCCGGCCGTGTCGCAGATGAGGTAGTCGACCCCATCATGGAGGGCGCGGGTGTGCGCCTCATAGCACACGGAGGCGGGGTCCTGGTTGGGCTGCCCTTTATAGAGGGGGAGCCGGAGCCGCGTGGCCCAGCGCTCCAGCTGCTCTACAGCCGCGGCGCGGAATGTGTCTGCCGCCGCCAGCAGCACCTTGTGCCCGCGCTTTTGGAGGAGGTAGGCAAGCTTGGCGCAGGTGGTGGTCTTGCCCGCGCCATTCACGCCGACCATCATGATGACCGCCGGCTTGCCGTCCTGCGGGGTGGGCAGTGTGGGCAGCGGTGCAGGGAATGCTGCTGCGAGATGCGCTTTGATATAGTCGACAATCTCGCAGGCGTCCTGCTCATCTTTTTTCTGCAGCTCCTCCAGCAGGGGAATCACCCGGCCGGCGCCGATGTCGGAGGCAATGAGGTCTGCCTCCAAGCGGTCCCAGTCAATTTGCGGCTCGCCGAGGAGGCGGTCGATGAGTTTGTTGAAAAAGTTGGCCATAAATCAGGAATTGTCAGCTTGTTCTAAAGCGGCGGCTGCCAGGACGCCGTGGATGAAGGGCGCGCTCTTGCTCCCGGAAAACTCATGCGCCAGATTATTGGCTTCGGAGATGACGATGGGGATGCTGAGCTTGCGGCATTGGAGCTCATAGAGTGAGAGGTAGAGGATGCTCTTGTCGACCACATCCAGACGCTCCGGCACGTAGTTGCGCAGGAGTCGCTCCAGATCTGCCTCCAGCGCATCGCGGCGCGCCACTACCTCCCGCGCCAGCTGCTCTGCGGCCGGGCGCAGCGCGGCGAGATCCAGCGCCTTGCGCGCAAGCCCCGCGTACTCCTCAGAATCCGCCAGGGTCTCCGGGTGCTCCAGCGGTGTGCACTCCCCGAGCACGCGCAGCCAGCGGCGCATGGCGCCGGCCACCCCCTCGGGAGAGGGGCGCATCTCCGGTGCATCCGCCAGGCGGGAGAAGAGGTCCTCACTGAGTCGGCAAATGGTCTGCGCCAGCTGCAGCACCTTGCGGCAGCGCTCCTCCAGCGGGGCGGAGCCATCGCGGCGCTTGTCATTCAGGCAGAGCCGCAGGTCAGTAAGGGCTGTCAGAGTCGCCTTGGTGCGCTCTACACAGCTCTCCACAATCTCGCGCTGGGGAACGAGGGTGAAATCTCCCTGCGTCTCCAGCAAAAAGGCCTCGCCGCGCTCCACAAACACACCGGCCACCTCCTTGGCGGAGCGGCAGGCATGTAGGATGCCCTTGCAGAGTGCCTGCCGCAGGTGGTCGTAATCCTTTTCCAGGGTGATTTCCCAAAAGTGGCGGTAGGGGAAATCCTGCTCTGTGCAGTTCTGCTCCAGGATGGCGTAGATGAGGCAGAGCGCCGTCTTGCGTACTTTACTTTGGTGAAGCATAGGAATCAAAATCAGGTCAAAAATGTTGAGAATTGGCCGCTTGTGGGGCTGTGGGGTGAATCAGGTTCAGCATGGCCACGGCTGCGCGAGCCGACTCGATGCCGCGGTTGAGCTCTGTGCCGAGGCAGCGCACCTCTGCCTGCTGTGCATCATTGAGCAGCAGCACCTCGTGAATCACCGGCGTGAGGCTGTCGCACGCGGCGCGCAGCAGCTCCTGCGTGATCGCGGTGCCGATGAGATCTGCATGCGCGGTGCTTCCGCGCAGAATCACCCCCAGCGCGATCACCGCATCCGGGCGCGCCTCTGCTGAGAAAAGCGCGCGGCGCACCATCACCGGCACTTCAAATGCACCCGGCACCCGCACCACATCCACCTGCACTCCCGGCGCCAGCCGTGCCAGCTCCTCCAAGCAGTTCTCGAGCAGAGCCGAGGTGTATTTTTCATTGTAGGTAGCAGCGACCACGACAATGCGCCGGTCACGCTGCTCATTCTTCACGGCTGGAAGTGTTTCGGTCGACATGGCTGAAAAATGCAAAACAAGGCGTCTCACCGGCCTCTGCCGCTATGCTATCACACGAGCTTCCAAGGGTCAAGCCTACTTTTTACCGGAAGTTAATTCTTTTTAAGGGGATTCGAAGAGTTTTGCCTTGCTGTGTAAGAAGTAATAAATATTTGTTTGACATTTGAGCGATGATGGTGTATATTGAATGCATGAATTTTCAGATGCGCCCCTACTCTTATTTAGTCATAGACCAACAACAAATTCCACCCGCAGAGAACCGCCGTACTATACGCGGGTTGCTTTCAGAGGCGGTTCGGAAAAATAAGGTGTCCGAGATTCTGCTGGAAAGAAATGAAGATTATATAGCTGCAAAAAGGATAGTTGATATGTTGTTCCCGACTGATGAGAGATATGATCTCTTCGTTTCTCATTGTCATGATGATAAGAATAAAGCTTTAGGGGTAAAAGAAGAGCTTGAACAACGCGGCTATCGTGCCTTTGTGGATGAGGGCTCGTGGATGAATGTGTTTGAGGTGATGGAGAAGTTTCAGTTCGATGAGAGGGTTCCGAGAGAATGTAATCGCATAGCATCTCATTTTATCATCATGCTGTCGGAGGCATTGCGAAAAACGATAGAGAAATCAGACAATTTCTTGCTGATTTTACCTGCGGGGTGTCGACGGCCGGAAAATGGCGTGCTTCTGCATCCATCGCCATGGATTTCGATGGAAGTCGGAGCGGCTCTTTCCATTTATAGTATCCAACAGAAAGTAGCTGTTTTTTTGCGGAAACAACAAGCTATTCTGGAAAAAAGGGGGGCAATGATCAACGCTTCCCATGCCCCGAGAATTGAGTATGAGATTCCTACCAAATTTCTCACAAAGGTGAGTTGGGAAGCTCTCTTGGCAAAATTCCCATAAGGTATGGGAATTGGTGACCGCGGCTCCGCCGGGTGGGCTCAGAATTGAGGCATCGGGCGGAGGCCGGGGGCAGTATCTTGCCCCGCCGGGGCCGGGGCGGGAGCCGGGGTGGCGGGGGCTTTGGTGCCGAAGAGGGTGTTGAGCGCGGTCTGAAGCTGCATGTTGGGGTAGCCGATGTAGAGGATGTGGGCTCGGCTGTCGAGCAGCACGGCGAAGGGAAGCTGGGACACGCGATAGGCGGTGCCGGCTGTGCCTTTGTCATCATCCATGTAGGTGGAGACGATGCCGTTTTCTTCCAAGATGCGCAGCAGTTCCTCTGAGTCGCCATGCGGAACCACGGGGCAGAAGACGAGATCCGGGTAGCGCGAGGCGAGGGATTTTTGCTTGCTCATGATGGAGACTCCCACATCCTCGCTCGGATCCCAGAACATGATGAGGTTGGGCTTGCCGACTTTGGGGAAGGTGATTTTGCTGCCGTCGGTCGTGTAGGCGGTGAATTGGGGGGGGATGGAGCCGACGGAGAGGTTTTTGAGGAGGTAGATTTGCTCTAGCGCGACATCATCCAGCGAGGCGTTGCCGAATTGGGTGTCCTCGGGGGCGGTGTTGAGCGCGCGCTTGAGGTAAAACACGCGCTTGCTGTGTGCTTGGGCGCGGCCGCTCTCGGTGCCGGCGAGGGAAGGATTGCCCAGCATGATGCTCAGAGCCAGCGCGGCCTTGGCTTTCGCGGCCGGTGAGGGGTTTTGCTCGTAGATTTTTTCAACGAGGGAGTACACCTCGCTCAGTGAGCTCTCTGCCAGCCGGGGGCAGATGTCGGCCACGAGCGGGTTGTTGAAATGCACCCGGCGCACAGAGCTCAGCAGGGCTTGCGCAAAGTAGGCGCGGCGGCGGGTGTCGCTGCCGAACAAGGAGGCAAAGGCGTCCGGGTGGTTGATGAGCCAGACCACGGCCGGCGCCGCCCATTCTTTTTCAAACTCATAGGTTTTGAACGTGCGGAGGGTCGGGGCTTGCTTGTTTGCGGCGCGCCATTTGCGGAGCTCCTCGGGGCTCATGGCAGCGGGGGGGAGGGGCGGGGTGGCCTGCACGAGCTCCTCGCGGGTGCCGGTCTGGCCGCTCACCGTTTTCCACAGCGCCGCGGCGAAGTCTTCAGCCGAGGGGGGAGTGATCTCCTCGCGCTGGGCATCGGAGGTGGCGAGGCTCAGCGCTGCTTCGTATTCGGACACCTGCTGCTGCCAGTTGTCGAGCACGCGCTGCATTTCCTTTTCCCCGGCCCATGAGGCCTGCGCCAGCAAAAGCCCGGCCAAAGCCGCTGCACATAAAAACTTCTTCATGCCCTCATTATAGCCCACTCCGGCTAATCTGCAAGCGGGAAATGCCGGCAGCATGCGCCTTTTTTGGCAGAGGCACGCGCGGGGTCACACCCGCAGAAAGATGCGCCGGGTGTACAGAAAGTGCAGGAGCCCGTAGAGGGCGAGCAGGGAGAGCAGCGCGAGGATGAAGGGCGCGTGGGGCCCGGCGTGCCGCGCCAGCCCGGAGAAGAGCGGCGTGGTGAGGGAGCTCCAGAGGCTGTGCCCGGCGAGTCCGGGGGTCTCGGTGAGAAGGTAGGCGAGGATGGCGTTGCTCCCGAAGACTAGCAGAGGTGTGGCGAGTTTGTGGAGGAGGTCGCTGAAATCGAACGCCAGGTGAAAGAGCGCCAGCAGCGCGAAGCACCAGCCCGCGCTCCAGAGTGTCATGCTGGTGGTGAAGATGTGCTTGATGAGGGGAGTGTGCAGGACGCCGGCAAAGAACTGCCCCGCGAGCAGGCAGCCCGCGGCGGCGCCGAGGAGGGGAAGCAGGGTGCGCAGCCCGCGCGGGCGCAGGCGGATGATCTGCCCGCCCAGCGTGCCGAGCAGAGTGAGGGCGCCGAAGGAGAGGGCGGTGAGAATCCAGCTGTAGGGCGTGCCGTCCTGCCAGTGCCCCTGCAGGCGGTGGTCGATCCAGATGGCGAGATTCTGCTGCGGGAGGTAGAGCCCGGCGGGCTGTCCGGCATAGGGGATGAAATGGAGGGCTGCCCAGTAGGCAAGGAGGCAGCCGAGGCAGACGCAGATTTGCGTGCGCAGCCCGCCGAACAGGAGGCAGAGAGCGGCGATGAGGTAGCCCTCTGCTATGGCTTGCAGGGTGTTGCAAAAGAGGCTCATGCGCGCCGGATCTGCCGTGGCCAGCTTGCCCTGCACCAGCATGCCCAGCAGAAAGAGCAGCAGGCAGCGCCGCGCGATGCGCCACAGGATGCGCGCTGTGCCGGCGCCCACGGAGCGGTATTTGGCAAAGGCAAATGGCATGCCGGCGCCTACGATGAAGATAAAGAGCGGCATGACCATGTCCCAGCAGGTGAGGGGGGCTCCCCAGCCGGCGTGGGTGAGCTGGTGCTGCAGGGGCTCCCAGCCGCAGGTGGCGGCCAGCGCTTGCAGCACGGCAGCGCCGCCCGCAAGGAGCAGCATGTCCGCGCCACGCAGGGCATCAATGCTCACGATGCGGCGGGTGGCGGGCTGAGTCGGTGGGTTATTGGGCATCGGGCAGGGGGATGATGTCGATGGGCTCCTCTTGCACACGGCCGCCGGGGGCAGTGAACCGGGTGCCGAACACGCGCTCAAATGAGGGGCTGTTGATGACGGCGGCAAGCTCACCGCTCTCAAAGCAATTGTTGTCCTGCAGGTAGACGAGGGTCCGGGTGAGCTTGGCGGCAGCGGCGCGCGCATCGGGCTCATTCTCACCCCAATTTCGCGGCCAGGGAAGCTGCGGCTCCGGCGCTTTGCGGGCGAGCTGGCCGAGGAAGGTGAGCAGCTCCGGCGCCGCTGCTTGCGCAACTTCCGGGCAGTCGATGGCGGCCAGCGCGTACACAAAGCGCAGCATCGCGCGCTGCGTGGGGGTGCCGCGGTATTTTTCCGGGAGCCCGAGGGGGTGGATTGCAAAAAATTGCTGCGCGGTGAGTCCCGCCGTATCTGCCGGCAGCTCGCAGCTCACCAAATCCGCTGTGCCGGCGGTGGCATCCAGCTCCAGCTGCAGGAAAAAGCGCGCCGAGTTGAGCGCCGGGCGTGCCTCAAGCAAAATATGGCGCAGCGTGTGCCACGAGCCGTCCGGCTGGCGGCGCTTGAACAGGCGCACAAGCGTCGCCCGGCAGGCCGGGGGCGGCTCCTGCTCATCTGCGACCGGCTCAAAATTGACCCGCAGGGCACCGGGGCTGAGGCGGAGAGACACCTGCACCTCAGCGCGCGTGAGCTCCGCCGGCGCCGTATCCGCACTCTCGCTCAGCACACAGGCATATTGGGGCGGGGTATTGAGCTGCCAGTTGAAGGGGATCTCGTAAGCGGCGGCATCGGGGAGTTCTTGCGGAGAAAGCTCCGCCAGCGCCGGCTCCTCCTCCACCTCCTCCTCAGCCGCGGCCTCAGGCGCGGACTCCTGAGTCAGCACCACCGGCGGCGGGGAATCCTGCTGTGGCGGGGTGCTCAGAAAGCGGCGCCCTGCCAGAACAAGAAGCACCGCGACCAGCCCCCAGAGAAGCCGCCAGCCCCACTGCATCAGGAACGCTCCATTGCAATAACTCATGCCGGCATTCTAAACGGAAAACCCACGCGAATCAAGTCTTGAGTTTTGGGAGAGGTGGGATATAATGGCGCCCATGAGCATCCTGCCCTATATTCACCGCAACGTGTATGAACTGGTAGCCTACCAGCCCGGCAAGCCCATCGAAGAAACGGCTCGTGAGCTTGGCATGCGCCCGCAAGATATCGTGAAACTCGCCTCCAACGAGAATGCGCTGGGCCCCTCGCCGCAGGCGGTGAAAGCCATGCAGGACGCTGCCGCGCAGGTGCATCTGTATCCGGATGGCGCCTCGTTCGACCTGCGCAGCAAGCTGGCAGGGCGCTTCGGGGTGAGCTTTGAGCAGACCGTAGTGGGCAGCGGCAGCAGTGAGCTCATCGAGCTGCTGTGCCACACCTGCCTGCACCCGGGCATTGAGCTCGTGGCAGCGCGCTATAGCTTCACCATGTACCCGCTCATGTGCAAACTCTTCAATGCCACCTTTGTGGAGGTAGAGAACAAGGCGGACTGGAGCCACGATTTGCAGGGCATTCTGCGCGCCATCACGCCGCAGACTCGCCTCGTTTTCATCACCAACCCCACCAACCCGGTGGGCACCATGGTGGGCCAGGCCGAGATCGACGCCTTCATGGAGCGCGTGCCGGAGCATGTCATCGTCGTGTTCGATGAAGCCTACATCGACTTTGCCGAAGAGCAGCCCGACACCCTGCGCTACGTGCGCGCCGGGAAGAATGTGGTGGTGATGCGCACCTTCTCCAAAGCCTACGGGCTGGCAGGTGTGCGCGCCGGGTTTGCCATCACCACCCCGGAAATTGCGGACTTGCTCAACAAGGCGCGCTCGCCGTTCAATGTGAATAGCATCGCGCAGGCGGGGGCGCTGGCAGCGCTGGATGACCAAGAGCACATAGAGCGCTCGGTGCAGATGGTGCGCGCCGGCCTCAAGCAGTACTACGCCGCCTTCGATGCGTGGGGCATCCCCTACATCCCGGCACATGGCAACTTCCTGCTCGTCAAAGTAGGCCAAGGCAAGCGCGTCTTCCAAGAGTGTTTGAATCGCGGCGTCATCCTACGGCCGATGGATGGCTACGGGCTCACGGACTACATCCGCATCACCATAGGCACAGAGGCCGAAAACACGCGGTGCCTCACCGTGCTCGCCGAGGTTCTCGGAAAACCGATAGCCTGACACGCCGCGCACCCGGCCGCGGATACACAGCCCCACCATCATCCCGCCCGCTCGTCTCCCGACACGCAGGACAGAGGAAAGAAGGTGGGGCTTTTTTGCCGGCAGTATCCGGAATTGCCCGGTGGTATTCCTTCGCATGATACCTTCAATCGCGTGTTCGCCATC
>JAFLSS010000067.1 GCA_022510805.1 Akkermansiaceae bacterium
GGTAAAGCTCCAGCCTTCCAAGCTGATCATGCGGGTTCGATTCCCGCTACCCGCTTCGGCCACCGGCTCCGGCCGGTGGAGCCCCCCCTGCGCCAGATTCCCGGCTCCTTTCCTCCGAAGACATGATTAATAAGCGAAAGGCATTGTTGCTCAGCGCAGGCTATGGCAGAGGCCACCACTCCGCCGCCGCAGCTTTGGCAGAAGAATTGCAGCGCCGCGGCTGGGATACCCAGATTCTTGATGCCTGCCAGGCGGCGCGTCCCTCCTTATTCCGGCTCACGCAGATGTTCTACCGCTTCTGCGTGCGCCATGCGCCGCACTTGTGGGGCAGCGTCTACCGGCAGCTGGACTCCGCCAACTGGTCTCGCCTCATCAAGCTGCCGGCAGTAGCGGCCGGCACTCGGCTGCTGCGCCGGGTGCTTCAGACAGAGGAGCCGGATCTCGTGGTGTGCACTTACCCGCTGTATGCCTACATGCTCGACACCCTCGCGGCAGAGGGCAAGCTGCACGCGCCATACGCCATCGTCGTCACGGACTCGCTCGCCATCAGCAGCCCGTGGCTGCTCTCGGACGCCCCCCTCATCTGCCTGCCGGATGAGCTGAGCCATGAGCTCGTGAGCCTCAGCTTCAGCCTGCCGCCGGAGCGGCTCGTGACCACCGGTTTCCCTGTGCGCGCCGCCTTTACACCGGGAGAGCGCCCCACCCCCGGCCCCCGGGGCGAGGGGCTGCACATCATCTACTGCGCCAACTCTGCTGACCCGCGCGCGCTGACAGATGCGCAGGCCATGCTGGCAGAGTGGCCCGCCATGCGGCTCACCCTCATCACCGAGCGCCCCACCCAACAACTCCTGGACCTCCGGCGCCACTATGCCGGCGCGCAGATATGCCAAGCCAACCAAGACATGGCCGAGCTCATGCGCACGGCTCACCTCTACATCGGCAAAGCCGGCGGCGCCTCCACCTATGAGGCCTACTCGGCGGAGGTGCCCGTGCTGGTCAACTATATCCTCCCCGGGCAGGAGGAGGGCAACTTGCAGCTCCTGCAGCATGACTCCGCCGGCTTCAGAGCCACAGACACCGAGACGCTCATGCACACCCTGCGCGACTTGCTGGGCAACAACGCCGCCGGCTGGCAGCGCGCCTGCGCCGCCATGCACGCCGCCCGGAGAAGCGGCGGCGCCGCCCGCACTGCCGATGCTCTGGAAAGGAGATTTTTTGCAACATGAGCCTCCTGCTCATCGACAACTCCAACACGCGCACCAAATTTACCCTCGCGCAGCACGGCGAGCTGCAGCCTGAGCTGCGCGTGCTGCCCACGGCCGAAATCAGCCCGGCATCCCTCGCGCACGCGCTGGAAGGCTGGGTATACGAGCAGGCCATCCTCTGCTCCGTCGTGCCGCGCGCGGCCGGCATCTTGCGCAGCAGCCTGGCCTGCCCCGTGCATGAGGTCACTGCCGCCGCCTGCCCGGAGCTGCTGAGCCACTACCCCGGCCGCGCCACCCTGGGGGCAGATCGCATCGCCAACGCCGCGGCCGCCGCCGCGCACTACCCCCTGCCCTGTGTCGCTGTGGACTTGGGCACCGCCTGCACCTTTGACACCATCGCGCGTGTGGACGGCGCACCGCGCCTCATCGGCGGCGTCATCGCCCCCGGCCTGCGCGCCCTCGCCGCCGCCCCCGCAAGCAGCACCGCCCAGCTCCCCGGCATCTCCACCCACCACCTGCACACCGCCCCCGCCTTGGGCACCGATACCCGGACAGCCCTGCAAGCCGGCCTCTACCACGGCTACACCGGCATGGTGAGCGGCATCCTGCAAAGCATCGCCCGGCAGCTCGGCCAGCAGCCTTTTGTCGTGCTCACCGGCGGCGATGCCACCCTGTGGCACCCCCTACCCACCTGGGCGAACGCATATGACAAATGCTTGACATTCAAAGGAATGATAAGCATTTTTTGACACCCTGACAAGATAATTTTTCCAAAGCTGCAAATTAGGGTTGCTTTTTGCGCAAGAGTGCGCTAGAATGAGCGCACCTTAATCAGTCACATTATTCATATATGTCCGACAATATCGAATCCCAGGTAATTGACGTCATCGTCGAGCAACTCGGCGTAGACCGCGAAAAGGTGACCCCTGATGCCAAGTTCATCGACGATCTCGGCGCAGACTCTCTCGACACCGTTGAGCTTGTCATGACTTTCGAGGAAAAGTTTTCCGTGGAAGTGCCTGACGAGGATGCTGAGAAGCTCAAGTCTGTGGCTGATGTAGTGGCCTACATCAAGAGCCAGAAGGCCTGATCAGCACAGGAACCTTTCCCTAATTCAACGGGCGGTTTCCACCGAATGGTCGGAACCGCCCTTTTCATCTCCCTCCTCCCCACCCCCCATGAACGCCTCATCCTTTGAATACGCTATCCGGCACACACGCTTGCTGTATGTGCCCTACCGGCGCATTGAGTCATTCGGCGAGACGCGTTTCAACTTCCGCCTCCTCAGCGAGCCGATGGATACTGTGGGGCACTGCCGAGTGCGCAGCGGCTGGGTGGAGGCCGGCCGGCCGCTCATCCTGAAACCGCCCACCATGCAGGGCATCGAGACGGAGGGCTTCAGCGCGGAGGCCGCAAAGCTTTTTGACTGGATGCGGGAGCAGGGTTCCCCCCTGCAGGCGCTGGTGCGCTATGGCTTCCAATTCAGCCGCTCCGAGGTGCAGGAGGAATACCTGCATGAGGACATCCGCGAGGTGGCTGACCGCGTGGTACGCGAGACAGAAAACTCCGGCGATTATTACCGCGCCGTCATCGAAGGCGTGGACGACACGTGGGAGGTCTCCCTGCTCTGTTTCATGATTGAAATCATCCAACAATCCCATGAAATCAACATTTTTGATTTTAAGCGCCGCGGTCTTTTGTAGCGCGCCGCTCTGCGCCCAAGAGAACTACTCCCTCTGGCCCCGCCGCCCGGCGGAGGTGGAGCAGGCGCAGCGCCTCATCGCCGCGCACGACTATGAGCAAGCCCTGCGCCTCCTGCTTCCCTTCGTGCACAAATCAGGGCTCGCCGGGCATGAGTCCCGGCGCCTCGTGGGAGCCATCCGCACGCGCCGCTACCTCTCCGCAAGCCACCCGCGCGCCCACACCCACACCGTGCGCCGCGGGGAGAATATTGAGCGCATCGCCGCCGCTTACAAGACCTCCAGCGACCTGCTGGTGCTCATCAACGCCATGGTCGCCCCCTCCAGCCTCAAAGTGGGGCAGAAACTCACCGTCTTTGCCCAAGACCTGCGCGCTGAGCTGCATCTCACCACGCGCGAAATAACCGTCTGGGACGGCCGCGAACTCGTGGCTTCCTACGATATCACCCCCTCACAAGACCTCCTCACCGGCGGCAATGCCGAAACCCAGCTGCGCGACCGCGAGGGCGAGCTCAACGGCGCGCGCATCCCCCGCAGCTCGGCGATCTTCACCTCCAGCAACCGCACGCTGCGCCTGGCAGATGGCACCTGCCTCACCGGCAGCAACTCCGCCCCCCGCAGCAAGGTGGTGCACATGGCCCGCCAAGATGCCAACGAGCTCTCGCTGCTTCTGGGAAACGGCGCGCGGGTCTCCATCGTGCGCGATGAAAAGGCGTTTGATCCCTTCCCCGCCACCGCTCAAGAACCCGCCGGCGCAAACAAATAGCCCTAACTTCTTGCCTAACGCCCCCGCGGCAGATAAGCTGCGGCGCGTATGAGAGCACACACAGACCAACCCGCCTGTGGGGTGGGCGCCGCATTAGCTGTCGGCCTGGGCTCCATCATCGGCGGCAGCGTGTTCGCCACCATGGGGCAAGCCATTCAAGGCGCCGGCAGCGCCGCCCCGCTAGCCTTCCTATTGGGCGCGCTTCCCGCCTACATCACCGCCTACTCCTACACGCGCATGGCCGCCGCCCTCCCCGGAGCCGGCGGCACCACAGCCTACTTCAACGCAGCCTTTGGCGGGGGCTACCTCTCCGCCTCACTCAACCTGCTGCTCGTGGTGTGCTATGCCGGCATCGCGTCTCTCTACGCCGGCGTCTTCGGCTCCTATGTGGCCGACCTGCTGGGGCAGCACAGCGCGAGCACCCAGCGCATCATCTCCTGCGGGGGCATCCTGCTGGTGGCCGCCGCCTGCCTGAGCCCCACTGCGCTGAGCCGCCGCGCGCAGAGGCCGCTCAACGCCGTCAAATTCCTCATCATGGGCCTCTTCATCTGCACCGCCCTGCTCTCACCGCTGTGGAACTGGGACAACTTCTCCCCGCGCCTCGCCAAGCCCGCCTCCGGCGTGCTCACCACCGGGTTGACCATCTTCATGAGCTACCAGGGCTTTGAGCTGATGGCAGCCATCCGCCGCCCCTTCCGCTCACCGCAGCGCACCCTGCCGCTGGCCATGCTGCTCTGCCTGGGCGGCGTCACGCTGTACTACTGCGCCGTGGCCTTCTGCACCGTGGGCAATGTGGACTACAGCACCGCTGCGCAGGAGAGCAACTACCTGCTCTCCGCCGTGGCGCGGCGGTACATGGGAGAGGGCGGCGGGCTGCTGCTCTGCGCCGGCGCCGTGGTGGCGGCCGCCTCCGCGCTCAATGCCGACATCTTCTCCGTGTCCCGCATCCCGGAAGCCATGGCCGCAGAGCACGAGCTGCCCACCTATTTCCACCCCAAGCGCCCCGGCGCCCGCACGCCGGGTGTCATCTTCTTCTGCAGCCTGCTCATCATCTTTGTCAACCTGCTGAGCGTCCAAGAGCTCACCGCCATCTCCAGCATCGGCTTCCTGAGCATCTACGCCCTGGCCAACGCCGCCGCGCTGCGCATCACCCCGCGCCAGCGCGCGGCACACCTCGGCAGCGCCCTGGGAGCCGCCACCTGCCTGGCCGCCGCCATCTGCGTGAGCGTGCAGACATTCAGCGGAGCAGAGGGCGCCCTACTCGCAGGCGTCACCGCCTGCATGCTCACCCTCCCCTTTATGGGGCAGGCGGTGTTTTACCTGCTGAAGCGCCACTCGGCGCGCTGAGGCGGCGCGGACGCACCCCCACATAATTGCGCACAGCCTTAAAACCGGGGCGGCTCACCCCCGCCGCTTTATCCCAAAATGAGCTGGAGCTGCCGCCATCCAAATTCAGCGCCGCCTGCACGCGGAACTCACCGAGGCAGCCGGGCTGCGCCAGCCAGGCTGCGCACTCCGCCAGCGTGAGCGGCGAGGTGATGCCGATGCACCACCGCCCGGCGCCATTGGTGGCAATAAAAGTGCGCGCCGCCTTTTTTGTCCTCTCCAGCCCGGACACCGCGCGCCCATTTTCCACCAAGAAAGGCCCGCCCTGAATCGCCTCCTGCATGCTGTGCAGCGGAGTCTGCAAGCGGGTGCTGCGCTCAAGGCAGATCCCGCGCCCCGTGTCATACACAATGCCGGACACCGTGAACCCGCGCTTGGAGAACGGCGCAATAGTGAACCCCTTGTGCCGCACCAGCCCAATCGGCGTGCGCGCCGCATCGGCCCCAAAATAGCCGCCATTCACCCCGGCTGTGCATTTCTCCGCCTCCATCGCCGCCGCCAAATTCCCATACCGCGGTGCCTCATTCCCCTCATCCACTATACACAGCCCCTCCTCTGACTCCTTAAAAAAATGCACCTCAATGCGCTGCACCACACTCCCGACCACAAATGAGAGCAGTTGACTGCCCGACTCCTGCGCCGCACGAGTAAACACAGCATACTCTGCCGGGCACACTCCTGCCAGCAGCCAAAAGATCAATACCATCAAGCCGTTTTTCACCACCGCCATTATACCCGTTTTCCAAGAGCACAACAGCCCAAATTGTGTCAGCCAAGCGCCATAATACTCACAACCCACTCACCCTCATACACAAACAAACATTCACTCCCCGCACTCTGCCACAGCACCGCAGGCACCGGCGCGCCCGGCAGCCCCGCTCATGCGCGCAATTACGATGCATTGCATACTTGACAATCACTCCTCAATCTGCTAGTAAGTGAGGTATGAAGTTCAGGTTTTACCATCTCATCATCATCCTGATCGGGTTTTGCATAGGCTATGTCATCTCCCCAACCCTCTTTCCCTATGAGCTTAAAAAAGCAATAGCAGACACCCAGGTGGATCTCCCGCCCCTCCCGCCACCCACCCCCCTGGTGCAGGACGAGACCCCCGCAGATGACACACCGGAGCCGGATGACACGCCCATCGCTGACAATGAAACGCCGGAAGATGACATCAAAGACTCTGAGGAGGAGGAAGATGAGACCGACCTCGAGGGCACCGATGTGAAGAGAATGACGCGCATCACGCGCGAGGACAACGGCCGCCGCCCCGTGAATGAAGAAAAATTCACCGGCAAACTCTCACCCACCAACTGGCGCCACCCCAAACAGGTGCAGATGCGCCTCGCCAACGCCCTGCGCGCACGCCTCGGCGCCAACCCCAAGCCAGAGAAAGTGATGCAGGTGATCAGCAACCCTGAAAACCGCCTCATGATCGCCCAGTGGGACATGCTCTCCCGCGCGGACATCGACTCCCTCACCAAGCTGATGAACGACCGCAAGGTGTCCGAGTCGCTCGCGCCGCTGCTCAACGACCTGCCCTGGGTGAGCTCCTTTGTGTATGATGGCGAGCTCACCAAGCCCGAGATCGCCCTGGGCATGATCTACCACTTCCGCCAGACTGACCCGAACATGGACAAGGATGCGCTGGATGACATGACCGCCGTGGAGCGCGGTGTGAAGCGCCGCATCGCCGCTGCCGTGGCGGTGGAGTTCACCCGCAAGCAGTGGTATGGCGATGGCCGCGAGCTCACCGAAAACGAAATCAAAGAACTCAAGGACATCGGCTCCCCGGTATCCAACAACCGCCGCCGCAACAAAGACGCCGCCAAAAAAGACACCTACCGCTCCGCCCGCGAGCGCTACCTGCTCTTCGCCAACGGGTGGGATGAAGGCCTGCTCAACAGCAAATTCGGCAAGCTCCCCGGCTGGCTCATGCACTTTGTCTGCGGCTGGAAGAGTGACATGAACAGCCCCTTCGGCAGCGCCACCTCCCTGGCCTGGCAGCGGGACAACGTCTCCGCCCGCCCGGCCAACTACACCGGCATGGCCTACCAAGTCTCCTACCTGCCGCTCAATGCCTTCGGCGACACCATCTTCTCCGCCTGGTACTACGAGCCCTTCTCCGTGCTGGACCCGGGCAAGCACGCCAAAGTCGTGCGCGACACCGGCGGCGTGTGCGGCTCTCTCTCACACTTCGGCGCCTCCTCCGCCGTGGCCAATGGTGTGCCGGCATTCACCATGGGTGAGCCCGGGCACTGCGCCTACGCCGTGTACCACAAAGGCAAGTGGCAGCCCTGCAACTCCATCTCCGAAAAGCGCTCCCCCCACTGGAGCTGCTGGGGGCTCTACTCCTGGAGCGCCATGAGCATGTACACGGACATGTATGAAGACGGAGCGCGCACCCGCGATGCGCAGTTGATCTGCTCCCTGGCAGACATGCTGGCCGCCACCCGCCGCCCCAATGACGCGCTCAAGCTCTATGAAATGTCCGTGACCATGCAGCCGCTCTACCACCCCGTGTGGGAGCACTACCTGACCACGGCCGCCAAATCCCTGAAAAACAAGCCGAGCAAATTCCTGGGTGTGAATGAGTTTGTGTGCTCCTCCGTGGCGCCCAAACACCCGGAGATGTGCTCCCGCTACCTCACGGAAATCATCTACCCCACCCTGCTCAAAGCCCTGCGCAACAACAAGCAAAAACTCATCGCCTTCGGCAACTACTTCGAAAACCTCAACGAAAACGAAAAAGCCGAGTGGGATATGGAAGTCATGCTCGAGCAGCAATACGAAGCACTCGGCAAGCAGCAGCACTCCGCCAAGGAAAACTACTTCCGCATGATCGCCGAAGCCGTCCAAAAACACCCTGACTTCGGCATCGCCCTCAGCTGGGCCGTGCGCAAAGCCTTCTCCGAAAACAAGAGCATGGGCGAAAAAGTGCGCGGCATGGTCGACAAGATGCTTGCTGACATGCCCAAGATCGGCGAAGACCCGCAGGCAGACGCCACCCGCCGCCTCCTCAACGCCTCCGTCGTGCGCGCCGCCGAAGAGATGTGCAAATCCTCCATCTCCTCCAACGCCCGCATGAACAGCCGCGAAAAAGACCACTACATTTCCCTGATCAACCAATACAGCAAGGACTACATGACCCCGGATGCCGACGCCAAGGCCATGCCCAAGTTCGCGCCGCCCCCCGGCAACATCATCTCCGCCGGCGGTGTTGTCATGCTCGATAAATACAACCCGAAGCAGGAAAACATCGTCAAACACGCCGCAGCCCTCACCCCCGAAGGCGGTCACATCCTCTCCGAAAAAGGCAAGCACGTGAAGCTCATCATCGAGCTGCCCCGGCGCACCTACATCGGCGGCTTGGTGATTGTGCCCACCTCCGGCACCTGCGCCCAATACCGCGAGTGGTTTGTGGAAACCTCTGCCGACGGCAAAACCTGGCAGCTTCTCCAAAACCTCCCGGACTCCTCCGACCGCCCCTGCGTGATCCTCGACATCAAGAAATGCCCCAATGCCAAGTTCATCCGCATCGACTCCGGCGCTGAGCAAAACCAAGGTATCGACTTCAAAGCCATCCTCGTGTATGACAACAAGAAAGCCAAATAAGCTGTGGTGGACGCTCGGCCTCTGCCTGCTGGGCGCAGCCCTCTCTGCCCCCGCTCAAGAAGAAGCAGAGCCTGAGATCTCTGACGAGCCGGCCGCCACCGAGGCCGAGCCGGCCGAGCCGGCAACTCCGCCCACCCCGCCCCGCAACCCGCGCCGCGCCGCCAGCTTCAGCGAAGCCCTCTCTGAAGCCGGGGATGACGGCGTGGCTGTGTTCTGCTACGGGCCGGACTGGAACAAGCGCAGCCTCCGCATGCTCAAGAGCTTCTGGCAGACCCCCGAAGCAGAGGCCGCCACAGGCAACGCCATCCTCGTGGCGGTACCCTATTATGAATCCCCCACCTTTGAGCAAGCAGCCGAATCCGAAAACGCCGCCTCCGGCATGAACCCGCCACCTTTCGGCGTGTGCCCCACGGTCATGCTCTTCACCAAAGATGGCACACGCTACGCCAACCTGCCGGGCACAGACTTCCTGGGCACGGAGGACAGCATGGAGATCGGCTATAAAAACCTGCGCGAAAAAATCGCCGCGCTGCGCAAGCAGCAAGAGCTGCTCAAGCAGGCAGAAAACGCCTCCGGCGCCGAAAAAGCCAAGCTGCTCAGCGCCGTGGCTGACCTGCCCATCGAAGCCCCACGCGGCTTGGTGGAGCGCATCAAAGAAGCAGACCCCTCCGACTCCTCCGGCATGGTGCGCCGCAACACCTTCAGCGCCCTCGCCTTCCTCTATGAGCAGATGGACACCAAGGACGGCTTCCTCAAGCCGGACTTCGTGCCGGATTACAAAAAAATGCAGGATGCCTGCATGAAAGTCATCAAGGACGAAGCCCTGCGCCCCATGGACCGGCAGGCAGCCTACCTCCTGCTCATCGGCCAGAGCCGCCGTGAGGAGATACCCCCCGCCAAACTCAAAGGCCTCATCAACGCCTGCGCCAAAATCGACCCGCAGACCCGCTATGGGCGCCTCTCCCCACCCCTCGCCACCAACTGGGGCAACATCAAACACACCCGCACCGCCGAAGAAAAACGCGAAATCCGCAAAAGAGAGCGTGAGCAAGACAAAGCGCGCCGCGACAAAGCACGCGATGAAAAACGCGCCGCCAAGGGCGCAGAAGTCCGCTGAGTCCCCCCCGGCTCTTTTGACTTGCCACACCCACGAAGGCAGGGTATACTCTGCACGTTCCATCTGCTAAAATAACCATGACATCCCATCCCCGAGTAGCCATCGTCGGCGCCACGGGCGCTGTAGGCGTGGAGATCCTCTCCTGTCTTGAAACGCGCGCATTCCCCCTCTCCTCCCTCAAGCTCCTTGCCTCACGCCGCTCCGCAGGCAAACAAGTCCTCTTCCGCGGCCAAACCCACACCATAGAAGAACTCACGCCGGACTCCTTTGCCGGGGTCGACATCGCGCTCTTTTCCGCAGGTGGTGACATCTCGCGCGAGTATGCGCCCATCGCGGCGGCGGCAGGCTGCGTGGTAGTGGACAACTCCTCCGCCTTCCGCCAAGAGGCAGATGTCCCCCTCGTCGTGCCGGAAATCAACGGTGAAGCAGCGCTGAACCACCCGCGCAACATCATCGCCAACCCCAACTGCACCACCATCATCACCCTCATGGCGCTCTACCCGCTGCACCTGCGCTACG
>JAFLSS010000068.1:0-7080 GCA_022510805.1 Akkermansiaceae bacterium
GTGCCGTGGGGGTGCCTGTGGGTGTGCTTGTGGCGTGGTGCGTGGCGTGGGGTGCCGGTGGGATGCTGTGGTCTGTGTGTGGCTGGCGTGGGTGGTTGGCTGGCGGGTGCGGTTGGGTATTTGTGGCGTCGGGTGTGGGGAAGGCTTTTCATGGGCTTTGCGGCTATTCAGGTCGCGCGAGAGCGCGCTCATGTTCTGTTCGTCATTCGTCGTTCGTCGTTTGTACTTTTTCTAATGTGTTTGCTTTTTGGGGTTGACTTTGGGGAGGGGAGCGCAAAAAAAGCGCCTCCGTGGGGTCGGAGGCGCTTTTGTGCAAGCCGTGGTGGCTTGGGGTGGGGGGGCTTAGAAGCCCCACTTGTAGCCGGCGGTCACGTTGAAGCCGGTTTCGCCGTTGCGCAGCTCGGCCGAGGCGTCCAGGAAGATGTTCTCGCTCGTGCTGACGGGGATGACGATGCTGGCTCCGAGTTCTACGCCCATGGCGCCGGGTTTGCTCGTTCTGAGTTTCTCCCAGTGTGTGGTGCCCATGAAGGCGGTTTCGGCCTGTGTGCGGCGGTCGCCGGTGTAGACTTTGGCCAGGACTCGCCCTTCGACGGTGAGCGGGCGGTTCCACGTGGCTTCTCCCACGATGGACTGCGCGCGCCAGCCGGCGCCGATCACCACGCTGTTGTTGTGCATGGCGCCCACCATCAGTCCGGCGTCACTTCCTGTTTCGTGGAAGCCGTTCAGGTGGGTGTAGGCCCACATCACGTTGACGACGGGCTGGATGCAGGTGGTGGCGTCTTCATCCAGTTTGAAGGCGTAGCCGATCTCGTACATCACGCCCATGCCGAAGCCGCTCGGGCTGGCGTTGGTGGTGTAGCTGCCGCCGTCGTAGTTGACGGTGCGGTGCACGTCGGTGGTGGCGATGCCGGCGGTGGCCACGAGGGTGTGGGACCAGGCGTTGCTGCTGTGGCGCCAGAAGGCGGTCAGGTAGCTGGTGGTCAGGTCTCCCTTCAGGCTGTCCGGGCCCTCGGAGCGGAGGTCGCCGTACATGGCGGTGATGGCCAGCCCCACGCGGTCATACTTGCTGAGGTCGGCGGTGGCGCCCAGGGTGCCGCCCCAGCTGTTGAGGCGGTAGCCGCTGTAGGTGTTGTCGGCGTCGGTCTCGTGGTAGTAGGCCTCGGCGTTCACCCAGAGGTTGACGGGGATGTCATCCGCATCGGCCGCTTCGCGGGTGTCGATCAGGGCGCTGCGGTTGCGGATGTTGCGCAGCTGGCGCTCCACATCATCCACAAAGGCCTGGCCGAGTGTCGGCAGGCTGGCGCCGCCCGCCGCCGCCATGGTGGCGTCAGCCTCGCGCAGCTTGCCGTCCAGGAACATGCCCTCCATCGAGCGGAGCAGCGCGGCGCGGTCTCCCTCCGGCGAGTTCAGCTCGGGGTTCACTGTCACGTACAGGTTGTCCAGCATGCGCGCGCCGGCGAGGCCGTTCACTGTGTAGGCGCGGCTGGTGTGGAAGTTCGCCGTGCTGGCGCTCACGGTGCGGCCCACGAGGTCCAGGTAGCCATCATCCTGCAGTTTCACCTCCACCGGGCCGGTGAACCACTTCTCCAGGGAGAGCAGGGTGCTCAGGCTCAGGTTGTAGGTGCTGTTGGTGTCCATGTTCTCCACCAGGTGGATGACCATGTCCTTGCCGTTGATGAGCTGGTTATCGAGGGTGCCGATGTGGAGGTTGAGCTGGGTGTTGTCCAGGCTCACGGAGGGGGCCTGTGCTCTCCCGGTGGGGGTGCCCTCCGGCGCGCCGCTGCGGATGAGCGCATCGGTGAGCATGGAGGTGTTCACATTCACGTTCAGGGTGAGCTCGCCGCCTGTCATGCTGATGCTGTCTGCCACGAGCAGGGTGTCATTGGCGCCGCCCTTCTGGTCGAGGTCGATGATGATGCTCGTGCTGTTATCTGCCCGCACGCCCTGCAGGTAGCCCGTCTGCGGGGTGGGGGTGAAGCGCAGCAGGTGCAGCGTGGCGCCGTCCGTCAGCGTGAGGGCGCTGTTGTTGAGTCGGCTGTTGCCATCCGGCGTGGTGATGAGGTGCGCATTCAGGCACAGGGTGCCGCTGCCGGTCACAGTGATCTCAGCGCCGTCAGGGTTCAGCAGGGCGCCGGGGGTCACCAGGGCGCCTTGGCTCAGCTCCACGGTGTCGAAGTTCACCAGCCATGCTTTCTCCAGGTTCTTGCCGTAGTCAGCGGAGCTGGAGAAGGTGAGCGTGCGCTCGCCGTCCACACTGCTCACGTTGTCGTAGAAGTCTTGGCCGAAGATGTCCTGCTCCTCTGTCCAGAGCCCGGAGGTATCCTCACTCTCGGCGCGGCGGGTGTTCAGGTAGCCGCCGCTGATGATGGTGGCGCTGCCGTCCCACTTCTCAAAGGTCACGCCGGAGGAGATGTCCACATGCGTGGAATCCGCCAGCAGGCTGGTCTCACCGCCTTGGATACCGGCGGCATACACATCTCCCCGCACCACGGCGGCATCTCCCAGCGTCACGCTGATCTCTCCCTGCGCCACGCCTCCTGTCGCCAGGTCGTCGTTGTCCACATCCAGCAGGGAGGTCCAGCTGCCGCCGATCACATCATACACCTGCGCATCGCCGCCGATGGTGACTCGGGAGCCGCCCACGCTGAGGGAGGTGTCCGCATTGGCGGTGCTTGTGGGCATGTTGAGCAGGAAGCCACCCACCACGCGCGGCACCCAGTTCTCCGGGTCATCACCCTGCGCGTCACCTTTCACCATGCTGCCGCCCAGCATTTCCACAGAGGAGCTGCCGCCCACGGTCACAGAGCCGATCCGCCCCTTGGCATCTTCTGCCGCAGAGGCGCCCACCACGTGGCCGTAGAAGGTGCCGCCGGAGATCATCACACTCGTGCTCTCGCCGATGCTGCTGGTGCCGGCGGTGGCGTTGCCGGTTCTGCCCGGGTTGGCTGCGTGGTTGCCACCCACCACCGCCACTTGGCCGATGGAGTAGCTCGTGACGCTGTCTGCCGTGGTGGCCACGGTGTCAAAGCCGCGGAACGTGCCGCCGGAGATCAGCACCTGCGTGCCGCCGGCAATGCTGGCGTTGGAGGCCTCGGGGTTGCGGGTGGGGTCGTTGTCGCCCAGCACGCCGCGCACGCTGCCGCCGATCACGATACTCCCAAAATTGCCGGAGTCGATGAAGAGGAGCGTGTTGCCCCCGTGCACGATGGTGGAGGCGCTGGCATCATAGCTGCCGGCGATGACGCGCTGCGTGAAGGTCACTCCCTCCGCACCGGTGATGTAGATGGAGGAGTCCCCGCCGTGGGTGAGGATGCCATTTTCGTTATTCGATGCTTCGCCGTAGCCGATCATATCACCACCCACGATCAGCTTCTCAAAGTTGGCCGGGGCGTTCTTGTACTCATCCGCAAACATGAGGCGGATGGTGGAGGTGCCGGTGAAGGTGTGTGTGCCGGGCCAATTCCGGCGGATGTAGTTACCACCCACCACAATTTGCAGGTTCTCATTAGCTTCACCGGAGATGTGAGCCGTTTTATCTTCTGCCAGCGCCGTGTAGATATAGATCTCCGAATTGCCGTCGAAGTGCGAGGTTATGCCATGGGCAAACATGGAGCCGCCGATCACCGCGCCGCGCACATTCACCCCCTTCTGGATGGAGATGAAGCTATCACCGGTGAAGTGGCTCTGCTCTCCACCCTGGTTGCTGCCGCCAATCACCGCGACGGCGGACACCTCCTGCCCATTCACAGAGCGCAGCTGAATATGCGTGTTGCCGAAGAAGTCCGACTTGGTGGCATTCTGCCAATCATTTTCATTGCCGCCGGCGATCAAGCGGTAATTGCCGCCGATCACGTCGATCCAAATATCATTGTGCAATTCTGCTGCTTTACCTCTCACATTCTTCCAGCCGCCCACGATGTCCGCATCATCCGGCAGGGAGTCGGAGTCAAACTGTGCCACAAGCGCTGTGCCTGTGGCGGTGGGCTGGATGAAGTCCGCCGCGCGGTCGCTGAGGTACGCCGTGCCATTGCCCTCCCACTTGTCGATCACCGCGCCCAGCGGGCGAGTCTCCAGCTCCATGCCGCCTTTGCCCTTCCAGTTCTCATCCCAGATGCCGGAGCTATTCGGATCCACCGTGGGGCCGTTCTCTGCGCGGATAAACCAGTGGCCATTGTCGCCTTCATAGAGTGTGTAGGAGCCTTTAGCATAGGCAAGCACGTTGATCATATCGGCCAAGATGCCATCCGTCACGCTGTACGCCAGCCCCAGATCCACACCTTCGGACATCTCTTCCACGCTGTAGTCCAGCAGGTTGAGCCACAGGCGGAAATCCTTATCATTATCAGGATCACTCTTTTCGAAGGTAAAATTCTTGGTGAGATCGAGCATCGTTTTCCCGTTCGTCTTCGTGTAGAACAGGGTGCTGTCATCCTCCAGCTGCACGGAGGCATACTCCAGCGTGCCATCGTGGTACATGTAGACCCCGCCGCCGATGTGAAGCTTGCCGGTAATTTTCAGGTTACCATCGCACATGTTGAAGCCGCCGGTGGAGCTCAGATCCCCCGTCACGGTCACATTGCCGGCCTCCTGGTAGTAGGCATCCACCGTGGCGCCGGCATTCGCCTGCAAGATGCCGCCGTAGACACCCAGCTCACCATTCACGGAGAGCGCTCCCGTGATGGTGGTGCTGCTGGTGTCGTACACCTGGAAGGTGTCATTCACTGTCAGGTTGGCACCGGCCATCAGGATGCCGTCACTAGCCAGGAAGCCATTCACCGTCATGTTACCGGCGGTGATTTCCAACTGCCCGTCCTCATAGATGGTCAGCTGGCCGTTCAGCGTGCCGCCATTGCCCACAGTCAGGTGGCTATACAGATCCACAGCTCCGTTGCCGGTCGTGAGGCTGCCGCCCAGCTCGATATCGCCCTTCAGCAGGGTGAGCCCGCCAGTCAGGGTGGTGTTCCCGCTCACGGAAAGCGTGCCTGTGCCGGATTTGCTGAAGCTGCCGCCGGTCACCTGGGTCACATTGCCAACGATGTCGAGATTGCCTGCTCCCCCCATGGTGAACGCAGCCCCCAGCTTCACATCCATGTTGTAGGTCTCGTTTCCCACGGTGAGGGTG
Source organism: Akkermansiaceae bacterium (assembly GCA_022510805.1). GTDB lineage: Bacteria > Verrucomicrobiota > Verrucomicrobiia > Verrucomicrobiales > Akkermansiaceae > Akkermansia. Next base: position 5,123 of record JAFLSS010000068.1, read on the forward strand.
TAGTCCTCCTCCTGGCTGACAGAGTCGAACTGCACTGTGACAGCCCCACGAGTATTATAACTATTCTCATCGGCCCACAGGATGCTGCCATTATAGTTGTTTACTTCGTGGGCGAGAAGCATAAGCCGCTGAACTGAATCTCGCGGAGTTTTAGAAATAGTCAGGTTAGCTCTGCCGGTCATGGTGTCGAACGCCGCGCCGCCATTCCAGCTGGATGTCAGGTTACTGTTCGCCGTCACATCCAGCTTTTTCCACTTATTATAGACGTCAGTATTATCGGGCGACATGTCATTGATGCTGAGCGTGCCACCATTAAGCGTCATGGCGGTGTTGAGCTGATCCGTATTGGCGTGGGTGATCTGGAACGTCGCCCCGCTGTTGATTGTAATCTGCGTGAAGCCCAGAGAGTTGGTTGCTGTTTGAGAACCAGCCCAGTCAACAGTACCGCCATTGATGACAAGCTCACCCGAGTGGGAAATATCAGACTGCAGGTACAAAGAGCCATCGCCGTTCTTTGTGAAGGTGTCGTCTTCATCTCCAAGTAAATCACCACCATTAGCAACATACACATTCCCAGCCTGAACATCGAGGGTCGTGATATTATGATCGGTTGTTTCGATGAGCAGTATACCCGATTGGGTTTTTGTTAAAAGACCATTATCACAGTTTATAGAACCTTCGAGGTGAACTTGGCCGTTGCCACCATAATTGACAACCCAGTATTCGGTAAATCCGGATATATTGCCTTGGAGATGGAGATGACCGCCCTTACCATTCCGTATCGGGTTAAATTTAAACACGGTGCTCTTCTCAAACATATTTTCAGGAGAGAGATCCTGCTTAATATAGACATGGACATTATTATCACCATGGACATGGAACTCGCCGAGATTGGAAAGGGTGCCATCCTGAATGATAATATTGTTTCCCCAAAAACGTATTGCGTAGCCCTTGGCATCGATATCGCCCATGATGTACGCATTGCCAGTTGCTCCCTCTGATCTGCTAATATAAGCATTACCATTCAGGGTAATACTACCGGTCACTTTACTTTCTGTACCTAGTAAGAGCGTGACTTTGTTGCTAGTAATGCTATCACCTTCGAATATAATATTAGCAGCACATGTATCATTATTCCCAACAGTATAAGAGGACCCAGTTGGCGAGACTGTTATTGTCTCATCGGCGAAGGGTACGATGCCGGGGTCATCATCCAGAATGGGCGAAAGGAGATCATCTTCATCCTCAGAATCATCGACTTGGAAGAGAACAGGAGTCGAATCAGCGGCCTGTAAAGGCGTGAAAGCACACAGCCCAAGCAGAAGCGCCCCGCTGCAAAGGGTAGGCAGCGCCACATTCCGAACAGACGCTAAAGTCTTGATAAGACCATGACGAAGCGAAATAGGGAGATGTAATTTCATGAGTGGAATCGATTAAAGTAAGAAGAATTGTAACTAAAATGTACAAAGAGATTATAGCTTTTTGAAAGAGATACGCAAGATAATAATGCAAATTTTTCTAAGTCTCTATCACTAATAGCCTATCATCCCAAGGCAAAAGGGCTGAAAAAAGCCGTGTTATTGAAGCCTGCTTATCTTTGTTATACATTTACCATCATAAGATAGCAACCCATCAACCTGCGCATCTCTTTCAAAAAGAGATGAACAAACAGGGAGAAGTACGAACGACGAGTGACGAACCATGTGGAACGACGAATGACGAACCATGGGGAACGACGAATGACGAACCATGTGGAACGACGAACGACGAATGACGAATGACGAACGAGAATAATGGCAGGCTCCGCCTGCGGGAGTAGGACTTGCGCGCCTGCGCGACTGCGAAACCTGCGATGCTACGGGCTGCGATGCTGCGAGCTACGGGCTACGGGCTACGGGCTACTGGCTACGGGCTACGGGCTACGGGCTACGGGCTACGGGCTACGGGCTACGGGCTAC
>JAFLSS010000068.1:7180-10220 GCA_022510805.1 Akkermansiaceae bacterium
ACGGGCTACGGGCTACGGGCTACGGGCTACGGGCTACGGGCTACGGGCTACGGGCTACGGGCAGGACAGCGCGCGGCAAAAGCCCAAACCCCGCCCCGCAGGCAAAGCCTGCGAAATTTCCCGTTCGTCATTCGTCACTCGTCATTCGTCGTTCCGAAAGATGGTGCCGGACAGCGCGCGGCAAAAGCCCAAACTCCCGCCCCGCAGGCAGAGCCTGCGAAATTTCCCGTTCGTCATTCGTCACTCGTCGATCGTCGTTCCGAAAGACGGGCCGGACAGCGCGTGGCAAAAGCCCAAACCCCGCCCCGCAGGCAGCGCCCGCGAAACCTCCCGTTCGTCATTCGTCATTCGTCGATCGTCGTTCCAAAAGACGGTGCTGCGGTGCCGGACAGCGCGCGGCAAAAGCCCAAACCCCGCCCCGCAGGCAGAGCCCGCGAAACCTCCCGTTCGTCATTCGTCACTCGTCGTTCCGAAAGATGGTGCTGCGGTGCCGGACAGCGCGCGGCAAAAGCCCAAACCGCGCCCCGCAGGCAAAGCCTGCGAAATTTCCCGTTCGTCATTCGTCACTCGTCGCTCGTCGTTCCGAAAGACGGGCTACGGGCAGGACAGCGCGTGGCAAAAGCCCAAACCGCCCCCCGCAGGCAGAGCCCGCGAAACCTCCCGTTCGTCATTCGTCATTCGTCGATCGTACTTCCGAAAGACGGGCCGGACAGCGCGCAGCAAAAGCCCAAGCCCCGCCCCGCAGGCAGAGCCTGCGAAACTTTCCGTTCGTCATTCGTCATTCGTCGTTCCGAAAGATGGTGCCGGACAGCGCGAGGCAAAAGCCCAAACCGCGCCCCGCAGGCAGAGCCTGCGAAATTTCCCGTTCGTCATTCGTCATTCGTCGCTCGTCATTCCGAAAGCTTCCCCTTGCGATTTAGCGCATATCGAGGATAGGCACAAGGAGGGGCTCACTGGGGCCGGTGTAGCGGGAGAGGGGGCGGTAGAGAGTGTTGTCCTCCAACTGTTCGAGGATTTGCGCGACCCAGCCGGCAACGCGAGCGATGGCGAAGACAGTGGTGAACATGCGCGTGGGGATGCCGAGGCTGTAGTAGACCGAGGCGGAGTAGAAGTCAACATTGGCATTGAGGCCTTTGCGCTCGCGCATGATTTTGGCGATCATGTCGCTCATGCGGATCCACTTGGGCTCACCGATGGCTTGGGTGAGGCGGATGGCGATGCGGCGGAGCTGAGGGGCGCGGGGATCGAGGACGCGGTAGACGCGGTGGCCGATGCCGAAGATTTTTTCTTTGCGGGCGAGTTTGTCGTTGATGTAGGCCTCCACATTTTTCTCCTCGCCGATTTCTTTGAGCATCTCGATGACCGCTTCATTGGCGCCGCCGTGGAGGGGGCCTTTGAGGGTGCCGATGGCGGAGGTGATGCAGGAGTACATGTCCGACAGGGTGGAGGCGGTGAGGCGGGAGGCAAAGGTGGAGGCGTTCATGCCGTGGTCGGCGTGGAGGATGTAGGCGACATCCAGGATATGGGCTTCCTGCGGGTCGGGTTCTTTGCCTTTGAGGAGCCAGAGGAAGTGGGAGGCCTCATCCAGGTCCGTGCGGATGGGGGGGAGCTCCAGCCCTTGGCAGATGCGGTGGTAGTAGGCGGCCATGACCGGGAGTTTGGCGATGAGCGAAAGGCCGATCTCCTTCATCTGGGAGGGGTCTTTGGTGCGGTCGTCATACATGCCGAGCATGGAGACGGCGGTGCGCAGGGCGCTCATGGGGCGAGCGGTCTTGGTGGCGGACTTGAAGAAGTCAAGGATGGGCTGGGGGAGCTCGCGGTCGTGGCGGAGGCGCTGGCGGAGGCCGTCGAGCTCTAGGCGGTTGGGGAGGCGGCGGTTGAGGAGGAGGTAGATGATCTCACCATAGGAGCAGAGATCCACGAGGTCCTCGATATCATAACCGCAGTAGAGCAAGCGCCCCTCTTCACCTCGCACGTCGCTCAGGCTGGTTTCATTGGCAACAATGCCTTTGAGTCCTTTGCTGAAGATGGGCGGCTGGGCGTCGGTGTTTTGTGTGCTCATGGTGGTCAGGAGAGGGGGGAAGAGGGGGGCTTGGGTGTGTGGGGAGGGGGGGAGGGAGGGTTAGAACTCATCAACGCCGTACCAGGCATCGACCAGCTCGCTGAAGGATTTGAGGTCAACCTGCTCATGGCTTTCGAGCCAGGATTTGACGGCGAGGCGCTGTTCTTCGCTGGTGCGGGTGGGGTCTTCGGCGCGGGCGATGACATTGCAGCCGTCCTGGGTGAGGTTACCTTCGCAATTCAGGCCATTGGCCTCGATGCACTGCTCGACAAAAGCGTGGAGGAACTGCTCACACTCAGGGGATTGGACATCGCCCTTGTAATCGAAGGTGAATTCAAAGCACAGCTCGCGGAACTCACCGATGCGGTATTTTTTACGCAGTCTTTTTTTCATAGCCCGCGCAGTATACATTTTTTTCTGTATGATGTCAACAAAAATGAACAATACCCCAGGGCTGACGCATTAGAATTGACCATTGAGAGATTGACCATTGACCATCGATTTAGAGTCGCCTACGGCGAGTCAAGCCAAAGCTTACCACGAAAGGTCGACGACACAAATACAGCCCATTTTCTCATTCAAACCTGCAAACTTCCGTCATCGCGCCTACGGCGCTTAGCTGTGACAGAGCACCATGGGACGCCATATGCCATTGAAAAATAAAATGTTCCGCGCGAAAGCGCGCATTATTTTCCGATGGTCAATTGTAGATGGTCGATGGTCAATCTAATGCGTCAGCCCTGAACAATACCCCCCCACCAACGCAGAAGGAACGACGAATGACGAATGACGAATGGGAATAATGGCAGATGCCGCCTGCGGGAGAGGATTGAGAGCCTGCCACCCCCACCGCACCCCCGCCGCACCCCCGCTGCACCCGCACCCCCGCTGCACCCCCGCTGCACCCCCGCTGCACCCCCGCAGCACCCCCGCAGCACCCCCGCAGCACCCCCGCAGCACCCCCGCAGCACCCCCGCA
>JAFLSS010000069.1 GCA_022510805.1 Akkermansiaceae bacterium
GGGCGATGAGATCCAGCGGGTCGGGGCTGTTGCCCAGGCTCTTGCTCATCTTGCGCCCCAGCAGGTCGCGCACGATGGAGGTGAAGAACACATTGGAGAAGGGCTTTTTCCCGCCGGCAAAGCGGTAGCCGGCCATGATCATGCGCGACACCCAGAAGAAGATGATGTCCGGCCCGGTCACGAGATCGCTCGTGGGGTAGAACTTGGCGCGGCAGGCGTCATCCATCGTGGCATAGGGCCACAGCCAGCTGCTGAACCAGGTGTCTAGCGCGTCCTCGTCCTGCACCCAGTTCTCCGCATCCGCGGGCGGCTCCACGCCCACATAGATGCGCCCGGCCTCGGCATCTGCCTCGTTCAGCGTGGGGGCTTCCTGCAGCTCGGCGGCGATGTCCTTGCGGTACCACACGGGGATGCGGTGCCCCCACCAGAGCTGGCGGGAGATGCACCAGTCCTGTATGCCCTCCAGCCAGTGGGCATAGGTCTTGGCCCAGTGGGCGGGGCGGAAGACGATATCTCCGCTCTGCACGGCCTCCTGCGCCTCTTTCACGCAGGGGTATTTGAGGAACCACTGCATGCTCAGGCGCGGCTCGATGGGCACATCCGAACGCTGGGAGATGCCCACGTTGTTCTCATACTCCTCCTCCTTCTCCAGCAGCCCCTTGGCGCGGATGAGCTCGATGGACTTATCGCGCGCGGCGAAGCGGTCCATGCCGTGCAGCTCCGGGCAGGCGGGGCAGTTGATGCGGCCATCTGCCGTGAGCACGTCGATGATCTCCAGCCCGTTCTTGCGGCCCACCTCAAAGTCCGTGCGGTCGTGGGCGGGGGTGATCTTCAGCGCGCCGGTGCCGAAGTCGATCTCCACATGCTCATCAGCGATGATGGGGATCTCCTCCTCCACGAGCGGGCGGATGACCTTCTGCCCGATGAGGTGAGCAAAGCGCGGATCCTTCGGGTTCACCGCCACGGCCACGTCGGCCATGATGGTTTCCGGGCGGGTGGTGGCTACCAACAGGTACTTGCCGGAGCCGTCTGCCAGGCGGTAGCGGATGGTGTAAAGCTTACTCTTGGAGGGCGTCATGATCACCTCCTCATCCGACAGGGCGGTGAGGAGCACGGGATCCCAGTTCACCATGCGCAGGCCGCGGTAGATAAGCCCCTCCTTGAAGAGCTCGGTGAACACGCGCGCCACCTCGCGGGCGTAGTTGTCATCCATGGTGAAGCGCTCGCGCTCCCAGTCGCAGGAGCAGCCGAGCTTCTTGAGCTGCTTGATGATGATGCCGCCGTGCTTCTCCTTCCACTGCCACACCATGTCCACAAACGCCTCGCGCCCCACATCATAGCGCGTGCGGGGCGGGGTTTCCTTGGCCAGCTCCTTCTCCACGCGAGCTTGGGTGGCGATGCCGGCGTGATCCGTGCCGGGCAGCCAGAGCACTTCCTTGCCCTCTTGGCGGGCGCGGCGAGCGAGGATATCCTGAATCGTGTTGTTAAGCACATGCCCCATGTGCAGCACACCCGTCACATTCGGCGGGGGGATGACGATGCTGTAGGCAGGTTTCTCCGAGTGAGGATCCGCGTGAAAGCAGCCCTCCTGCAGCCAGCGCTGCTGCCATTTTTCTTCAACAAAAGTAGGTTCGTATGCCTTGGGCAGTTCACTCATAACGCGCGAAATCATACACCCCTGTCCGCGCTATTGCAAGTCTTTTCCCCTGACTCCTTATGAGCGTGCTGTTTTTCGCTTGTAAAGGGGGGGGGATTTTGCTACACTTTCGGACAAATGAAGCGTTTTTTTCTCAGTCTGATAGCGGTGATAGTGGCGGGGTGTTGCTCGGTGCCGAAGGCTGAGCTGGCGCTGTTTCAGGCAAAGATGGCTCGAGTGGGCTTGTACCAGGAGTCTCCTTGCTCCGATTATGGGCAGCGCTATCTCGCGTATATGGCTGAGTGCCGACAGGCCTACGATGCAGAGTTGAAGAAAGATCCGGATTTTGAGAATAAGCTGAGGGCTGAGTTTCTCAAGCCTATCGAAGATGATAACGGCGAGGGAGGCTACCCGGTATCGAAGCATGATGACGTGTTTTTCGAGCGGCACAAGGATGATCCACAGGTGAGGGCGCGTTACTACTACATTTATTTTTACTACAATGATGGCGAGCGGGGATTTTATTCCATTCGCACGTTCCCCTGGTTGCAGTACTCCTCTGCTTTCACGGTGGAGGAGTACGAGGAGGCTTTGAAGTATCACTTACTCAGTTACAACGATGGACGATCCCCGGAGCATGTCATGACCTATCAGGAATGCCTTGCTGAAAAACGCCAACAAGATACGCCCGAGTATGTGCACAAGATGAATCAAACTTTTAACGCTCCGTGGGTTTCCGTTACAGATTAAAGACCGGGACCGATGCGAGCGAGCGGTCTATGAGCGGAGTGCCGGAGCGCTCCGCTCTTGCCGATCGTAAAACCGAAGATATTCAGACTTCTCGCTTGATTTGTGAGGCGTGAGGACGTATAATGCGGGCGTGAATGAGAGTGAGCTGAAGGAACCGGCGCTGCGGGCGTACCGCGCCATGTGTTTGGCGCGGGCGTTCGATACTAAGGTGTCTGCCTTGTATAAGGCGGGCAAGATATTCGGCGGCGTGTTTTTGGGGCGTGGGCATGAGGCGATTGCGGCGAGTGAGGCGGTGTGGCTGGAGCGCGGGCAGGATGTTTATGCCCCCTTTATCCGCGAGATGGCGGGGCGCTGCGCGTGGGGGGAGGACGCTGTGCTGGAGTCGGCACGTGCCTATTTCGGCAGCGCGCAGGGCTGCATGGGCGGTAAGGATGGCAATGTACACTGGGGTAAGCCGCAAGAAGGAACCCCGGCGCCGATTTCTCACTTGGGCGCTATGGTGGCTGTGGTGGCGGGGATGGTGATGGCCAAGCGCCTGCAGGGGCAGACCGGCTGTGTGGGCATGGCTTGCATCGGGGATGGCACTACGTCTGTGGGCGCGGCGCATGAGGCGTGCAATCTCATCGCTGTGGAGAAGCTGCCGGTGGTGGTGGTGGTCTCCAACAATCAGTTTGCTTACTCTACGCCGAATAGCGCGGAGTTCGCCTGTGAGTCGCTGACGGATCGCGGCCGCGGCTACGGCATGGCCTGCCACGCTTGCGATGGCACGGATTTTTTTCAGACGCTCGAGACCATGCGCCGCGCGGTGGCGGCGGCTCGGGCAGGGGAGGGGCCTCAGTGGGTGGTGGCGAATACGCTGCGCATGTGTGGCCACGGCGAGCATGATGATGCCGCCTACATCCCCGCTGAGCTGAAAGCGGCCTATGCGGACCGCGACCCGCTGGATGTGGCGCGCCGCCAGCTGCTGGCGGCCGGCTGGCTCACGGCGGAGGAGGATGCCGCCCTCAGCGAAAGCTGCCGCGAGGAAGTGCAGCGCTTGGTGGCGCAGGCTCAGCGCGAGCCGGCGCCCTCGCCCGCTGCGCTGGATTGGAATGCTGTATCATGGAAACCCGTTCGCCAGGCATGAGTGTGACATATATAGATGCCATCCGCCAAGCGATGGCGGAGCTGCTGGAGGAGGATCCCAAGGTGTTCCTCTATGGGGAGGATATCGCCGGCTCGTTCGGCGGCGCGTTCAAGGCCACCAAGGGGCTGGCAGAGCGCTTCCCGGGGCGGGTGCTCAATGCCCCCATCGCAGAAGACGCCATCATGGGCGTAGCCATCGGCGCGGCGCTGGGCGGCATGAAACCCATCGTCGAGATGCAGTTTGCTGACTTCGGCACGCTGGGCATGAACCAGCTGGGCAACAACGCCGGCGCGCATTACTTCCGCACCGGCCTGCCGGTGAACCTCACCATGCGCATGCCCTGCGGCGGCACACCCGGCGGCGGCCCCTACCACAGCCAGAGTGTGGAGGCGCTCTTCGCCCACTACCCGGGGGTGTATGTCTTCACCCCCGCCACCGTGGCAGATGCCTACTACATGCTCAAGCAGGCGGTGCAGATCCCTGATCCTGTGGTGTTCATGGAGCACAAGTTCCTGTACCGCTGGCTCAAGGCGGAGTCATGGGCAGAGCCTGACCCGCTGCCCATCGGCAAGGCGCGCGTGGCGCGGCAGGGGGTGCACGCAAGTGTGGTCACTTTCTCCGCCATGGTGCCTGAAACTCTGAAAGCGGCTGAGGAATTGGCAGCCTCCACGGGCTATGAGCTTGAGGTGGTGGATCTGCGCTGCGTCAAGCCGCTGGATACCGACACCATCTTAGCCTCGGTGGCGCGCACGGGGCGCCTGCTCGTGGTGAGTGAGGATTTCCCCTATGCCGGCGTGGCGGCAGAGGTGGTGGCACGTGTGGTGGAGCACGGGCTGCACCTGCTGGATGCGCCGCCCCTGCGCCTCACCTCCAAGGAATGCCCCATCCCCTACCACCCGGAGCTCTGGAAAGCCCACCGCCCCGGCAGCGCCTCCATCGCAGAGGCGGCGCGCTACCTCATTTCTCTCTGATTCCCCCCCCCACTTCTCTCACAACCATGCCCCAAGTACCTATCCTCATGCCCCAGCTGGGCGAGTCCATCGCCGAGGCCACAATCATGCAAATCCTGGTGAAGCCCGGAGATGCGGTGCAGGCTGATCAGGAGGTGATGGAGGTGGAAACCAATAAGGCGGTGATGGGAGTGACCACATCCTGCGGCGGCACAGTGGTCTCGATCGGCGTGTCCGAGGGGGAGACTCTCCCCGTCGGGGCCGTGATGGGCATCATCGAAGCAAGTGAGGATGAGCTGGCGCGCTCCGGTGCGCAGGAGCTGCCTGCAGGCGCGGCAGCGGCCGCCGCTGAGCCCCAGCAGGAGGGCGCGCATTTCCGCACCGAGGGAGAGTACCGCGAGAGCGCGCAAACCGAGGTGCCGCACACGGGCGGGCGCGGGCTGCCGGTGCCGCTGGGCGTGCGGGGCGCGCACTACCTTTCCCCGCGCATCCGCGCCCGCATGGATGATCTCGGCATCACCGAGGCGGACATGACCTACATTGTGGGCACCGGCGCCGGCGGCCGCATCACCATAGATGATTTTGAGAAGTTTTTGGAGTATGTGGACGGCTGGCCCTCACGCCAGGCAAGCCCCATGCGCCGCAGCGTGGCGGACAGCATGCAGCGCACCTGGCGCCGCCCCATCGCCAGCGCCGGGCGCCCCATCTACATGGCACCCATCATCCTGCACCGCAAGAGCCACCCGCGCAAACCCGGCTACACGCTCTACTTTGTGCGCGCGCTGGCCTTGGCGCTGGCAGAGGCGCCGGAGTGCGCGGGCTACATGGTGGGCGGGCGCATCCTCACGCCCAAGCACATCGACCTCGGCGTGGCTGTGCAGGTGAGTGATGGCGTGCTGGTGCCGGTGATGCGCCGGGTGGATGAGTACACGCTCGATGAGCTCATCGACGAGTTCAACAAGATGGTGGCGCAGGCGAGATCCCGGCGCTTGGATGATGTGTACAAAGGCGGCGGCATTGCCACGGTGTCGAACTTCGGCGGCTTCGGGCTCACCTTCGGCACCCCCATGCCGCTGCCCAGCGAGAGCTTTATCCTCGGTGTCGGCGCAGTGCAGAAAGTGCCGGTATGGAGTGATGAGGTGGAGTGCTTCATCCCGGTAGAGCAAGCCAACATCGTGGCATCGTTTGACCACCGCGTGGTGGATGGTGGAGATATCGGCCGCCTCATGCAGCGCCTTGCCTACTTCCTCGAACACCCGGAGTTGCTTTGAGCTCCCGGGTGTGCCTGATGCCTCACTCCGCTCCCTCTCCTCCCCCCCCTGTATGCAGCTTGATCCCCAACGTCACATCTTAGGCGTGCTGGCCGGTGCGGGGGAGTACCCGCGGCTGGTGATTGAGGGCGCGCGGCGCGCGGGGGTGCGGGTGGTGTGCGCCGGATTCCGCGGCGCTGTCGGGCGGGAGATCCCGCCGCTGTGTGATGCGTTCAAACGCTTCCGCGTGGGGGCGGTGGAGGCTCCTACGCGCTTTTTTGCAGAGCAGGGGGTCACGCATGTGCTGATGGCCGGGCAGATCAAGCCTGCGTGCATCTACACCATGTGGCCGGATGCCACAGCGCGCCGCTTGCTCGCGCAGCTGCAGCGCCGCAATGCTCACACGCTTTTCGGCGCGGTGTGCCGCTATGGCGCCGAGCAGGGCTGGCAGGTGCTGCCCTCTACCACTTTCATGGAGCCGTATATGCCGGGGGTGGGGCACATCGCCGGCCCGCTTGCTTCCCCGGAGCAGCTGGAGGAAGCGCGGCACGGCCTGGTGCTCGCCCGTGAGATTGCCCGCCTCGACATCGGCCAGAGTCTTGTGGTGCACGGCCGGCAGGCGGTGTGTGTGGAGGCGTTCAAGGGGACCAATGAGTGCTTGCGCGAGGGGGGTGGCCGCCCGTATGCGACGACGCTTTGCAAGGTGACTAAGCCCGGGCATGATATGCGGTTCGATGTGCCGTGCATCGGGCTGGACACGATCCGCCACTGTGTGAGGTTCAATGTGCGCCACATTGTCATCGAGGCCGGCCGCACGATTCTTTTTCAGCGCGAGAAGGTGGCGGCGCTCTGTGCGCAGCATGGTATCACGCTGCATGCGCTCGAGGTGCCGGAGGAGGGGGTGCTGCTGCCGGAGCTGCCGCCCACGGATTCTGACGCTGCCCATGCGCGCGCTCTGGCGCGGGCGATGGCCCGGCTGGGTGTGGGGTGCAGCGCTGTGGTGTGTGATGGAGTGGTCATCGCCGTCGAGGACACGGAGGGCCCCTTCAAGTGCCTGCGCCGGGCAGGGGCCTACATGCGGCGCTTGCGCCTGGTGCGCTTGGTGAATTGGCTGGTGCGCCTGCTGCTGGGGATACCGTCTGCGCCTCCCGCGCCCATGGTGATGGCGCTTGCCCCGGGGGTGGAGCCGCTACCTGAGCTCTGCCGCGCAGCCCGCCGCGCGGGGGTGCAGCTGCTCAGCGCGGCTTCCGGTGACTCCTCGCGCTGAGCCGGGTGGGGGCGCGGCCGCTCGTTTATTGGCCGGCGCGCACGCTCATCCACACCTCGTAGGCAATCATGATGCGCAGGATGAGGGCAAAGAGCATCCCCCAGGTGATGGCCATTGTCACCTTGCCCTTGGGGGTGAGTTTTGCGCTGTTCGCCATCGTGAAAAACGCCCCGCCCTGCAGCAGGGCTGAGAAGCACAGCGCCGCCCACACCGGCAGATGCCCCAGTGAGACCAGCGGCAGGGCGATGGGCCACAAAAAGCCGCAGACGCAGGAGAGGATGCTGCCTACTTGCCCCAGCCACGCCACGATGCCACTTGGCACTATGACACAAAGAAAGAGCGTAAATCGGGCAATTTTGCTGTATCTTTCTTCTTGGGTAGGGATGTACATATGCTCTGTATGATGCCCGATTCCCTGCGCCGTGTCAACGCTCTTTCTGCGCTATGTCTATTTTTCGGCTCGTTACAGATTACAAACCCTCCGGCGACCAGGAGCAGGCCATTGCCAAGCTTCTCGCTTCGCTGCGGGCGGGCAACAGGCACCAGTGCCTCATGGGCGTCACGGGAAGCGGCAAGACGTTCACTATGGCCAATCTCATCGCCGCGCAGGATCGCCCGGTGCTGGTGCTCTCGCACAACAAGACTCTCGCGGCGCAGCTTTACTCAGAGCTCAAAGCTTTCTTCCCGCACAACGCGGTGGAGTATTTTGTGTCTTACTTCGACTATTACCAGCCGGAGGCCTACATTGCCAGCACGGATACGTACATCGAAAAGGACAGCGCCATCAATGAGGAAATCGACCGCCTGTGCCTCAATGCCATGCGTTCTCTGCTCCTGCGCCGGGATGTGATTGTGGTGGCGAGTGTCTCCTGCATCTACGGCCTGGGCTCGCCGGAGGATTACCGCAATCTCACCCTCTCCATCACCACCGGGCAGGAGATCGACCGCGACGCGCTGCTGGCCTGTCTCACGGAGCTGCTCTTTGAACGGAGTGATTTTGATTTCCGGCGCGGCACGTTCCGCGTGCGGGGGGATGTGGTGGAGATCTACCCCGCGCAGAGTGATGGTGAGGCCATCCGTGTGGAGTTCTTTGGCGATGAGATCGACCGCATTTCGCTCATCGACGCCACGACCGGCCGCGCGCGCGAAAAGCTCGCCAGCTACCTCTTCTTCCCCGTCAAGCAGTATGTCTCCGCCCCGGAAAAACGCCTGCCGGCCATGGCCTCCATCCGCGCTGAGCTCGCGGAGCGTGTGGCCTGGTTTGAGCAGCAGGGCAAGCTCATCGAGGCACAGCGCCTCAAAATGCGCACGGATTATGACCTGGAGCTCATCAATGAAATCGGCTTCTGCAAGGGGATTGAAAATTACTCCCGCCACCTTGCCGGCCGCGCCCCCGGCTCCACTCCCTCCACCCTGCAGGACTATTTCCCGGCGGATCACCTGACGATTATTGATGAATCGCACGCCACGGTGCCCCAGATCGGCGGCATGTACGAGGGGGACCGCTCCCGCAAGCAAGTGCTTATTGACCACGGCTTCCGACTCCCCTCCGCGCTGGATAACCGCCCGCTGCGCTTTGATGAGTTCATGCAGCGCCAGGCGCAGCTGGTGTATGTGAGCGCCACGCCCGGCCCCTTTGAGTATGTGAACTGCGTGCCGGACAACAAATCCTATATCCCCGTGCTCAAGGCCAAGCGTGGCAACACCCACGCCCGCAGCGCCAAGGCGAGCCAGGCTATCACCCGCGCGCCGGAGGGCTTCCGCGGCGTGTTCTTTCACCACCTCTCAGAGCTGCGCACCCTGCCGCATCCCTCTTCTGCCCCGGTGGAGGCCTTCGATCCCCGCCGCCTGGGGCAGCCGCTCATCGTGGAGCAGCTCATCCGCCCCACCGGCCTCTTGGAGCCCAAGATCACCCTGCTGCCGCTCGAGGGGCAGATCGACAAGACGATCGAGCTGTGCCACGCGCGCGTGGAGGCGCATGAGCGCGTGCTCGTGACAACGCTCACCAAGCGCACGGCGGAGGATCTCACGGACTACCTGCGCCGCGTCGGCCTGAATGTGGAGTATATCCATGCCGATGTGGACGCCATCGAGCGCGTGGAAATCTTGCGCAAGCTGCGCAGCGGCAAGGTGGATATCCTTGTCGGCATCAATCTCTTGCGTGAGGGGTTGGACCTGCCGGAGGTGTCGCTGGTCTGCATCTTGGATGCGGATAAGGAGGGCTTCCTGCGCAATGAAACTAGCCTCGTGCAGACAGCCGGCCGCGCGGCGCGCCATGTGCACGGCGAGTGTGTGCTCTTCTGCGATGTGGTCACAGATTCCATCCGCGCGCTGGTGGAGGAGAGCGACCGCCGCCGCCTCATTCAGCAGGCGTACAATGCGGCGCACGGCATCGTGCCCCACACGGTTGAGCGTGCAGACCAGTCCACCCTGCGCCTCTACACGCCGGATGAGGAGGTGGTGCTCATGGCTGCGGAGGATGAGGCCGAATCTCCGGCGGAGGCGATCCTGCGCCTGGAGAAAGAGATGCGCGAGGCTGCCGCCCGCCTGGATTTCGAGGTGGCCGCCGTGCTGCGTGACCGCATCAAGGCGCTGCGCGGCGGCTCATAGTCCGGGCGCAGGGGGGGGCGGCTCAGCGCTCGCTGAGTCGGCGCACGCGGTTGATCTTGTAGCGCAGGGCGTTCTTGCGGTCGTTGAGCTTGAGGCGCAGCGCCCCGAAGGTGAGGTGGCTGAGCAGCTTGTAGATAAAGAAGAGCCG
>JAFLSS010000007.1 GCA_022510805.1 Akkermansiaceae bacterium
CATCCTCCGCGCCATCCGGGTGCCCTGCGGCTTCATAGAGGGCAAGGTGTATGCGCTTTTCTTCGACAGTGTTCATGCTTGGTGGGTGAAATAGGTGGTTACGCGTTCAATTTCAGCGCGGGAGGCGTGGGGAATTTGCAGGCGAATGAGGCGGCCGGGGGCAACGGGGGAGCGGAAGAGGGCATCGCCACCGCCGATCAGCGCCTCCGCTCCGGCGTCGTCCAGTATGGCGCGGCTCTCGGCGGCTTTTCCTACGCGAAAGGCGAGCCGTCCGGGCAGGTGCATGCGCAGGGCGTCTGTGATGACCTTGGCGCGCGGGGATTCCGTGGCGATGATCAGGTGTATGCCCACGGCTCCGGCTTTCGGCGCCAGGCGCAGCAGGAGGCTCTCCATCTCCTCACGGTTGGTGATCATGAGGTGTCCCAGTTCTGATATAACTGCGACTAGGTAGGGCAGGCGCTCCGGCTCGGGGGAGATTTCGTTGTACTCTGCCAAGGTGAGGGCGCTCGTGCGGCTCAGCAGGGTGTAGCGCCGGGTGACCTCATGTACGCACCAGCGCAGGGTCTTGGCGGTTTGGGTGATATCTGTGATGAGCGGGGTGAGCAGGTGCGGCAGGTAGGCGAAGGGCTTGAGGCGCACGGTGGTGGGGTCGATGAGGATGAGCCCCAGCTCCTGCGGGTGCCGCTTGCAGAGGAGCCCGAGCAGCAGCGCGCTCAGCCCCTCCGGCACGCCGCTTCCCGGGGCGCCGCTGAGCAGGATGTGCGGCAGCTCGGCCAGATCCGCCACCACCGGGGCGCCGCATACATCCCGCCCCAGCGCGAGCGGCAAATCCTGCTGCGCGTAGGGCTCGCTCGCTACTGACTCACGCAGGTAAACCTGCTCCGGCTCGTCGTTTTCCAGCTCGATGCCCACGGTCGGCTTGCCGGGTATGGGGGTGTGGATGCGGATGGAGTAGCTGTGGGTGGCGGCCATGATGTCGCTGCTGCGGTAGGCTACGGATTTCACGGATTTGCCCTGCGGCACGGTGAACTCGTAGCGCGTGAAGCGCGGCCCGCGCGTCATAGCTCCTGCCTTCGCATTGATTTTGAAGCTCTTGAGGGTCTGGGTAATGATGTCCTGCGTCACTTCCATCGCGGTGAGGGCGCTTTCCGAAGCCTCCGGCGGGAGGTTTGCTCCGCTCAGCAGCTCCACCACTCCGGGCAGATAAGGCGGTGTTTGGGGCCTGTGCTTTTCAGTGTTTTTCATGTGTGATGTCGCGTTAGTTCTCTCACGATTCGTCGCTGAGCGCGGCGATTTCTTCGGCGGTGAGGTCGCGCTCGCCGATGAGTTGCGAGTCGATGCCGTAGAAGCGCACGTGGTTGCCCGCGCGAAAGACAACGGCTCGCTCGTCGATCTGCACCAGCTCGCCCACCTCGGCGGCAAGGAGTTGCCCGGTGGGTTCCCCTGCGGCGTCGTAGAAGTGGTAGCTGCGCTCCTCTCCGGGGGTGGTGACAACGAAGCCGGTGGTGGTGGCCGATACGTCGATTTTTTTCTTTTCCGCCGTGCTTACCATGGGGTAGCTCACCAGCGGCACCTTATTGCGGCTGCCGTCCTCGTACATGATATCCATGCCCACCATCCATGCTACGCGCCGCTCCGGCTGTGTGAACGAGTGTACCCCGATGCGTGAGAAGGTGAGCTTCATCCCTTTGATTTCTTTTGCCTTGTCCATATGGCTTGTCGTGTGTATGTGGTTTCTGCTTCCCTGCGCTGCGCCACCATGGCGCCGCAGGTGATACAACCTTTATAGGGTGATAACACCTTATTTCAAAATCATCTGTGAAAAAATAATTCCCTTATCGATCACGGGGCGGCATTTCAGCCCCGGCGGCGAGGAGGAGACGCTGCTTGGCATCTGCTTCATCGGCGATGCAGTCCTCGTATAGGGACATCAGGGGCGTTGAGCCGCGATGGTCACGAGCGTTGGCATCCGCCCCGGCTTCCAGCAGCAGGCGCAGGTTCTCGCAGCACCCATATTGCGCTGCGTAGAAAAGCGGCGTCTGTCCCCCCTCATCCCGCATTTCGAGGTCTAGGCCGAGGGGCAGCAGCATGCGCAGTATAGCGCCGGTTTTCAAGCCTGCCGCTTTGTGCAGCACGCTGAATGACGCCTCCCCGGCGCGGGCATCCGCCCCGGCGGCGAGCAGCAAGCGCGCGCACTCCTCCCATCCCTCCTCCGCAGCGCACCGCAGCGGTGTCCACCCGTGCTCATTGAGCGTATTGAGCCGCGCGCCGCTCTCTATCAGCAGCTGCACGATGGCGGGCGCGTTCCGCTCCACCGCCAGGTGCAGCGCGGCGCTGTACCCGTCATCCGCATTCGCATCCGCTCCCGCGGCGAGGAGCGCACGGATGCAGTCGGCAGACTCCCCATGATACAGCGCGGAAATCAGCTCGTAATTTAGGGAGTTTTGTTCTTTCTCAGGCATGGCGGGTGTATTCGCGGGAAAGGCTCAGGGCAAGAGTGTTGTCGCTATCCTCAGCGAAGGCGTAGGCGGTGTCGCCATCGGTGGAGGCTTGGCGGGGATCCGCCCCGGCGGCGAGGAGGGTGCGCAGCACGGGCTCCCCGGCTATGCCGCGGTGCACGGCGCACATCAGCGGCGTCATCCCCCGCTCATTCGCAGCATCTACCTCCGCCCCGGCTCTCACCAACAGCCGCACCAGCTCCGCATCCCCACTCCCCACGGCATACATCAGCGCCGTATTCCCATCCTCATCCCGAGCATGGATATTGGAACCCCGCGCCAAAATATCCGCTACACGCCCACGAATCCCCTCCCTGCCCTGCCGCGTATGTATCCGCACCGCCCTCATCCGGGCTTTCACGCTCTCGCCCACCTGTGCTAAGAATTGAAGTGTGTTCATATATATACGATAAGCTCCCGCTCCTCAAGAGTAGGGAGGAGCGGGAGGGGGTGGCGGTTAATAAGTGAGACCTCGGGAGCGGAGCCAGACGGTAGAGGGGACGTAGCCAAGGCGGGCGTTGGCGCGGTGCAGCTCGATGGCCTGCTGCTTATTCAGCTGGCCGGCATACCCCTGAAAGAGCATGCAGCCCAGAACCCACACCTCATAGGGATGCGTATTGACATTGGCGCGGTTGCGTATCCAGTTCATAATCAGCTCTTGCTGATGCCGAGAGAGCCCTCGGTTATAGAAGAAGCTCCACATCTCACTCGTCGCCAAATTGCTGAAGGGTTGAGACCCGCGGCGTATGAATACCGGGAGCGCTTCCAGGATTTTCTCATCTGTCACATTCAACGCCTGACGATCGGAAATGGCATCAAAAATCTCTCTCCAAGCATCGGCACGCACTTCCCCGCCCAGCATGAGAGCGGCCAACAGTATCATGAGTGTTTTTTTCATAGTAAGAATACGAAAAAGCGGGTACTCTCTGGCGGTTTTCCCCAGCCCCGGTCGGATGATTACTCTACACATGCACCCCGTCTCTCACCCGGCAACAAAACGAGGGCACGCATCACCATGCTATGGTGATAACACCCGTGCGTCAAACACTCACGATAAATCGGCATCACCGAATCCTTGGTGGCAGGGGGAGAAAATGCGTCTGATGAGATAATGGAAGCGGAGGAGCAGGCGGGGGTGCTGGAGACTCAGCTTTTGCAGGCAAAGAAGTAGCTGGATGAGTATGGCGTTGCGCGAAACTTGCCGAAGGCGGTCAAATGTCTGCAACTGGCAGCCGGAAAAGGCAATCGTGATGCACAGTACTATTTGGGCTCTTGCTTTCTGTCAGGAACGGGGGTGGCGAAAAACGTGAGGAAGGGAGCGCAGCTCATACGAGAATCCGCTGAGCAAGGGCATCCCGACGCGAGTGCAGTGGCCGAAGCTTTTGATGATGAGGCCTCCGAGGGAGGGTTGCTTGCTTTGTGTTTTAATGAAAATCGATATTTTTCATTAAATAGAAAATGCAATAATAAGCTACGTGTAAGCAGATTGCGCTTTTTTGAAAAATGTCTTGTCGTTGAGATCAAACTATGATAATATCGGGGTATGCTTTCCGCAAGCGCCGAACACGCATCCTTAGAAAGAAAAATCCTCAACCGTCTGCGTCGCTGGGGAAGGGGATGCGTGTTTTCAAATAGCGATTTTTTCCATTTGGCGGCAGATAACCACGTGGCATGTATATTGCATCATATGAAACAAAGAGGGGTGATACGAGCACTGATGAGAGGTGTGTATGATTACCCGAAATACAGCAAGTTGTTGCAAGAGAATCTTGCCCCGGATATTCATCAGGTTGCTCGAGTCATGGCCAGAAAGCACAAGTGGCATATTCAGGCATCGGGGAATACGGCCCTCAACTACTGGGGCTGGAGCACGCAGGTTCCCACTCGTCTTCTCTATTTTTCAAACGGTCCAAGCCGACGCTATGTCATAGATGGCAGAACATTGGAGTTCAAGCACATATCTGGAAAAGAGGCATATTTGGGAGGAAGTCAATGCGAGCTTTTGATACAAGCAATCAAGGAGTTAGGTGAGGAGAGCTTATCCGAAGCATATCTTCCTAGGATCATAGCTACCATCACGCCGGAACTCAGAAAAGCACTCGAAAAGGCAGCACCGTTGCTGACGGAGAAGCATCGAGCCCTTGTTAGGACTATTTTAACACAGCTTGATAATGAATAATTATATCAACAGATCCAGACAGGAGCAGTTGGAGCTCATCATGCAGACAGCGGCAAAACTCGCCATGGAGCCCGCTGCCATAGAGAAAGACTTTTGGGTTTGCTGGATTCTGCAACGCCTGTTTGAGTCGACTTTGCGCCATTCCATCATATTCAAGGGAGGAACCAGCTTATCTAAAGTATATGGACTAATCAAGCGATTTTCTGAAGATATAGATCTGATACTAAACTGGGAGGATTTTCGTGGCGAGTGTGAATGGGATCCCGGAGAACGATACGGCAAGGCAAGCCGTAAAAAAATGATGGATGCGCTTGATGAATGGAATGCCCGTCAAATAGCATCCTCCATCCTTCCCATCGTGCAAAAGTGCTGCGGGGGTGTTTGCACGGCTCAAATCCCTGAGGATTTGCCCGAAGTCATATCCATCACTTATCCTAAAAACTGTGAGTGTGGCTATATTCGCCCACAGATATTGCTTGAGATTGGACCAAAAGCTGCGTGGAACCCGCACGCAGAACACACAGTGCGCCCCTATATGGCAGAACTATACCCTATGCTGTTCCAAAATGCGGACGCTAGTGTTGTCGTCACCACAGCAGAGCGCGCTTTTTGGGAAAAGGTAACAATACTTCACGCGCAAGCCAAGCGCACATCCAAACTTCCGAAACGATATGCCCGCCACTATTACGATACTGTTATGATGTCACGTAATGCGGATCTCAAGAAAAGCGCATACGCTGATACGAAATTACTTTATCAGGTGGCTTCATTTAAGTATTATTTTTACCGCGCAGGCTGGGCGGACTATCCACATGCTGTTCCCGGCACAATGCATCTCATGCCGGGTGAGTCAATCCTAGCTGATCTTGTAGTTGACTATGACAACATGAGAAGAGAAATGCTTCCGGCGGATGCGCCATCTTTTCAAGACATTTTGGAGGAAATCTCACTGCTTCAAAAGGAAATCAACCAACTGACTCCCCTACACCTCGACATTACAAACTACCCTTCCATGGAGTGTTCCTGGAGATAGGGCTTTCATGGAGCGTCTTGGTGAATAGCGGAACACATCTCGTATAGTTAGCTGCTCACTCCAGATGGGCGTAAAACTCTTTCACCTCGCGGTTGGCTACGATTTTATTGTGATCGAACCCTTTGATGATGAGTCCTTCGAGAGTGCGAGTGCGGCTGAGGGCAACATAGGCTTGACCATAGTCAAAAATACGGCCGAAGTCCACGAGGAGGCGGTCGTAGGTCATGCCCTGCGATTTGTGGATCGTGATGCCGTAGGCGAGGCGCAGGGGATATTGCTTGCGGATGAGGCGTGTCTGGCCCGCTTTGATGTATTCGAACTCCTCCGGCTCGATGTAGCGTGAAACACCGTTGTCAAAATCCACACAGACAGAGTGCTTGGTGAGTCCGCGCACTGTACCGCAGCTGCCGTTGGCCAGCCCTTTGGCCACATCCAGGTTGCGCAGCAGCATCACCCGCGCCCCCTCCTTCAGCTCCAGACGCTCAGGCGCTTTACATTGGTCGTTAAACTCTTTCAACTCCTCCAGCGCAATGGCCAACTCGCGCTGCACGAGCTCTTCCAAGCTGTTCACCACGGGCGCACCCTCCGGCGTGTAGGTATAGAAGTAATCCCTCGCTTCATACGTATGAACCTTGCCCGGCAGAGCCTCAAAGCAATTTTTGTTGTGCGCGTCCGCCTGACCATTCGTTGCAAAAATGCGCAGCACATCGTCCGGAACTTCTTGGTTGTAAGGCACATCTCTCTCGTAAAACAGACGCAGGTGGCGCGCGCCCGCTTCATCCACCCGCACCATGTTCAGCGCATCTGCAAAGCTCTTATCTGCCTGCCGCAGCACATCCTTGAGCAGCACAGGCACGGGCGCCAGCTCTTTCCACGCTGCGCTGTTAAAACAAAAATCCTTTTTCTTGCGATCCTTGCCCACCGGGGGCAGCTGGAAGTAATCCCCGAAAAAGAGCACCTGAATGCCGCCGAAGGGCTCCGGTGACTCGCGCACCTGCTTGAGCACTTTGTTCACGTAGTCCAGCAGTCGCCCCTGCAGCATGGATATCTCATCGATGGCGAGCATCTTGCAGCAGAGCAGCATCTTGTAGTGCGTGGGCTTGCGGCGGATGGTGCGTACGATGGAGGCTACGGACTTATCTGCAATGCCAATGCCCGCCCAAGAGTGCAGCGTCTGACCGCGTACATTGATGGCGGAGATTCCGGTAGTGCTCGTCACGTGTAGCCTGTCTTTGTAGATATCGCGCAAACGGTTGAGTGTATATGATTTGCCTACGCCCGCGCCACCGGTGATAAACAGGTTACGTCCCTGCTGCACCAGATCCAGCAAGCGGGCGTACACATTCTCATACGACTCCCGCGCCGCGCGCGCGGCATCCTCTGCCTGTGGTGTTTCTACTGTATCCATGACAAAATGAATGAAATAATTAGCCCCCAAAAGCAATGTATCGGTATCTTCTGTGCTGCATTTTTCGCGAGCAAGGAGAAAAACGATAAAAGATTGCATCCCGCTCCTCATTGAGGAGCGGGAGATTTTGAGGTTAATAGGCGAGACCGCGGTAGCGGAGCCATGCGGAAGAGGGAACGTACCCCATGCGGGCGTTGGCGCGGTGCAGCTCGATGGCCTGTTGCTTATTCACCTGGCCGGCATAGCCATCAAAGAGCATACAACCGAGAGCCCACACCTCAAAGGGATTTGTATTCACATCGGCACGCTGCCTCATCCAGTCAAGGATAAGCTGTTGCTGGTGTTGGGAAAGGCCACGGTTGTAAAAGAACCCCCACATTTCTTTGACGGCCAAATCGCTGAAGGGCGATGACGCACGGCGGATGTATACCGGCAGCGCTTCGAGTATCTTCTCATCCGTCACATTCAGAGCCTTACGATCAGAAACAACATCGTAAATATCTTTCCAGGCAGAGGCATGCACTTCCCCGCCCAGCATGAGAGCGGCCAACAATATCATGAGTGTTTTTTTCATAGTAGGAATGCGAAAAAAAGGGTACTCTATGCGGTTTTCCCCTGCCCCGGTCGGATGATTGCTCTACACATGCACCCCGCCTCTCACCCGGCAACAAAACGAAGGCATGTATCATCATGCTACGGTGATAACACCCAAAGGTCAATGGAGCGCTTTAACAAAGCGCCCAAAATGACCATCGATCCGTCTTCGCGTCTCGCTTCCGTCTCCGCCTAGCGGCTACGCCGTGACAAGCCGCTCACTTGCTACACCGTGACAGGCCAACAGGAATGATCCGCGCTGCGCGCCTGGCGGCGATTTTATTGTGGCCGGAACTTTTGATGATAAGGTACAGAGCGCGCGAAAAAACACACCCCGGGCATGACAACAAATCACACCCGGGGAAATGCAGATGCCATAGTAAGATGGGGAGGGGAGCCGCTTACTCTATGTCCATGCCCATCATGTAATCATCTACTTTACTCGCAATTGAATCCTCTATACGGATCAGATCTCCACCAGTGAGATCAATCTGCGTGCTGCATCCGGCTTCGCGGAGAGCCTGAGCAGCAGATATATTCAGACCAATCACAGCAAGATGGAAAGGCGTACGCCCCTCATTATCTTTGATGCTCACATCTGCCCCCGCCGCTAAAAGCACGGCAATGCATTCCTCATCGTCACGTTCTGCAGCATAGTGAAGAGGCGTCCAGCCGTCCGAATCCGTGGCGTTGCAGTTTGCCCCGGATTTAATGAGGGATTGTATACTCTCTGCAATCCCCATATAGGCGACTTTCAGCAGCTTCTCATTCAGCTCGTTTTGTTCTTCTTCAGCCATAGTTGGTGGTGGGGTTGGGTGGTTATGTTTGTATTTATGAGGGAGATAACGCTCATGAGTCAATGTTTTCTCACCCTCAAGAGGGAAAGAGCTTTTTTGTTTCCATTGTGAGCAGCAATATCAGCGGCGGTTTCATCATCATCATCTTTCGCACTCTTGTCTGCGCCAGCTGAGAGAAGCATGTTGATAATTGTGCAGTTATCATTCATGGCAGAGAAATGCAAAGGAGTCAATCCGCCGTAAGCACGCACTGACACATCAGCTCCGGCATCGAGAAGTAGTTGTACCAGCTCCGGCTTTTCGCTCATGACTGCCTTATGTAGCGGCGAGCCGCCATCTCCTTCTTCTCCATGCTCTCGCCCGCGGTTCACATCTGCGCCCGCGATAAGCAATTCTCTTGCCACCCATAATTTGTCCTCACCAAATCCCATAACTGCAGAGAGAAGAGGCGTGGTTCCTCCATCATCAGAATTGGGATCAGCTCCGGCCTTTAACAAGTATCGCACAACCAAGGGATCTCCCATAAAAGCTGCATAATCTAAAATGGGAGCATCTAAATATAACATATTCGCATCTGCGCCCGCAAGGAGAGCCTTGCGAATGATCTCTAGTTGCTCATCTCGCAACTTTGCCTTAACTCGTCTTTCCCTATCACTATGAGGAATTTTATATGTTTTTTCAATCGCTTTTTTTAGTTTATTATTCAGCTTGTTTTGCTCTTCTTCGGTCATGGTTGGTGGTCGAAGTTTGGGTGGTGTGTGTTGTATTATGGGGTGATAACACCTAGAGAACAAGAGGTGTGCGATTCGTTTTGGCTATGATCAGAAGAGCTGTTGAGGTGTGTGTCTATTTATTCATCCACTCTTGCAGGATAGAGCGAAGATATGGATGATTCTCTGCGAAATCGAGAACTGTTTTCCCTTCCTTGTTCGCCGCATATATATTGGCGCCATTTTCGAGAAGAAGGTGCATGACATCGTAATAAGAATTAGAGTGATGTTCTATCACCCCTTCAACAGCGCGTATGAGCGCCGTGCTGCCATAAACATCCGTGGCATCTACATCTGCACCTGCTTTCAACAGGAGTCGTATATGCTCAGTTTTCCAACCAGCGTAATGTAAGGGTGTTAAGCCGTTTGGTGTTTTCATGTTGGGATTTGCTCCCGCATCGAGAAGCATTCGCACACACGTATATCCTTTAACTTCCTCACACGCTATATGTAACGGAGTCTTGCCATTGCTGTCTTTCTCATTTATTTTATCCTTAAACCCATTTGAGAGAAGAAACTTCATTATTTCGGCATTTGACGCGGAGGCGGCACCATGAAGCATTGTTTGCGAGTTCTCATTCTTTGCATGAACATCAGCTCCAGCTTCAATGAGCAACCATGCACACTCATTATTGTTCACTGTCAGAGCTGCATAAAGAGGTGTATTGCCCTGTTTATCACGCATATTCAGGTCCTTCTGCTTTATGCGTTCAAGCATAGTCTTCATTATCATTCCGCATGCTATTTCAGCAACAGTATTCAACAGAGGTTTACCCCAGCTATTCCTAGTGTATATATTGGCTCCTGCCTCAATGAGGATACGTGCGCACTCGTATTCACGATTCCAAATTGCAACATACAAAGGAGTATTCCCTGCTTCTCCTATTTGCGATTTATCAAGAGCATTGAGTTCATCTTGCATGCCGAGTTTAAGCAAGATACGCAGCATCTCACTGTTTCCTTTTTGAGCTGCAATGTGTAGCAGAGTTTCACATTGATCGTTTCTGGTGTGGATGTCTGCTCCTGCATCAATGAGCTTGAGACAATCCTCTATGGCATCACAATCCTGACACGCCAGCAGAAGGGGTGTATTACCATTGCAGTCCTTCGCATTTATTTCGGATTCCAGTCCTTTCTCTAATAAAAAACGCACCTTATCCCAATAAGGACTCAATTGTTTACATGCGACATGGAGAAGAGTTTCATGATTTTCGTTTCGCGCGTGAATATCAGCTCCAGCTTCCAAGAGTTCACACATCGTTGTCATCAACACTATATCATCACACAAAGCACAAAATAGCTTCTCATTCAGTTCTTTTTGTTCTTCTTCAGTCATAGTTGGTGGTGGGGTTGGGTGGTTTGTGTTTGTATCACATAGCATCTAGCTTTATTTCTTCAATGCAGTCATTACATTTCTCTTGTCTTTTTCTCAAATATTCTATCAAATTCGTCTTAATAGTATCGTCCAACTCATTACTGCCATTTTCAAAGCTCACTTGATATACCCATTTGGTGTTAGGTGAGTTTATAGATTTCAAAGTAGCAACCAACTTATCTTCTTTAGTAGAGATATGCACGATAGCATGTGTTTTGCATGACCATTTGTAGATCTCATTATCCAAATTATATACTAAGTAATGAAGACCTGCATCTATGTGATAACTCCACTTTGTAGCGCTATTTAGTATCAAGTGCAAAGGATTTTCAGGTGTATCTATCCCGGAATCATACCATATCTCTTTATCATCGCGAAAAAAACCTATATATCCAGCACGACACCATCTAAACATATCATAGTCCTCGGAGTATTTGCAATGTGTGATTAAGAATTTTTTCCACACAGGAATATCGGGATTTACTTGTTCAGAATCAATAACTTTTCCTAGTAGTTCTCCTAGATAATCTCTGCTTCCTGCATCCATTTTATAACGATTTTGTAAGAACAAGGCGAAATCAAATTCTGCTGCAGAACAACATAAGCAACGCAGCGAATTATTAACCCGTCCCCTCACCGGTTCCCATCCCATAGAAATGAGTTTTGAGACAGTTTCTCGTGGCTGTTTTACAATGCTGTTGTAGCACTCACATCCTTTATCCAGTGCGTCTTTTAGTTTATTGTAAAATTTCTTCTTCCTAACTTCATCCTTTAAGATATCGTTTAGATTAGCAAGCCATTCACTACTGAAGCGTATTATTTGCATTGGTTCATTTTCCTGCCTCATAGCATAATCAATGATAAAGGATAGATCCACATATCGTCTGTTTTCAGAGAGAGCGCTTGTACCCGAACTTTCCTTTCCATCAACAAATAGAATTTCTGCTTTATGCAGTATGTCTTCATCAGTATACTCTTGATCAGCTGCATTCTTTCGAATATGAGCTTTTGCTTTCTCTATCCGGAGGTAGTAGTTTATCTCATCACTATTCTCGATATCGACAGTCAATGGAACATTCATGTCAGATAGGATATCAAGTAATGAGTGATTCTCCACTTCCAACTCAATATTATGTAGTAGCTTATCAATAACCGCAATGAACGACCTACAACTGCTTTCATCCCCTATATAGCGAAAAGAAAGCAAGGACCATATAAATTTTTTCCATTCAAGGAAATCCTGCTTGAACAGCTTTACATCTTTCTTTCCGTTTTTCTTAATCGGTTTCCAGTGTTTCAAAAATACACAGAATGCGTATTCCATGCATTGCTCTTTATAGTTATTATTGCTACATAATAATAAAGACCTTTCGATATTACTTTTTCCCGGACAAAAAGAAAAGTCAAATTTATTTTCGGCGTCTATAAGTAGATAAATGCTATCCAATGTATTCGCCAAATCAGAAAGAATCTCTGTTGCATTTTCCCCCAATATCTTCTCGTAATCGTCAAATCTGTCGTAACTTTCTCCAGAGCGAGAAATAGAATGCTTTTCTTTGTAATTTAACAAATACCATCTATTGATAACAAATCTATTAACGAACGAGAAGTAATTTTTATCCATGAATGCTGTTTTTTGTTCATTTTTCTTATTTTTAGCAGCATTCCAAAAGATATCTAGCCAATCATTATCTAATTTTTTCGAGAAATCTCTATACAACTTCACATCACCAGATACTTCACTGAATTTTTTAATATACCCCAAGAGATCAGCCTTGAAGTTTTCGAAAGGAGTAAGATTCTTACCCCGAGCATTCATTTTTACATAAAGTGAATCATCCAATCCGTGTTTATCCATAGAAACAACACGAAATGTAATTTTATTTTCAAGCTGTTCCAAATGTTCATTGGATAATTTATGAATACCACTATTGAGAAGTACATGATTAACATAATCCAACATATTAAGCATGGCTACGATAGTTGCATCCTGCCTCCAAAAATGATGAAACCACTTTTGTTCTTGGATCGTTATCAAGAATTTTCTTTCATACTCACTCGTATTAATCTGATTTTCTTTGAAAAGAAGATAATTCAACTCAATGGTATTATTGTATAAACATTTTATAAAATCCCTAGATGACACCCGCGTTTCGTAAGTAAAATTCTCCATGTATGTACGTTTCATACCTAATGAACACATCGCATACCAATGTATAAGCCACAAAGTTGTTAAACGCTGCTGTCCATCTATAGGCTCAAAAGATTCTGCTTCATTTAGACCATAGATGAAATCCAAACCTAATTCCTTATTTTTTACTAGAACAGTTTCTATTATATTATATGCAAATTTCGATGAGAGAATGAGATTATCTGAAGACATCGGTTTATGTGGCTCCTTTAAACGCCCCTGTGCGTAATCACGTTGAAGCATGGGGATAACCACTCTATTCTTTTCTAAGAACTCTTTGAAGTTGAATTTGGCGTTCATAAAAAGGGTACTTGGTTGTTTTAAAGTGTATCTAGTGCAAAAAATTCTATCAATCTTTTTACAATATCTCGTAAATAGCTCTTTTTATCTTGTTCTCCCCAATTGCTTAGATCACTAGGAGTTGGATTGTATGATTTCATGAATGCATTTAGTGTGCACTGAGACACCATGGGGTTTTTCTCATCTGGGACCCAATTTTCAACCTCTAAGGTTCCTTCTTTTGAGATTCCATTCATGTCTTTTTTGTCTTTCCAAATCAATCTCTTAGGCTTTTCGCCCCTTGTTCGCGCCAAAATGATTGCTCGTTTCCATCGGAATGGGGCATTCTTGTATTCTTTGTTAGTTGATGCATCGAGAATCGCAAGATTCCACAACCAATCTTTATGTTCGCTATTATCTAATAACGTGCTGCAATTTTTTATGAAGTCGACTGTGATTTTTTTTGCATTAATCAATATTTCTCTGATCTCTTTCTTGATATCTTCTGCATTCAGTCGGCGATATATATCTTCCAAATACATTTTTGCCGGATCATTCGGATAGCCTTCGGACAATGTATATTCATGTCGGGAATCAATGTGCTCTATATTCCAATCTTCATCGTGGTACAGATGAAAAGGGAAACGAGCAAACGAATCCGATTTGACCTGATTCAGATTATTTTTTCGCCAAGCATTTAATGCGGATTGCACATTATGACACAAAAGAATATCTTTAACTAAATATCTATTCTCATAATTGGCGTTTATAATCATGTTAATAAATTTATCTTCGCCTTTAATTTCAATGCTTGGATTGAATCTCATCGCCTCCTTTATTATATTTTTCTTCTCCTCTTTTGAAAGATCATCAACTTTCAGTTTATTGGTCAATTTATTATAAATTTCTTCTTGTATATATTTTATGAAACTTTTCTTGCCTTGTCCGTTTTTCCACTCATTCAATAATTTCAATAATCTGCTGTCTTTCATAACGGAAGCATAACAGCCAACGTAATGATAGAGTTCAAAATCATAATACCAATCGTTTAATGTATAATAAATATCTCGCACTTTATTCCATTTCTCATGGACATATTTTTTCAAAGTATCATCATCCTGATGATGCTTATCGTATTCCTCTTGAATTGATTTGTACAAACTAAAAACTGTGTTTCCATTGATCTCTTCATAGAGCATAAGAAAAAGCAGAGAAATACGCGAGGTGGCATCTACGTATTTATTGTACTCTGCGCCGCAGTGTATACCCCCCCAAAATTCAGAGTTTCGAAGAGAATTTTCAAATTTATCCCATTCGGTTGCTATTTGTGCTTGAATATTTTGAATCTTTCGAGGTTCTTTATCAGAACGGCTCAGCAAGAGTGCTCGGATAAGCTCCGTATCAGTCAGCGAAATTTTACCGGTATTAAGTCGATCAAATGTCTCAATCTCATTCTCATCTTCAATTTCACACCAAATAAATTTAGTTTGCTTGAGTAATTTGTTTTTAAACTCTTTTAAATCTTCACAACTTTTGTTTTCAAAAAACTTATCCGCTGTATCCTTAGCTAATTTTACGTGGAAGGCATCCACTTTTTCTTCAGCCTTTTTCTCATTGTTCAAAAATTCCTGCAGGCATTCGCATCCATGACGTTCAATAATGATTTTAAAATTATCTTCATAGCTTCCACCTAAACGGCTGAAAATAAGTGCAAGAATAATATAGAGTGTAGTCAATCTTTGTTGCCCATCAATGACTGTATATAGATCTCCCCTTACCAAGTATTTTTTAATAATGTCTTTATCAGTTATCTTCTTTACAACGAGAGGTTGAATACAATTAATTTTGCCTTCTTCTACCTTATCTATATCATCCAAAAAATCCTTCACATGCTTACTTTCCCATCGATAGCCTCGTTGATAATCGGGAATGAAAAATTTGCCCATTCTAATTGCATCCTCTACTGATTTAAGGGCGTTCTCATCATCTAATTGATTTTGTTCGGGTTTCAAAATTTGTACAAGCACATCCAATTTATCCTGCGGCACCCAAGACTTCAATGTGGATGCAAGCATGTTTACCTTATCATCATTTTCCATATCGATTATCTTCTATTTTCGTGTCTAATTCTATCAAACTGCGTTTGGGAGTAAAGCTAAAAGAACGAAATGAGGCACACGCATATCATCTTGATGATATGGTGATAACACCCAGGTAGCAAGGATCATTCTAAGTGGGCGGCTTTACACCGCGCGGCAGGCTTCACCTACTGGTAACCGGATGTGCTGCGACACACCTTTGCTACGCATCCCCTCGCCACCTTCCGTAGCTACGCCGAGCTGCAGCTGGAAATGGGGCACCGCTCTGCTGCCCTTCTCCGCACGCGCTATGTGGCTATGGAGGGCTTTACTCTTCCGCAAGGAAGAATCCTTGTTGACCGGAAGAGCGACAGATATTGGCACATCCGTCCCAAGTAAATTGGGCAGGGAGAGAAGAAGTGAAAAATGGAGGGTGATTTGTTTCCCCTGTAAACTGTATACTGGGGTTGCTTCAAACAAAAAACTCCATGTCTAAGATTGCAGTATTCGCCCAGATTGCAAGACTAATTCCTCGCGAAATTATCATTTCAATTGCTCGTATGCGTATGTACAAAAAATTGGGCTCTTCTGTATTTTGCTATTGACATGATCCACTGTACATGCTAACTTGAAAGACAGCTGCGATTAAAATTTAAACAGCCCCTTCTCTGATCTCTGCCTACTGTGGATCTGCTTCGCGACAGGAAGCACGGCGGAGGTGTCAGGAAAAAGAAGTGTTGGCTTGCGCTGCGCGGGTGCAATGTCAGGCACTCGCGGCGCCCTTGTGACAGGTAGAGTGCTCTTCCTATGCCCCGCCTGTGGATCTATCAGCTATCAGCTAGTGCACGCTCGCGGTGCCCCGCCTGGCATCGCCGCTTCTGACAAGCTCTCTGATCGTGCCTTATTTCGTATTGCAGCTATAGGCGGGCCATGACATAAACACTCACACCTAATAGTATCTCAAGATGACGACTCATATTTCCCATGATGTTTCGCCGGAGTCTCTCTCCGGTGCGTCCTCCGCTTTCTCTAAGAAAGCTGTTTCCTTTTACAAAAAGTCTCTCAATATAAGTAGCAAGGATCCGGTTGCGGCGCTTGACTACATGCTCGAGGCGGTGAGGCACGGGCATGCGCGGGCGCGGGCGCATCTGGTGCGGCTCTATGGGGAGGATACGCTCCGGCAGCTTCTGGCGCCGTCTTCTGTGCATGAGGCCAAGCCGGGTGCTCATTCGCCTGATCCTGTGTATGATGTCGCGCCCTTCGATGTGGCGTTTAAGGATGAACCTGATGAGGTGGCGCAGGCCTTGCTCAGGTCTTATCAGGATAAGATGATGCAGTGGGATGCCGAGGCGCTCTTCATGCTCGGCAAGTGCCGCGCCGAGGGTATAGGGATACAGCAAGATGAGGAGGAGGCGGGCCGGCTGTTCGCCAAGGCGGCTATGCTTGGGTATGCTCCGGCGCAATTTCGGTTGGGCTACTGTTATGAAACCGGTTATGGCATGCCTCATGACGAGAAAAAGGCGGCGCAGTGGCACTACATTGCTGCCAGGCTGGGGTATTTTCCCTCGCAATGTGCGCTCGGCTTTTACTATGAAATCGGCTTTGCTGTGCCGCAGAATGCTGCCAAGGCTGCCAGGTGGTACCGCGCCGCGGCGCGCTGCGGGTATGCCAAAGCTCAATATGAACTCGGGCGCTTCTATGCGTGCGATTCCGGCGGGCTCGATGAGATAAACAAGGCGAAACACTGGCTTCGCCTCGCGGCGAAGCAGGGGTGCGCTGAGGCTCTGTATATGCTGGGAATCATCTACAAAGCGAGATCGAAGAGTGAGAAGAAGGTGCAGGAGGCCATCCGGCTGGTTCGCCAGGCGGCGGAGAAGAATATGCCTGAAGCTCAGTATTTTCTGGGCCGGTGCTATATGATGGGGGATGGGGTTCTGCAGGACTTGGAGCAGGGGATGAAGTGGATTCACCTCGCTGCTGACCAGGAGCATGCCGCGGCGCTTGGTTTCTTGGGGGCCTGCCACTTCTACGGCACGGCTGTGCCGCAGGATTACGAGAAAGCGGTTCAGTATTTTCAGCAATCAGCCAATTTAGGCAATGATGAGGCCATCTACATGCTCGGTTACTGCTACAACCATGGGCATGGTGTGCCGCAGGATGATAAGACTGCGGTCTCTTACTACCAAAAAGCGGTGGAGTTCAATAATACTGATGCTATGCTCAGCCTGGGGCACTGCTACTACAACGGCACGGGTAAGCCCCAGGATTATGAAAAGGCTATCAAGTTGTACAAGAAAGCGGCTAAAGGCGACAATGTTGACGCGATACTCGCTGTCGGCACCTGCTACTTCTACGGCCATGGTGTTGAGAAAAATGAGCAGAAAGGGCTCACGTATATCCGCCGCGCGGCAAAGCAGGGCAATGCCTCTGCTCAATGCTTGCTCGCCTCCTGCTACAGCACCGGCAACGGCGTGCCGCAGGATTTCGATGAATCTTTGAAGTGGTATTTCGAAGCGGCTATGAAAAATAACCCCGAAGCTATGTTCGAGCTGAGCAAATGCTTCTATCACGGCACTGGTATTCCTGAGGATAAGGATCTCGCCTTCTGTATGCTGCACGCTTCCGCTGAGCTGGGCTATGTCTTTTCGCAGTTCACGCTCGGCATCTTCTACCAGATGGGCCTTGTCGTGGACAAAGATGAGGAGGAGGCGGCCAAGTGGTACCTCCTCGCCGCGGAACAGGGGCTGGATGAAGCCCAACACAGTATCGGCTGCTGCTATGCCGACGGCGTGGGAGTGCCGCTTAATAGTGAGGAAGCGGTCAAGTGGTTCCGCCGCGCCAGCGATCAGGGATTAGCTTCGGCTCAGTTTTCCCTGGGGATGTGCTATGATATGGGCAAGGGGGTGGAGCATGATCCTTGTGAAGCTGCCAGGCTGTACAAGCTCGCGGCTAAGCAGAACTACGCCCCTGCGCAATACAACCTTGCCGTCAGCTACAAAACGGGGGACGGCGTGCCGAGGGATTTCAAGAAATCCTTTAAGTGGATGCTCCGCGCGGCCAAGAACGGAATCCACCAGGCGCAGTTGTCCGTGGGGATTTGTCTCGAGACCGGCACCGGCACGCAGCCGAATCATAAGGAAGCGTACAAGTGGATCCGCAGCGCAGCTGAAAATGGAGTTTGTGAGGCTCTGATGATTATGGCTATCAAATGCATAGAGAACGACCCGCCCAATTTTGAGGAAGGTGTCATGTGGCTCATCCAAGCCGGAAATCAGGAGATGGTCGAGGCGCAATTCTTCCTCGGCTGCTTCTACGAGGACGACAGGGGGGGGCAGCAAGACATTTCCGAAGCGGCGCGGTGGTTCCTGCGTGCCGCGCAGCATGGGCATCTTCAGGCTCTTCACAAGTTGTTAAATTGCCTTCACCACGAAGAGTGCGCATTGGTTATCCCCTCCCGCAAGATTGCGCGCCTCAAGCGCGCTGCCGACAAGGAGGAGCCGGAGGCTATGCTCATCTACGGTCTTCTCCAGATCTTCGGTATAGGGAAGAAAATAAAGCAAGCCCCTGCTCAAGGGCTGGAGTTGGTGAAGCAAGCGGCCTATTGCAACCATGCCGATGCGCAATGTTTCCTGGGCAACTGCTACCACGTCGGGCTCGGGGTGGAGCCCGACCGGCAGAAGGCCATGCATTGGTGGTACTTGGCCGCCAAAAATGGCAACGAATCAGCTACCGAAAACATGAAAAGCTGATGCAATAAGCAGCACGCAGTTCCGCTTCTGCGAGTCTTCCTAAAGGTAAGGAGTGCTCGCAGAAGCGGATGCCCGGCGCGGCGCACAAGGTCCACTCCCGCAGTAGGCCTGTGCTCCGGGTTTCCCTCCCCCCGCGCGCGCCACAGGAGCCACCGCCCGGCCTTGGCGCTGCTATCTGTTCATTTTCCCGGGTGGGCAAATATCAACCCTCTAAGAATCACCTTTAGATGAAGTCCTCTATTTTCCATGACTCACCTCCCCTTCTCCCGCCGGCGGCAGATGCCTCCGGCCATGAGAAATTAAGCACTCAAGAAAGGAACGAGATTGCCACCGCTGCCGCCAGCCTGATGAGCGCCGCGCCCGGCAGCCCCGCCGCCGGCAGCGCCCCATGCGGGGCAGAACAGCCCGCGCCGCATGGGGATTCCCCCCTCGCGGCCTTGTCCGAGGAGTTCAGGGACAACGCGCAAAAGGCGGCGGAGTGGTACACAGGCGCCACCACTCAGCGCGGCTTTCTGTATGCGCTCGGCCTCAGCGCGGGCCCCCATCCTGAGGATGACCCGCACTGGTTCGCCCGCGCTCAGAAAGAGCAGCAGCCGGACGCGCCGCAGGAGACGCCACCCCCCACAAAGCAGCAGCTGGAGGAGGCGCGGCAGCTCTATGCGCAGGTGCTCCGCAAGTGGAGACAAGTGGTCTCGCCGGAGGAGAGAGAAGCCATCCTCCGCCTCCATCACCGCGCCGCAGAGCTCGGGCTTGCTGAGGCGCAGGAACACCTCGCGCGCCTGTATGCAGACGGATTCGGCGTGCCGCACGATGCGGCCGAAGCGGCCAAATGGTTCTTGCGCGCCGCCCGGCAAAACAACCGGGACGCCCAGTACCATATCGCCGCCATGTACGAACACGGCCAGGGGGTGCGGCAGAGTGATGAAGAGGCGTTCAAATGGTACGAGGCCGCCGCGAAGAACGGCCACCGCTGCGCCCAACTCTGCCTCAGCATCCTGTATAACGAAGGAGTCGGCGTCGAGCAAAACCCGGACGAAGCGGCCAAGTGGCGCCGCCTCGCTGCCTGGCATGAAAGCGGCCTCGATATCTCCACCCCCCGGCAGCACCCGAATCCTCCGGAGGCGGACACCGCGCCCGCGGCCGACAGCGAGGAGGCGATGCTGGCCAATGCGGCTCAGCAATGGTTTGAGAGCATGCAGGCGCAGAAGGATTATGAACTCGGGCTTGAGTACAGCAAGCGCTACGAGCACTCATCCAGGAAATGGATAGCGGTCTATCTGCTCACCCACGCCGCCACACACGGCCACGAGAAAGCGCCGCTGGAGCTGGCGAAGATGTATCACACCGGCCGGGTTGCGCCCCAGGATTATGCAGAGGCCGCCAGATGGTACAGCAAGAGTCTCGCCTTCCACCACCCCGAAGCCCACCTGAATCTCGGCCACCTGTACAGAAGCGGACTCGGCGTGCCCATGGATACCGACAGCGCCTTGTACCACTACGAGCAAGCCGCCATATTGGGGAGTGCAGATGCTCAATACCTCTTGTCAGAATTGCACACCAGCGGGGAGCTCAACACGGAGATCAATGCACAAACGGCGATCTTTTGGATCACGACCGCAGCGCACAACGGCCATGCCCTAGCGCAGTACAAGCTGGGCATGCTCCACCTCAGCGGCTACAACAACAAACCCGCTCAGCCGCGCCTGGGCTACCTCTGGCTGGAGGCCTCCGCGCAGCAAGGCCTGGCAGAGGCGCAGTACTCCCTCGGCAGCATGTTCCTCAAGGGTAGTAACGGCGTGCCGCAGGACTTCGGCCGCGCGGCGCACTGGTTCACCCGCGCCGGCCAGCAGCAGCACGCCGCCGCGGAATACGAGCTCGGCGTGATCTGTGAAAAGGGGCTCGGCGCGGAGGCCAATGCCGCCGAAGCCCTCACGTGGTATACCCGGGCAGCGCAGCACGGCTATGCCGAGGCGCAGTACACCCTGGGGCTCCTGCACCGGGAGGGAAAAGGCGTGGAGAAGAGCGATAGCGCCGCCCTCTCGTGGCTCATCCGCGCCGCCATGCAGGGGCACGTCACGGCTCAATACCTGGTCGGCAAGATGCATTTCCTCGGCCGGGGCATCCCCGAGAACAAGTCCATCGCGCTTTCCTGGTACCTCATCGCCGCCGAGAACAAGAACGCCGAGGCTCAGCACGCCCTGGCGCTCATGTATGAAAGCGGCCTCGGCGTGCCGCAGAGTGATACCGAGGCTTTCACATGGTATGAGCGAGCCACCATCAACGGCCATACGGAGTCGACCTATGCCCTGGCCACGCTGCACCTCCAGGGCCGGGGCACGCCGGCCAATGCCGCAGAAGCAGGCAAGCTCCTCCGAGAAGCCGCAAAGAAGAACCACCTCGGCGCGCTGTTCATCCTCGGGCTCATGCATGTGGTCGGCCTCGGTGTCACGCAGAGCCACACCGAGGCGCTCACCTGGCTCCGGCGCGCGGCCAAACTGGGGCACGCCGGCGCCAAGAGCTTCATCTCCGGAATCGAGCAGCACCGCCCGGATCTGGAGTCCTCCGCACGCGACGAGCTGGCATACCTGTGTTCCTAGCCGGCGCCGCCACCCTGCGGCTCAGCCCCCCCGGACACACCGCATCTGCGCCACCGCGCAGCCCTCACACCCTCAACCCCATCAACGATATGGAATCAGACTTCTCCTCATTCTCTCACACCCTCTGTGACCACTCACAACACCCGGCCTCGACCATAGCCTATCTCAAGGCAGGCATCGGGCAGCTTCTTCACAACCAGCCCTACCTCGCCATCGCCAACCTGGTGCACGCCGCCATCAATGGCAACCCCGATGCACCGCTCTACATCGGCCTGATCTTCAGCAGCGGTTACGGCATCACCCCGCAGCACCTCATCGCGCTCAAGTGGTTTGCCCGAGCGGCGAAATACGACACCGCCCTCTCCCAATTCGTGCTCGGCACCATCTTCAGCACCGGGCTCGGCGTGCAGCGCAATATTGACACAGCCATCAAGTGGTACACCCGCGCGAGCGTGGGAGGACAGGTCGATGCGCAAATGCACTTGGGATCCATCTACTGCGGCGGCACAGAGCACCCCGTCAACTACCAAGAGGCGTTTAATTGCTTCTCCCACGCCGCAACACACTGCCAAGCCGAGGCGTTGCTCGCCATCGGCCTTCTCTACGAATATGGGCTCGGCGTGGTGCAACACAGCGCCAAAGCAGCGTGGCATTATGTCCGCGCGTCCGGCCAGGGCTGCGGGGAAGCCTCTTTCCGCCTGGGGTACATGTATATACTCGGCAGAGGCATACATCCGGACTACAACATGGGGATCTCCCATCTTATCGACGCCGCTGAGCTCGGGCACCCCCTGGCGACTCATTTTCTCACCACGCTCTTGCAGGCGGGGATCAAGCAGGAGGCCGACAAATCCGCCATGGCGATGAACCTTTTCGACCGGTTTGCTCATCATTACTACAACCACGCGCAGAATATCCTGCAGCGCTACGCCCGCTCCCCAAAGTCGACGCATGAAATTCTCACCATGCTCCTGAACATGTACGCGCATCTCAAAGACACGCCTCCGCAGGGGCCCCTCGAAGAAAAATTCTCGAACCTCTCGGAAAAGGATCTGAAGATCGACCCGTTCACGCATCAGCCCGAATACATAGCCGCCCTTATCCGTGACCTCAACAAGGATTTGGCGGCCGATTTCGCCTCGGACTTATTCTGGCTCAATGATCTGGAAATAGATATGGACACCCCAATATTCCATTCCATCGAGAATGAATATACACACCAGCTCTTCGAAACATCGATCTGCGGCGTAGATGTGCTGTCGGAGCGCATCATTGAGTCCCCCATCCCCCAAAATACAGAAAAGAGCGGGGATGAGCCCCCATGCAACAGCAAGCGCTTCTTCACTGAACTAGATGAGGCCGCGCTGATGATCCTCCCGGATAAGAGCGAGGCCTCCCCCCCTGCCGAGAAAAATCAACACCTCTTCACGAGCGAAGAACCCTCCATGGACATCAACAATGTTCTTTTCAGGAAGTACGTGGAGCGAGAGGAGTCTTCGGCCCTCCACACATATGTTCCTTACCGCGGCCTTAGAGACGCGC
Organism: Akkermansiaceae bacterium; assembly: GCA_022510805.1. GTDB lineage: Bacteria > Verrucomicrobiota > Verrucomicrobiia > Verrucomicrobiales > Akkermansiaceae > Akkermansia. The sequence continues at coordinate 23,091 of JAFLSS010000007.1, forward strand.
AGGAACACCGGGAGCTGAAGACCAGATCTGATTTTCAGACAGCCCGGATGGACCTCCTGCCCTACATGCCGCTGCGCTACAGAAAATGCGACGCAACGTGGGAGCCCCTGGATCTGGCGCCCGGCATAGAGGAAGAGTCATACCACCGCGAAATCCTCAGCCGGCTTCAGCACAAGCAGCCGAAGCCGAAAGCCGCCGAGCTCCGCAAGCTCGAACGCGCAGCCGGCAAGGGCAACGCCGCCGCCCAGCGAGACCTCGGGCTGCTGTACCTGAGCGGCCAAGGCGTGGCATACGATGCGCTGCACGCGCTCAAGTGGCTCACCTTCGCCTCCGAGCAGGATGACCCGGAAGCCATCTACTACCAAGCCCTCATCCACCGCTTCGGGCTCGACACCATCCCCGACACGCCAAGAGCCATACAACTGCTCACCCGCGCAGCAGATCTGAATCACCTCCCGGCGCAGTTCAGTCTCGGCCTGCTCCTTACCTACGGCCCGGACGAACCGGGCGCAAGCGCCAGGGGTGTCATCCACATCAAACAAGCGGCACGGCGTGGATACAGCCCCGCACAATACATGATGGGAATCCTCAGCATGCACCGGCGCGAGGAGTATCAGAACGAGGAAAGCGCCGAATTCTGGTTCCGGGAAGCCGCGGCAAATGAGCACCCCCAGGCCCAGTTTAACCTGTACATCCTGCATACGCGAAGCCTCACTCAGGACATCTCCGCAGAGGAAGGCTTCCGCAGCGTCAAGCGCGCCGCCCACAACGGACTCGCCCAGGCGCAGCTCTACCTCGGCGGCTGCCTTGTGATCGGCAACAGCGGAGAAACGCGCGACCTCGCCACTGCTGCCCTCTGGCTCAAGCGCGCCGCCCAGCAGGAGAACCGGCTCGCCCAATTCCTGCTGGGCTTATGCTACCGCCGGGGCTACGGCCTGCCGCGCAATCAGGAAGAATCCGGCAAGTGGATCCGGCACGCCGCTCGGCACATATGCCTCGATAACGCGCATCTGAAGGACATCCCCTGTGGCCTGAAGATCCGCGGCAACGCAAACAACCTCACAGAAGCCGCCCACTTATTTGAGGACAAGGCCCGGGAGGGGGATGCCGATGCGGAGTTCAACCTGGCCCTCTGCCACATGCACGGCTGGGGAGTCCCGAAAGATGAAGCCCAAGCCGCCCGCCTGTTCATAAACGCCGCGCAGCAAAACCACGGCTTATCCATGTTCTACACCGGGTACTGCTACCTGCACGGCCTGGGCGTGCCGCAGAGCGACACCCTCGCGCACGAGTGGATCACGCGCGCCGCAGAAAACGAGGTGATGCAGGCCTTCTTTTATTTGGCGCTCATCTACTTCTGCGGCTGGGGCGTGCCAGCCCGCTCCGCGAAGGCCCTGTACTACCTGCTCCGCGCGACAGATAGCAACTACACCCCGGCCATCCGGCTGACGGATTTTATCCTACAAGCCCACGCCGGCAACACAAAGGCGGCGGCGGAGGCCTCCTCTGCACTTGACAGAGACGGCGAGCATGAGTTACAATCCCCGGAAGATGAAGTCACGCAAAGATGAGCTGGAGGAGTGGGTGACAGAGGTGATTTTCAACCGGGCACACGGGTTCCGGGCGTGGTTCATGCGCTGCATCCTGCGCATTGTCTCCTGGGTCTTCTACATCATCGTGCGGGTGCGCCTGCTGCTGTTTCGGCGGCGGCTGCGCACAGTCCACTACCTAGGCACCTTTGTAGTGAGCGTGGGCAATATCACCGCCGGCGGCACAGGCAAGACCCCCGTGGTCGAGCTGCTGGCGCGCACCCTCGCAGCACGTGGCCGCAAATGCGCCATCCTCACGCGCGGGTACAAAAGCGCCGATTTGCCCAAACCCCAACTCTGGAAAGACCCCCAGGGCAAGCGCGTGAAGCGGCTTCCCAAAATCGCCAGCGATGGCACCACGCGCTACCTCACGCCGCTCTACGCCGGAGATGAGCCGTTCATGCTGGCGCGCAATCTGGACGGCGTGGCTGTGCTGGTGGATAAAGACCGCGTCAAGTCCGGCATCTTCGCCATCGAGCAGCTGGGCAGCAATACCCTCATCCTCGATGACGGCATGCAGTACCTGAAGCTCAAGCATGAGATCGACATCGTGCTCGTGGACTGCGGGTTCCCCTTCGGCACCGGCGCTCTGCTCCCCCGCGGCACCATGCGTGAGCCGCGCAGCAGCCTCGCGCGCGCCAGCTACATCATCCTCACCAAAAGCCAGGGCAAACCGCAGAATGAACTCATCGCCACCATCCGCCGCTACAACCGCCTGGCTGACATCATCGTGACCAATCACGCGCCGGCTTACCTGGAAAACGTCTTCACCGGCGAGCGCCGCCCCCTCGATTTCCTGCGTGATAAATTTGTGGCCTGCCTGAGCGGCATTGCCCGCCCTGAGAGTTTTGAAAGCCTGGTAGAGGAGCAGGGCGCGCGGATTGAGATCCGCCGGCGCTACCCCGACCACCATTGGTTCGACCAGTCAGAGCTCGATGCCTTCATGGAGCGCTGCGCCAACCGCGCGATCGACATGATTGTCACCACGGAAAAAGATGCCGTGCGCCTCCAGCGGCCGGAGGAGATTGAAGTGCCCATTTATTTCCTGCGCATCAGCATCGAAATCCTCCAAGGCCAAGCCGAGTGGGAGCGCCTCATCGACAACATTGTCGCCCTGGGCGCCCCCCAGCCCGCCCCCCAGTGGGGGGATGTGCTCTGACCCACCCGCGGCCGGGCCTCACTCTCCGGGCTGCAGCTCAGCCGCAGAATAGGGCACCGGGCGCGCGGGCGCGCCGTCTCGCGGGCAGGAGATGAGAGTGAGCCGCACCGCCTCCGGCGGCAGGTCCAACGCGCGCATGATCAGGGTGTGGTACAGGCGCATCTGCTCAAGGTGTGTCGCGCGCAGGCGAGCATCCTGCTCTGCGGCGGAGTCCCCGCGGCGCAGATCTGTCTTGATATCCACAATATCCGCCGCCACCACACGCCCCTCCTCATGGGAGAGCACAAGGCGATCCAGCGTGCCGGAGACCCACACCTCAACCCCGCCCCGGGGGAGGAGAGCATCCACCGCCTGTTCATTGTAAGCGGCTTGCCCCGGCTGCTGCACATAGAGTTTCTGCAGCTCCGGCACTTGCAGCGCCGCCGCCACCAGCTGCTCCTCAGCAGAGAGCGGAGCCGCCAGCCACGGCGGGGCGCCGGCGCCGAGCCACTCCACCTGCTCAAAAAGCGCGTGCACCGCCGTGCCGAACGCAGCGGCATCTGCCGCGCCGGCATCTGCCGGCAGCGCCTCCTCCGCAGCGGAGCCTCTGCCGCCGTGGCTGCCGCCGGCCTTTGAGGGGCTCACCAGCCGGCGCCGCGGGTGGGGCGCCGCCAACTCCCCGCAAGAGAGCTCAGCGGCAGGGGGCTCCCGGCGCGGGACAGCAGCGCGCCACTGCGGATCCCCCCACTCCTGCGCCTCACCCACAGCCTCTTTCAGAAGCGCGGCATACGAATCCGCCTGCGGCTTGCGTCCCGTGCCCGTGTAGCCATTGAGCAGGATGTAGTTGGCATATTTCGCGCGGGTCACCGCCACATACAGCACATGGAACGCCTCACTCACCAGCGCGGCGCGGTGCTGCTCCGCCAAGCGGAAATAGGGCGAGTCCGCGGCCTCCTTGTCCGGGATGCGGGGATTGAGCATCACCCCCACCACCTCATCCCGGTCACCGCATGACACCACTTTTTTGAGGAAAGGCATTTCCTTGTAGGCAGCCTTGGGACTGCTGAAAGGCAGCAGCACCACATCATACTCCGCGCCCTTGCTCTTGTGATACGTCATCACGTGCACACAGCTCTTGGGCGGATTAGCCTTCACCTTCAAATGGCTGATATAGAGCAGCCACTCCTCCAGCGTGCCCCCCTCAGCATCAAACGCGCGCGCCTCATTCAGCCACTCGCGGTAGGCGCGGTCGCGGCGGGCCACAGGCACCCCGCCGCCGGGCGCCGCCGTCAGCTTCCGAAGCACGGCGGCATAGCCCTCAGCCTCCAGCAGGCGGCGCCAGCGGTTCCACGCCTCTTCGGCGCTCTCACCGGCGCGCAGCACCCCCGGCAGCGCCCCCTCCCCCGGCAGGGAGAGGCACGCCCGGAGCATCCCCCTGCTGAAGGCATCCCCCGGGTGCTGCATCCACTTGAAAAAGTGCAGGAAAAACTCCCCGAGCAGGGACGCGCTACCCACCTTTTCATCCGCCAGCGACTCCACGGGCAGCTCCTTGTGATTTTTGCGGAACCAATTACAGATGAAAGAGACCTCACTATTGGAGCGCACGAGGATAGCCACCGTGAGCCCCCCCTTGGCAAACTGCACCTCACGCTCCAGAATCTCAGCCATGCGGCAGCACATCGCCTCCTTGGCCGGCAGCGCATCCGGCTCCTGATCCGTGCAAGTTTCTACGCGCACATAACCCGCCATGTTTCGGAGCGCGGCGGCCACACCATGGTGTGTGAACTCCTCAAGCTCCGCCCTGCCCGTCACGCGCAGCAGACCCCGGAAAAGCGCATTCACAAACCCGCCGCCCGCCGCCTCATCACGGCCCATGATCGCCGGCGCGCTGCGGTAGCTCTCATTCTGCCGGGTGAGCTGCAGCACAGAGCTCCACTCCGGGTCTGCCTTCAAATACGAGAACAAGCGCGGCGTCGCTCCGCGGAAGCCATAAATACTCTGCTTCTCATCACCCACCACAAACAGACTACGCCCGGCGCTCCTGTAGAGCGCATCTGCCCCGGCCTCATCGCGCACCTCACAGAGCAGCACCTTGAGCGCCGCCCACTGCTCCGGTGAGGTGTCCTGAAACTCATCCAGCATCCAGTGGTCCAGCCGGCCATCCAGCCGGTACGCAATATTGGACGAACTGCCGAAATCCTCATTGAGCAGCTTGTCTGCCACCAGGCGCGGCATATCGTCAAACACCAGCCGTCCCGTCGCGCGCACCTCCTCACAGTAGCGCGCGTCATACCGCTGCAGCAAGCGGTAGATCCCGCGCGTCTTGCGCACCGGCGGCAGCCAAGTCACCACATCGCGCGTGTAGCGCAGCTCGCGCATCAGCTCCGCCACCTCAGCATCCGCCTGAGCGCCATACAGATAGGGCGCCAGGCGCTTACTCACACTCAAGTCATCGCGGCTGCTGCACTTCGCATAGCCCAGGTATTTGCGCAAGCGGGAGAAGAGACCGCGGCCGTCTGTCACCGCGTGGCCATAAATCCGCCCCTCCTCCTTGAGGCGCTGCGCCTCCGCCAGCAGCTTCACCTCCTGCTCCTCCACAAAACGCAGCAAAAAGGACTCCGCCTCCGCAGAGCTCTCCTCCAAATGCTCATGCAGAGTGGCCAGCACCCGCTCATCCACCACGCCGAAAGACTCCGGCACGCCCCACACTCCGGCATCCTTTGTATCCTGATACAGCGTGTGGTAGCGCACAATACTCTCCTCCAGCACGTCCAAAATATTCTGCCGCGAGCCCGCGGACACCTCCTGGCACAGCTCCAGCAGGCCGTCTTCATCCTCTGCGCGGTAATCCAGCAACGCGCAGATGGCCTCCCGGCGCGCCTTGGCCTGCTCTGCCTCATCCAGCTGCACGACAGAGGGGTAGCCCAGCTCGAGGCAGTAGGCGCTCACCAGCTTGCTGAAAAAGCTATCCAGCGTGGCGAGATTCAGCTGCGGCAGCTTGCGGATGAGCTGGCGCAGCAAGGCGAGGTACTGCGCCCGCCCGAGGGGGAGCGCCTCCCCGCCGCGGGGGCAGAGGGCCACCTCATGCCGTGCGCCGCCGCTGAGGGTGTCGCGGATGCGGGCCGTGAGCTTCTCTGCCGCGGCGTCAGATGCCGCGCCCTGCGCCAGGTCCCTGAGGATGCGGCCCTTGAACTCCCCGGCCGCATAGCGCGTAAACGTGAGGGCGATGAGCCGCTCTGCCGGGTAGCCCAGCGCCAGCAGGGAGATGAAGCGCGAGGCGAGTTTGTATGTCTTGCCTGTGCCGGCGGAAGCGGAGATGAGGTTGCTGGTAACGGGAGGTTCCATAGCGCGGGAAAAGGGGGAGAGGTATCAGAGGGGGGGAAGCGTGTGGAAAAGGCTGCGCGGGTCAGCCAGCTCCTCATCATCCGAAAACGAGCCGAAAGCATGGCAGTCAAAGGTCTCCGCCGAGTAGAGACAACACCCGGCGCGCATGAGCAGGATGGCGTGCTTCGCCCAGTCGAGCGCAAGCTCCAGCGCCGCGGCATCCAGCTGCGGCATCTCCTGAAACACAGGCTCCTCCTTGCCGGCGCGCGGCAGGTTATAATACGCCACCTGCGGCAGGGCACAGCCCTTCTCCCGCATCAGCCAATATGCATACACCGGCAGCTGCACATCCCGCCAGCGGTAGGGCTGCGGCCCGGCGCCCTTGCGCCCGCTCTCCAGCATCAGCGGGGTGAACCCGGCAGGCCCCATCAGCTCCTCAAACAAGGCAAGTTTCTTGGCCGGCAGGCGCTCCAGGTGATCCTCCTTGGGCGCGCGGGCATGAGTCTTGTAGTCGATGATGCGCCAGGTTTTCGACTCCGGGTGGTAGTCGATGCGGTCTGCCCGCATGGAGAGGCGCGCCGAGGAGCCATCCGGCAGCGGGAGCTCCCAGCCGGTCACCTTGTGCTCACAGGCCTCGCAGCGCCAGCCGGCGCGGAGCTGCGCCTCATGCCACAGCAGGAAGGGGCGCAGGCACTGGCGGAGGCGCAGCAGCTGGCGCCTGATCATGGCGGGCAGCGAGCGCTGGCCATAGAGGCGCGTGCACAGCTCTGCCAGCTTGTCCTGAGCAAAGCCCAGCATATCCTCCAAGGGCAGCAGGTCATGCTTCTCCCGGAATTGCAGCCCCACCTGCTCCAGCACACCATGCAGCAGGGTGCCATACTCCGCCGCCTCCAGCTCCACCTTGTCCGGCTTGTACACCTCCCCGGGGGAGATGCCCAGGGCATGCTTCATCCAAAAGCGCAGCGGGCACGCCAAGAAGGCATTGATTTCCGACGGGCTGAAGCAGTGATCTGCCGCGCTGAAGGGATTGCGCCAATGCGGTGCGATCTGCAGCACACTCTCCATGCCGCCGGGGCTCGGCTCTGCCTCCGCCGGCGCCAGCGACCAGTCCTCGTACCTATCCTCACGCGCCTCCACCGGCAGCTCCTGATACAGGTGCTGCACGCGCGCGACCAGGCGCTCATCATCACAGCGGTAGAGCAGCGAGGAGGGCGCCACCGGCGAGCCTGATCCATCTGCCGCGCTGCGCGCCACCACCACCCGCACCTCTGTCTGCTCGCGCTGCAGAAGCGCCTCGAACAAAAAGGCATCACGCGTCTCACGGCTCTGCGCACAAGGCATGCCGAGCGCCTGCCGCAGCGAGTCCGGGAGGAAAGGATCCACCGCCGGCAGCTCCGGCACACAGCCCTCATGCAGCCCCGTGATCACCAGCCGCGAGCCCCTGGCATAGGCCAGCTCGCGCCAGCCGAGCGCATCCAGCTGCGTGGCCTCGCGGGGGGATTCCTGCAGGGGCTCCTTGTACTCCTGCAGCATGTGCCGGAGCAGAGCCCACGCCTGAGAAGCCGGCAGCGGACGCCGGCGCAGGAAGGCCGCCAGCTGCCGCACGCGGGCGGCCATCTGCCGCGCCACAGCCTCCAGCGCCTCCCCTGAGTATAGGTGCAGCAGGCGCGCCTCCAGCACCCCCAGCCCGCGGCACATATCCGCCCGGCACTCCTTGACCAGCCCGTGCAGCCAGGCCGCGGCGGCATATGCCTCAGCGCTGCGCCCGGCGCGGATGCGCCCCACCTCAAAATCCACCTCCAGCCCCGGCAGGTACGAGTCGGGCGAGAGCAGGCGCAGCAGCTCCGCCGCGCTGTCCGGGAGGTAGCGCTGCATCACCTTGTCGAGCAGCAGGCCAAACTTATAGGAATCAAACGCCGCCCCACCGGCCAGCCGCTGTGCCGCCACATTGCGCAGCAGGGGCTCAAAGGCGGTGCAGGTGAGCCGCTCTGCCCCACAGGCCGCCGCCAGCGCACCCGGCAGCGCGGCCAGGTCAGTGGTGAGGTGGGAGCGCCCCTCCGGCACATGCACCTGCCAGCCATGCTTGGCAAACTCTGAGACCAGCGCAGGCGTGAAGCTCGCATCACACGCCGCCAGCACCACCTCCTCCTGCGCGGTCTCCGCCGCCGCTGCCACAGCGGCGCGCGCTAAGCCCCGGGCCGAGGGAGTCACGCTGATGGCGGCATCACTCAGCCGCTCCGGCAGCCGGCGCTCAGCCCAGTATCCCGGCAGCACACAGCCGAGCGAGTTGAACCCCGCTCGGCAGGATTCCGGCGCATTCACCCAGACCCGCACGCGGCCGGGGCAGGCTTCCTCCAGCAGGCAGAGGTAGCGCTGCACCTGCGGTGAGAGCTCCGGCAGGCAAGCGATGATGACCGGCGCGCCCTGTGCCGGCGCCGGGGTTTCCAAGACCCGCCGGCGCGCTTTTCGTCCCGGCTCTCTGCCCCAGGATTCCACCCGCGCCTCGGCGGCATCAAAAAGCTGCTGCAGGCGGAGCCAGCGGCACGCCTCATCCGACTCCACCACCCCCCGGCGCGGCTCCGGCATCTCCGGGGCTTCGGCCCTCCCGCTCAGGTGATTCCGCAGCATCTGAGGCGTCACCTCATACTGCTCCAGCAGCTGCTGCAAGCGCATCAACCGCTCCGCCGTGCCCAGCGCCCATGTCTGCAAATGGCGCTCCGGCACAGGATGCGGGAACAACTCCGGCCAAGCCTCATGCGGCGGCGCCTCCAGCAGCACTTCCACCCATGCGGCAAGCATCTCCAAATCGCTCGCCTGCAACTCGCTGTGCGTCCTTATCAACTGCCCCGCCAGCACCATGCGCGGCATGAGCAGAGGCCGCTTCGCCTGCTCGGCCATCCACTCTTTCAGGCGGCGGCCACTCTCCGCCGTGGGCACCACCACCTCCGCCCGGCGAAAAGCATCCGGCGCCTCCGCCGCCATGCGGAGCAGACGCTCCCCCACCAGCTCCAGCGCCGATTGATGCCAGCCTATGTACTCTACCAACGGAGTTCTCATGCGGCTATTATATTCCATTTGCTGTTATATTCAACCATAAAGCAGCCGGCGCGCGGGCGAGCAGCCGCGGCTCAGGTGCGGGCGGTGACAGCGGGGTGGGGCGCGATGATGGAGCGCGCGGTGCCCGGCACCCGGCAGAGCTCCAGCCGCGCGCTCTCCGGCAGGCGCTCTTTCAGGCGGGGCACGTGGGATATGATGCCGATGAGCTTACCCTCGGCGCGCAGGCTCTCCAGGCAGTTGAGCACCTCCTCCAACTTGTCGGCATCCAGCGTGCCGAAGCCCTCATCGAGGAATAGGGTGTCGATGCTCGTGTTGCTGCCGGCGAGCCGCGAGAGCCCCAGAGCCAAGGCCAGGCTCACAATAAAAGCCTCACCGCCGGAGAGATTGGCGCTGTCGCGTCCGTTTTCATCGCCGCTCCAGCGGTCGACCACATGCAGGCCGAACTCACTGCCAGGGCTTTGGAAGAGCACATAGCGATCACTCAGCGCGGCCAGTTGCGCATTGGCCGAGGAGATGAGACAATCAAATGTCATCTGCTGCGCATACCGCCGGAAGCCGGCCTTGGTGCCATCTATCAACAGCACATCGCGCAGCAGGCGCCAGCTCTCCGCCTGCGCCAGCACTTCCTGCTGCAGCGCCAGCGTCTGAGCATTGGCCTCGCGGTTCGCCGCATCCACCGCCAGCTCCGCCAGCAGAGCGCGGAGCGCCCTTTCATGCGTGCTCCCCTGCTCCTCCAGCTGCGCGCGGCGCTGAAGCAGGGCGCCTGCCTCCTCTGCGGTGAGCGCCTCAGCGCGGCAGCGCGTGAGCACCTCGCGCCGGGCTGCAGCCTGAGCCCGCGCTTCCGTGAGCGCCTTCTCCAGCGCCGCGCGCCTCTGCTCAAGCTCCGGGAGGCGGGAGATGCCGCCGCGGGCCTCGCCATAGGCAGCTTCATCCGCAAAACCCTGGCTCTGCAGGGCCGACAAAAACTTCGCCACCGCCTCAGCCAACAAAGCCTCGGCAGAGTTCAGGCCGCCCCTCAGCGTATTCACCGCCTGCTGCCGCTGCTCCAGCGTTTCCCTGACTTGGAGGAGAGCCTCCTGGGCGTGCAGGCGCTCCTTTTCCAGCGACTTCTGCTCGGCATCCAGCTGCGCCAAGGCCTCGTGAGCCGACACCCCGTCCCACCCTAATTCCCGGCGCTGAACCAGCAGCGCCTCCCACTCAGCCTCCACAGCCAGCCGCGCTGCCGCAGCCGCATCCAGCCGCAGGCGAGCCGCCGCCGCCACTTGGGCTACCTGCACGCACCGCTCACCATCCTTCGCCTCCGCAGCGCGCGCCTTCTCCAGCGCAGCAGCCAGCTCAGCATACGCCTCCGCACGGCGCCGCAGCTCCGCCACCAAAGCCTCCGCCTCAGCCAGCGAAGCCGGTACCTCCGCCGCATAAGGGCGCACCTCCTGCAAAAAAGCCGCACAGCGCTCAGCAAACACGCGCGCCCGCTCCAGCTCCGCCTTATCGCGCAGCAGGGTGTCGAGCTGCTGCAAAGCCCGGCGCCCCTGCTCCACAGCGCCCGGCAGCGGCTCAGGCAGCGGGGCCGCATAGGCAGCTTCAAGCGCCTGCACCTCAGCCGCGCGTTTCAGCGCGAGCTGCTGAGTCTCATCCGCCCGAGCCCGCGCCGCCGCCACCTCCACCCGCGCGGTGTGGTGCTGCTGAGCGAGGGCGTTCCGCTGCTCCCTGAGCAGATCCCGCTGCCGCTGAGCCGCGGCCAGCATACCCGACTCCACATGCGCCGGGGCCGCACCGGGCGCCGCCGCGCCGCAGCAGGGGCAAGTGTCAAACTCATGGCGGCAGAAGCGCGCGTACAAATCTGCCAGCTTCTCCTGTATATCGCACACAGCAAGAAGCCGCTCCACCGCCTGTTCCGCCTCCTGCAGGCGCTGCTCCGCCGCCTCTTGAGGGGGCAGCGCCGCCTGCTTCTCCTCCGCCGCGGCGCAAGCCGCCTGCGCTTGGCGCCACGCCTTGGCCGCCTCCTCCTGCTCGCCGCGCGCGCGCAAGATCTGCCCTAGCGCCTGCACCTCAGCCGACAGTGACTCGCGAGAGCGTCCCCGCAGCAGCTCCTCGCACGCGGCCGCATTTGCCTCCAGCTGCGCCAGCACCCCCTCCAGCGCGGGCAGAGCCGCCGCCCCGCCGGGCGCAAGCTCCCGCACATCGGCCAAGCGGCTCAGCGCCGAGCGGAGCACCGCCGGCAAATCCTTATCCGGCAGAAGCTGCCGCTGCTGAGCCAGCAAACGCTGCATCTCCTCCGCATGCTGCGCCTGCGCGGCCGCAGCCTGCGCCACAGCCGCCTGCGCCTCCTTGTCATTCTTCTCCTCAGTCCGGCAGAGCTCCCGGCAGCTTGACAGGCGGGAGCGCACCCCGGCCATACTCTTTTCCAGGGGGATGAGCAGCTCCCGCACCTTCTGCGCCTCCTCCTCCAGCTGCGGCAGCCTCCCGGCGCAGCGGGTCTGCACCTGCTCCAGCGCCAGGCGCGCCGCCTCTTGCTGCGCCTGCAACTCGCGGCAGCCGGACTCCGCCTGCGCCAGCAGCTGCTGCGCCTCCTGCCGATTGGAGAGCGCGGCATCACGCGCCTCAGCGAAGGGGGCCACCTTCTCCGCCGCGCGCGCCCGCGCCAGCAGCCGCGCCTCCTCCCCCTCCTGAAAAGCGCGCCACCCCTGCTCCGCCTGCGCCAGCGCAGACTCGGCCTCATGGCAGCTCACCTCACAAGCCTTCACCCGCTCCAGCCACGCCAGCGCCTTGTTGCACGCCTCCACCGCGGCACGGGCGGTCTCCACCAGCGCCTCCAGCCGCGCGCGCTCCTCCAGCTTAGCCGCCAGAGCCGCCTCCGGCAGCACCTCTTTTTCCTGCTGCTTCAAATCCCTGCTGCGCCGCTCCAGCTCAGCGTGGCGCTCAAACACATATTGGCCGATGCGGTCGTAGATCTCCGTGCCGGTGATCGTGGCCAGCACCTCCGCACGCTCATTCTTGTTCGCCTTCAAAAACTTGGCAAACTCCCCCTGCGCCAACATCATGCAGCGCTTGAAATTCTCAAACGTCAGCCCCGTGAGCTGCTCCACCTTGGCCGTGACCTCCTTGCGCAGCAGCTCCTGCTCGGAGCCATCCGCCGCCACCTTGTAAAGCCGGCGCACCACCTCAGCATAATCCTTCTGCGCGGAGATTGTGCGCTTTTGCGAGGTCAGCGCCCGGTAGCGCTCGCCATGCACCTCAAATGTGACAAGCGCCATGCAGTCCCGGGCGTCCTTGCTCATGAGCTCATTGCGATCCTGCGAGATGCGGTTCAGGCGCGGCGTCTTCCCATACAGCCCGTAGGCGATGGCATCCAGAATCGTGGTCTTGCCCGCGCCGGTGGGCCCGGAGATCACAAACATGCCCGCCGAGCTGAGATCCGGGTGAGTCAGATCAATGCTGAAATGCCCCACGAGTGAGTTGAGATTGGAAAATTCGATTTTTTCAATGCGCATGGGTACAAAGGGCGTTATTGATTTTGGATTTCACGCAGAACATCACCAAACAGACCGGCCAGCAGCTCCCGCCGGGGAGCCTGCTCCGGGTACCGCTCCAGATACTCCGCCAGCCGCCGCCGGAAGATCAGCTCCGGCGTGTAGTCCGCCAGCCGCTCAGCAGCTCCGCCCGGCGCGCGGCTCAGGCGCAGGGTCTCCCGCAGGCGCGCCGCCCGGATCAGCGGCACCTGCTCCGGCGGCAGCGCCGCGCGGAGGTATGTGTTGAGCTCCGGCGTGGAGAGATCCGCGCCCCCGTACTCGACCTCCAGGCAGACGCGGCTCTTGCCGCTCTGCTTCACCTCCTCCACAAGCGCCTCCAGCGCGGGGCGATCCGCGCAGACCGCCGCCCGATATGTCACCCAAAGCGGCACCTCCAGCGCGCGCACCCGGCGCACGCCACCGCCCAGCTCCGCCACGAGCACCCGGTGCGGGTAGGTGGTTTCATCCTTGCCGATGGGCAGCGGGCTGCCGCAGTACTGCACGCGGGCAGAGGCATCCGGCGTGGGCTTGTGGATATGCCCCAAGGCCACATAGTCAAACACCTCTGCAAAAATATCCTCCCCCACGGCATCGAGCGTGCCGATGAGCGCGCGCGTGGCCGCAGTTGTCTCCACGCCCTGCACCGGCAAATGCCCCATGGCCACCACCGGCAGGCCGGGGTGCGCGGCTTTCCACGCGGCGGCCAGCTCTGCCACCCGCGCATACACAGCCTCCACCCCGCGCACATAGGAGAACTGCCGCTCCTCCTCCACCTGCGGCAGCGACACCTCGCACGGCCTCAAGTACGGCACCGCGCACACCAACCCCAGCGCCTCCCCCGTCTCGCTGCATATGGGCACCAGGCACTCCTCCGCCTCGGCGGCGCTCAGCTTGGTCACCACGGTGCAGTGGTGGCGCTTGAGCAGCGGCTTGGACACCCCCAGCTGCGCCACGCCGTCGTGATTGCCGGCGGTGATGATGACCCGGCGGCACCCGCAGGCATCCGCCCGGCTCAGGAAGTCGCAATACAGCTCGCGCGTGCTCTCCGCCGGGGTGGTGGTGTCAAACACATCCCCACACACCAGCAGCGCATCCGGCCGCTCTTGCTCGATGCACTCCAGCAGCCAGCGCAAAAAGTGCTCAAACTCCTCTTTGCGCGAGCAGGCCATCATTCTGTTGCCCAAGTGCCAATCTGATGTGTGCAGTATTTTCATCGCAGGACGCCCCCTATTGTACCATTTTTTTCAGCTGACTCAAGCAGAAGCATCTGCCGCGGCGGCATGCGGAAGCGGGCTCACCGCGCGGCGGAGAATACGCCGCCCGGCAGGGCATCATGCGCGATGTGGGCTACACCGGCTTGACTTTTGGGCGTAAAATGAGTATGGTAGGCGCCAGCCATGAGCCTGATACTGACAGGAAAAACGAATGTTGTCGGGGCGGTGTCCGACGCCGCCACCTGGCGCGAGCTCGCGGCAGGGCAGCAGCCCCTGCCCTGCGATCTGGTGGAGCTGCGGGTAGATGCCCTGCCGGATGAGGCGCAGCGGCTGCCCCTGAGCACGCCCTGCCCCAAGCCCCTGCTCATCACCCCGCGCCACGCCGGCGAGGGCGGCGCCCGCCCTGCCTGGGATGAGGCTGCCCGCCGCGCGCTGGCGGAGGAGCTGCTGCCCGCTGCCGCCGCGCTGGATTGGGAGATCGCGCAGCTGGAGGGGGCGGAGGAGCTGCTGCGCGCGGCGCGGGCGCAAGGAGTCGCGCTGATTGCCTCAGCCCACTATTTCCACAGCATGCCCTCCCTGGCCACCATGCGCGAGCTGGAGTCCCGCGCGCACGAGGCGGGGGCCGCCGTGGTCAAGATTGCCTTCACGCCGCAGAGTGATGCCGACGTGGAGCGGGGGCTGGAGTTTTTGACGAGCTGCCGGATGCCGGCTGCCATCATGGGCATGGGGCCGGTATATGGTCCCCGGAGCCGCGCGCTCTACACCGCGCACGGCAGTGTGCTGCTCTACGGCTACCTGGGCAGCCAACCCACCGCGCCGGGGCAGATGAGCGCCGCCGAATGCAGCGCCCTCACCGCGCGGGGCTGACCCCCTGCGCCCCCCCGCCCGCTTCCGCGCAAACACAGCAGCGGCTCCCGAGCCTCAAGCCGGGAGCCGCCGTTTTTTTGTGCCTGCTGAAGGGGGGGCTTACTTGCCCTCCTGCTCATCGGCCGGGATGACCTCCAGCTCCGAGATGGCGGCGTAGTCCCCACCCGTGTGGGAAGAGAGCGCCACCAGCCGCACATAGCGCGCAGCGGCAGGCGTGAAGAAGAGAGCCTGCTGCAGGCTGCGGTCATTCGTAAACGAGCCGCGCGCCACAGGGTTCCCCCAGTTCTGGCCGTCGGTGCTCACGTAGATCTCATAATCCTTGATGCGCGATTCCTCCATGGGCGCAGCCTGGTAGCGGATGCCCTTCAGGCGGCGCTCGGCACCGAGGTCGAGCCGGATGTCATGCGGGAAGCTGGCGACAGTGACGCCGCGCATGGAGTGCCAGAACGTGTCGGAATTGCCATCCAGCACATGGCGCGCAGAGCCGATGCCCGGGAGCTCCGAGCTCACGTAATTCACCGAGAAATAGGCGTGCATGGGGTACTCACCCATGATGCGGGTGATGATGGGCGTGAACTCCGCCAGCGCGGCATAGGGCTCACCGGCCACCATGGGCTCCAGGCAGACAAGGCGCACAAACTTGGCCGTGCACACCTCCGGGAGGATGGCGCTCTGCTCGTGGTCGCTGTCTTCCATCTCGAGGGTGCACGCAGGCTCAGCCGGCCAGGTCTTGCCATCCATCGAGAGGTAGAAAGCTATCTTGCGCACGCGCGATGAGGAGCGCGCCTGACGCGGGGTGATGGTGAAGCCGCGCAGCTCTGACTCCACACCCAGGTCCACCACGACCTCATGCGGGTAGCCGGGCACGGGGCGGTGGTGCCAATCGGAATGCCAGATCGTGTCACTGCGGCCGTCAATCAGGCTCCACGGCGACTCCGCCTTGCCGGAGGTGGAGGAGCACGAGGCGATGCGCAGCAAGTTGCCCGGCCGCCAGGCGCTCAGGTGGTGCCACGATATGGCGGAGTCCAAGCAGCCATCCAAGCGCGCGTAGGCGCGGATGGTGCCCTCCTCTCGGCACAGGAACGGCTGGGAGTACACCATCATCGACCCATCCGGCAGGGTGAGGTAGATGGACGCATCCTTCGAATCGCAGCGCGCATTCACATAGCCCATCT
This sequence comes from Akkermansiaceae bacterium, assembly GCA_022510805.1. Lineage (GTDB taxonomy): Bacteria > Verrucomicrobiota > Verrucomicrobiia > Verrucomicrobiales > Akkermansiaceae > Akkermansia. Next base: position 38,964 of record JAFLSS010000007.1, read on the forward strand.
CATCGCGGGAGATGGTCACCACACCGGCCAGCGGCAGCGAGCGGCGCCCCACCTCCACCGGGTTCTCCCCGGCCATGAGCGGCTGCAGCGCAAAGGAGAAACTGGCAGGCCCGGCCAGCGGGATGTCGCGGTCTATGGGGCGGGGGCCGCAGGAGGCACCGCCGAGCCCCAGCGTGACGGCATCCACATTGAGAATCGTGGCATGGGCGGGCGTGATCTCCTCCGGGTGCTTGGCGGCAAAGATGGCCTGCTCCGTGTAGGGCAGTGCTGAGAAATTGAGCGTCTCGCCCTCGACGGAGGAGACCAGCAGGCCCACTCCGCTCTCATTGGTGACAGCGACCCAGCGCACATCCATGCGGTTGCCCATTGCCATGGGCAGGGGGTAGCGCTCGACCATGCCGCTCACGCTGCGGGAGTAGATGCCGACCGGGGAGCCGGACTTGCGATCCGGGTAATTCTCACCGGGGCCGCGGCCATACCACTGCACGCGGTTGAACTGCTCCGGCAGGCGCAGGGAGTACCCGAGGCGGGGAAGCACGATCTTGTCCTCCTTGTTGGGCAAGATACCCGCCTGCACGCTCACGTAGCCATTGGGCATGATGGTGTAGACCAGCTGGGTCATGAACGAGAAATCACGCTCTGTCACCGGGCCGTGATCCTCAGGCTTGAATTTCGCATTGTCGTAGCTGATGCTATCCAAGCTCTCCTTGCGGATACCGCGGCTCACGATATCGCACGAGACGCGCACCACCCCATCTGCCAAGCGCTCCACGATGAGCGGGCCTGCGGTGTGCACCATGTTGCGGAAGCCATTCTGAAGCCACTGGTTCATCACCCACTTGTCATTGGCCAGGGGGGCGCGGAAGGCGTTGAGATTCAGAGTCGCCTTCTCGCCGATGATCTCTTGACCATTGACAATGTAGTTCTTGAGGCCGCCCGTCACCTTGTCGATGGAGAGCGAGAATTGCTGCCCGATGATGAGCATCTGGCTGTTCTGGTTGCGCACCTCGAGCTTGAGGCTCGTGTCGAGCTTCATGATGCGCGCACGCGCCGCATAGGAGGTAACCTCCTCCGGCAGGGGCATCTGCTCCGTGGCCACAGCGTAGCCGGCATCAGCCCAGGCGTTATTCTCCTTCAGGTGGAAACTCACGCTGAGGTAGTAACGCCGATCCGGGCAGAACTTATCCACCGGGATCTGCTCTGCCGGGATCTCGAATTCCTGCTCCGCCAGCGGCGCCACATGCGCCGTGAAACTGCCCTGAGCCACGGGCGTATTCCCCTCCTCGCTGATCACCCAGCGGCCTTCATACTCATCCAGCTGCGTGAAGAGATTCTTATTGCGGATCAGCACGCGCAGCCCCTTGTCGCCCTCCCGGCGGGCTTGCAGGCTGATGGCCACATTCTGGTGCACCTTGCGGATCTCATCATAGATAGGCGTGGGCGTGCGGTCGCTATAAATCACCCCTTTGATGCAGAAGATACCATCATGCGGGTACTCGCCGCGGTCACCGCCGTAACTCTGGCGCACCACTTTGGAGCCATCCGGCAGGGTGACCTCCTGGTCATAACTCTGGTGAATCCACTCCCAGATGCCGCCGCCGATGATGGAATCACTCGAGTCGATGGCATCCCAATAATCCTGCAGATTGCCCATGGAGTTGCAGAGGATGTGGGCATACTCTGAGATGTACCAGGGCTTGTTGAGCTTGCGGCCGGCGATCTCCCGCGCCCAGTTGACGCTGGGGTACTGGTTGGAGCAGAGATCCGCCAGGTCATTATTGCGCTCATACTGAGTCACGCGCGAGGTATCGCGGGATTTGATCCAATCGCGCACGGCCTCAAAGTTCGCACCGGGGCCGGCTTCATTGCCGTAGGACCAGATCACCACACAGGGGTGGTTTTTGCTCTGCTCCACCATGTTCTTGTTGCGCCACACATGCTGGGCTTTCCACTCCTCCGGGTGGGAGAGGGAGAGATCCCCGTAATAGTAGCCGTGGGATTCGATGTTGGCCTCATCGCACACGTAGATCCCCAGCTCATCACACATCTCGTAGAAATAGGCCGGCTGCGGGTAGTGCGAGTTGCGGACGTGGTTGATATTGCCGCGCTTCATGAGCAGCAGCTCCTTGCGGCACTCCTCCCGCGTCACCGTGTGGCCGTTGGCATGCTGGCTTTCGTGGCGGTTCACCCCCTTGAGCTTCACAGGCATGCCGTTCACCAAGAAGCGGCCATTCTCCAGCCGCACATCGCGGAACCCGATCTTGCGCGAGATGGTCTCCGACACGCGGCCATGGGCATCCTTGAGGTAGATCATGAGCCGGTAGAGATGCGGCTTCTCCGCGCTCCAAAGAGCGGGGTTCTTCACCTGTGCCTCAAGCTCTTTCACCACACTCTGCCCGCTCTTGACTCGCCCGCGCACAGCTGAGAGCGCCGCCACTCGCGCGCCATCCGGCGCCAGCAGCTCAGCCTCCACCGCAAACGGCTGCTCCTCCTGCGTGCGGTTGTCCACCTCCACCTCCACGCGCAGCTTGCTGTCCGCATAATCGCGTGAGCCATCCGGCCGCGCAGCAAAATCGGTGTGCACAAAGAAATCCCGCACCATGACATGCGGCGTGCAGTACAGGGACACATCCCGGAATATTCCCGACAAGCGCCACATATCCTGGCACTCCAGGTACGAGCCATCACTGTAGCGGTACACCTCTGCCGCGATGACATTGTTCCCCGGCTTCACATAGGGGGTGATGTCGAAGATGGCCGCCGTGCGGCTGTCCTTGGAGAAGCCCACCTTGTGTCCATTCACAAACAAGTAGAAGAACGAATCCACGCCGTCAAACTGTATGAAGACGCGCTGTCCCTCCCACGAGGCCGGCAGCTCCACGTCTCGCCGGTACGAGCCCACGGCATTGGGCTCACTGGCCGGCGTTGTGTAGCGCTTTTCGTCATCATTGCGCGGGGGGGTCATAACCAAGGGCCAATTGCGCACGAACGTATAGCGCTGGTTGCTGTAGATGGGCATGCCGTAGCCGCGCATCTGCCAGTTGCTCGGCACATCTATCTCTTTCCACGAGCTCACATCATACTCAGGCTTGTAGAAATCGACCGGCCGCTCATCCGGCTTGGGCACCCAGTGAAATTTCCAATTGCCGTTGAGAGACATCCAGCGGCCGGAGTCCCGGCGCTCACCTTTCAACGCTTCATCCCGGTTGGCAAAAGGCACAAAGAAAGCACGCGATTCCTCGCGCCCCTGGGAGAGGTTCTCAGGGTTCTCCCAGTCCGGGTGCGGCGTGTACGACTCGTTTTGTCCTGCTGCTATCATACTCATCGTCATCGGCAGTGCCAATGCAAGGGTCCTCAATAAACGCATATCAATAAAAGATACGAGGGTTTGCTGCTCTTTCTTTCATCAAAAGAAGAAAACAGCCCACAAAAATACGGTGTTCCACCGGCCGCCACGCCGCACCTCGCTGATGCCCAAGGCTTGGGGTAGCTCCTCTCCCCTTACCCGCAGCTCTGCTCTGTTCCGCCATAGCGCCCATGCAAACACTCATTACGCATACGTTATATATAATACTCCCCGACTCAGCAAGCAAATTCTTCACCGCCCCGGCACACTTTTCTGCATGGGCACCGGAGTGACACACACTCTCGCGCACCCGCGTCGTGCCCCTCCTATTCGCGGGAAAGGCATGTCCGACACGGCCGGCTGCTGCACAGGGAAAAACGATACTCACTCCTTGTCGGCCCACCATGACCATACAAAGAACACATCGCATCCCTGAACTGTTTTTCCACCGGGTGCGAGCTGCCGGTATTCCGCGCTGTGCGGCGGTGACTCATCTCCCTCTTGGCCGGGCGGCGCTGTGCGCAGGAGGCATCTCCTGCGCGCAAACGCACGCCCGGCTTTACTTGAGCACAGGCGTCAACCCTCAGTTGAAGGCAATGGCGCCATCATGCACATCCACATGGATGGTGCTGCCCTCAGGGAAGCGCCCCTCGAGGATAGCAATGCTGAGCGGGTCGAGTATATCCCGCTGGATGGCTCGCTTGAGGGGGCGGGCTCCATAGACGGGATCATAGCCATGCCCGGCGACCAGCTCTGCCGCCGCAGCGGAAAGCTCCAGCTTGAGCCCGCGCGTTGCAAGACGCCGGCGCACGCGCTCGAGCTGAATGTCGACAATGCGCTTGAGCTCCTCCACCCCGAGGCGGTCGAAGATGATGATCTCATCCACGCGGTTGAGGAACTCCGGGCGGAAATGCCCGCGCAGCGCATCCAGCGCCTTATCATTGCGCAGCACAGCATCCTGCTCATTCAGGATAAACTGGCTGCCGATGTTGCTCGTCATGATGAGCACCGTGTTGGTGAAATCCACCGTGCGCCCCTGCCCATCGGTGATGCGCCCATCATCAAGCACCTGCAGCAGCACGTTGAACACATCCGGATGCGCCTTCTCGATCTCATCGAAAAGCACGACACAATACGGCCGGCGGCGCACCGCCTCGGTGAGCTGGCCGCCCTCATCATAGCCCACATAGCCCGGAGGCGCCCCGATGAGGCGCGACACACTGTGCTTCTCCATATACTCGGACATGTCGATGCGCACCATGGCCGCCTCATCATCAAAGAGGAACTCCGCGAGCGCCTTGGCCAGCTCCGTCTTACCCACACCCGTGGGCCCCAGGAAGATGAACGACCCGAGCGGGCGATTCTCATCCTGCAAGCCGGCGCGCGAGCGGCGCACAGCATCCGCCACCGCCTTCACCGCAAGCGGCTGGCCGATGAGGCGCTTCCCGAGCCGCTCCTCCATGTGAACCAGCTTCTCGCGCTCACCCTCAGCCAGCTTGGCCGCGGGGATACCGGTCCACGTGGAGACCACCTTGGCAATGTCCGCCTCCGTGACCTCCTCCTTGAGCAAGCCCTCCCCGCTGCTCTGAAGCTGCGTGAGCGCCCGGCGAGCCTCCTTGGCAGCCGCCTCGGCAGCGGGGATCTCGCCGTAGAGAATCTCGGACGCGCGCCCCAGATCCCCCCGGCGCTGAGCCTGCTCAGCCTCCGTGCGCAGGGAGTCGATCTTCTTCTGAGCCTCGCGCGCACGGCGCACCACCTCCTGCTCACTCTTCCACTGCGCGATCATGGAATCCACCTTCTCGCGCGCATCCGCCAGCTCGTGAGCAATCTTCTCCAAGCGGCGCTGCGACTCCGCATCCTTCTCCTTGGAAAGCGCCTGGCGCTCCATCTCCAGCTGCATGGCCGCGCGGTTGAGCTCATCAATCTCCGCCGGCATGGAATCCAGCTCAATCTTGAGCCGCGCCGCCGCCTCATCCACCAAGTCCACCGCCTTGTCAGGCAAGAAGCGGTCAGTGATGTAGCGGTTGCTCAGCGTGGCCGCCGCCACAAGGGCACCATCGGTGATATGCACCCCGTGGTGCACCTCATAGCGCTCCTTGAGCCCGCGGAGGATGGCGATCGTGTCCTCCACGCTCGGCTCCGCCACATAGACCGGCTGAAACCGGCGCTCCAGAGCCGCGTCTTTCTCGATGTACTTGCGGTACTCATCCAGAGTCGTGGCGCCGATGGTGCGCAACTCCCCACGCGCCAGAGCCGGCTTGAGCAAGTTGGCCGCATCCATGGAGCTGTCGCCCCCGGCACCGGCGCCCACCAGAGTATGCAGCTCATCAATGAAGAGAATAATCTCCCCCTCAGAAGCCGTCACCTCCTTGATAAACGCCTTGAGCCGCTCCTCAAACTCACCGCGGTATTTCGCCCCGGCAAGCATGGAGCCGATATTGAGCGAAACCAGGCGCTTATTCTTCATCCCCTCGGGCACGTCACCATTCACAATACGGCGCGCCAGCCCCTCTGCGATGGCAGTCTTCCCCACCCCGGGCTCACCGATGAGCACCGGGTTGTTCTTCGTGCGGCGGGAGAGGATCTGCAGCACGCGGCGGATCTCGCTATCGCGGCCAATCACCGGGTCAATCTTACCCTGGCGGGCACGCGCCGTGAGATCCGTGCCATACTTCTCCAGCGTCTGGTACTTCTCCTCCGGATCCTGATCCGTGATGCGCTGATTACCGCGCACCTCCTTGAGCGCCTGCAAGTATTTCTCCTGCGTGAGGCCGGCGCGGCTCAGCAGACGCGCCAGCGGCTCATCTGCCCGGAACACACCGAGCACAAAATGCTCCACACTCAGGAAATCATCCTTCATCGCGCGGCGCTGCTCCTCAGCTGCAGAGAGCACGCGGTCCAGCGCCGAGCCAATGCCGGGGGACTGCGCCACCCCGCCCTGCTGGCGCGGCTCGCGCTGCAGCTCCGCAGCCAGAGCAGACGCAAGCGCGCGGGCATCCACCCCGGCCTTTGTCAGCACCGAGCTGAGCACCCCGCCCTCCTGCCCGAGCAGCGCCAGCAGCACCTCCGCCGGCAATATCTCGGCACGTCCACCCGCCTGCGCCGCCCGCTGGGCCGCCTGCAAGCCTTCCATCATTTTCGTAGTTAAGTTATTGTTCATCATGCCTGATTAGACTCACCAAGAACACCGAGCGTTCAAAAAAATACAAATATTTTCCACACCCTACATTTGGTATTGACAATCGGCCCGGCAGATTCTAAAGTGAAACCAATAAAACACACGATTGACCCCCGCACGCTCATGAAGCGCACCCCTCACCACCTCATAGCAGCCGCAGCCCTTGCCCTCGGACTCACCGCATGCGAACAGCTTGCGCCCAAGCCCGTGCCCGTGCCGGAAATCCCCTACCGCCCGCGCCCTGTAGAAACCCTGCAAACCACAGAGCAAGAAGCACCCGCGGCCACCACCACATGGGACACCGCCCCGGCCCCCACCTCCTACATCTCCACCCCGCCGCCGGCCACACGGCCCACCGCCGCAGCAGCCCCCATCCCGGCCCCCAAACCGGCCGCACCCATCCCCACCCCGGCAGCACTCAAACCAACCACACCTAAACCGGCCGCACCACCGGCCGCTCCCGCCGTGCGCCCGCTGGACATGAGCGCCCCGCTCACCCCCGCCACCCCCGCCGCAGAGAGCAACCTGCAAAAAATCGTCAACACCGGGCCCATCCCCACCGCCGCACGAGTGGACGGCGACCCCACCCGCGTGTGGAACCCCCTCGACCCGCAGAAAAAAATCCGCATCATCGACCCGAAAACCAACCAGCCCTACCCCAGCGGTAAAAAGCTGAAAGTACGCGGCACCAACTACTACTTCTACGTGCCATGACCCCCGCCCACCCGGCAGCGCCCTACGCCAGCGTAGCCATCTTGGGCCCCGGGCTTCTGGGCGGCTCCATCGCCCTGGCCATACGGGAAAAAATGCCCGGCTGCCGCCTGAGCATCTGGGCGCGTGACCACGCGAAACTCACCCGCCAATGCGCCCTGCACCCCGCCCTCACCGGCGCCCACCTGCCGGCAGACCCCGCAGAGTGCGCCCGCGGCGCAGAGCTGGTCATCCTCGCCACCCCCATCGGCGCATTTGCCTCCCTCTGTGAGCGCATCCTCCCCGCGCTGAGCCCCCGCAGCCTCGTCACCGACGTCGGCTCCGTGAAAAACTCCGTCCACGCCGGCATCGGGCAGTGGCTCACCGCCCGGGGCATCCCCTTCATCGGCTCCCACCCCATGGCAGGCGGAGAAAAACAAGGCATGGAACACGCCCGGGCCAACCTGCTCCACCGCGCCAACATCGCCCTCACCAACCCACACGCCGTGGCAGAAGACCAAGTGGAGCGCCTATCCGCCTTCTGGCACACCCTTGGGGGCACCCCCATCCTCTTCGGCGCCCAAGAGCACGATGAAACCGTAGCGCGCATCTCACACGTGCCGCACCTCCTCGCAGCCCTGTGCGCCCGCGGCGCCGCCCACGGCAGCACCGCCGACCACCTGCGCCAACTCGCCTCAAGCGGCTTCCGCGACACCTCACGCGTGAGCTCCGGCGACCCCGCCATGTGGGCCGGCATCGTGCTGGCCAATGCAGGCGCCATCCGCAGCATCCTCCGCAGCTGCGTGAGCGACCTGGAAACCCTTTGCCACCTGCTGGATACCGAGCAGCCCGACGCCGCAGCCATCCAAACCTGGCTCCGCGAAGCCAAAGACGCGCGGGAAGGCATCCTCAGCAGCCCCCCGCCCCCCACCGCCTGAGCCCCAGCGCCCCCATTCATACAAAAAAAGCAGCGCCGCCGCCCCTCAACCAAAGGAGCAAGCAGCGCTGCCGCGTAGAAACCGCAGCCGGGGGCAGAGCCTCACTTCTTCTCCTGAGGAGCAGCAGCCGCCGCCGGCGCCTCCTCATCATACACCACAGAAACCGCCTCCTTCACCACAGCCTTAGAAGCAGGCGCCAGAGAAGAAGGATCCGCCGCCAAGCCATTCACCTTCACCGGCAGATCCGAGAGATTCTCCAACGCCACACCACTCAACTTGGCCCCCGGAGCATCCGGCAGACCCTCGCCGATCAGCATATCCCCCAGCCACACATAGAACCCCTTCATCACATTCTGCGCCTCACTCCCCGGAATCCACGCCACACGCACCGCCTCGCGATTCTTCGACATATCACACGGGTAGAGCACCTTGCCATTCCACATATAATAGCACTCCGAAATCTGCAGCGTGCCGGAGTGCACCCCATTCCCCACAGAGAACGACACCAGCGGCTCCTTTTTCCAGCCATTCCTGGCGCCATCCCCCAGCGACAAAGACAACTCCGCCGAGAACCCGGACTTCGCATCATCCTCCGCCGCCCAAGGCGCCGCCAACTTAGCCGCAGGCTCCAGCGTCACCGCCTGCCCCTCCAGCGCAGCACCCGTCTTCTCCGTGGCCGCCCCAAACAAACTCTGCGCATTGAGCGCAAAAGCCGAGCCCGCCTTGCGCGGCATACCCGCCGAGCGGCCGGCAATCCCCAGCGCACGCGCCACCAAGCCCGCCATGATCATATCCCCATGGCGAGTAGGATGCAGCTTATCCTGCGGATTCATCATCTCCGCCACCGCCTTACCGGGCTTCTCCACACAAGCAATATCAACCAACCCCACATTCAAATCAACAAACTCCTTCTTGAACCGCTTCGCAATAGCCGCATTAAGCTTCTTCACCACCGCCTCATAATCCTTGGGCGAATTATTCTTAGGCATATCCCCCCACGCCGGCACCGAAAGCACATGCACCCGCGCCTTGGGATTCACCGAGCGGATCGCATCCACAATCACACACAAATCCCCCTTCTTCTTATCCAGCAAATTACGCTGCACCGTCGAAATATCCTTAGCAATAGGATTATAATCACTCACCGTATCATTCGTCCCCAGCAGAATCAGACAAGTATCCGGCACCTGCCCCAAGCGCAGCTTATCACTATCCGCCTTACCCTCAATCTCCAGCCAATCAAAAATATCCGTCGACTCCATACGATTCGCCTTCTGATGCTTCTCGTGATCACGGCCGGAAGTCTCATAAGCACGCTGACCACTCATCGCCGCATGCACATTCTTGAACGGCTGGCCAATGTAGAGCGTATTCGGCTCCACCCCGCCGCCACTACTGTGATTCCCCGTAATGACACCAATCTCCTCATACTGAATCCCATTGTCCACCAGAATCTTGTGCAAAGCCCAGCGATAAGAAGGCGCCCTAAAGCCATGCGTAATCGAATCACCAATATAGAGCACATTACCCAAATTACCTGTTTGCTTCTTCTTGGGCGCACCCTGCGCCACAGCGCACAAACCGGCCAAAACCAGAGCCAAATACATATGCAGCTTCATACCTACACTATGGCGCAAGCCCTCCCACTTGTCAAGCTAATTCATTGGCACTTGGCTCATTCTGCGCCCAAAAAACCACCCCACCCCGCCACCTCACCCATGATCCGGGGCAGGAGGCACAGCAGGCACGCGCACCCCGCAGCGCAGCCGCTCCGGAAGCATGCGACTGCGATCATCAAAAAAATTGTCAAAATAATAGTACGACTCCCCGTCAAAATACACAACATAGTGATGCTTGAGCGAGAGCCCGGTCTCAAAAAAAGCCTTGCGCACATACACCTGCTGCGACTCCGACAACAGCGTGCGCTCCGGGTAGCGGCTATCATACACCGGAAGCTCACGCTCCGAGCGCACACAGCCAAACACCCCCGCCAGCGCCAGCACAGCAGAGCACCCAAGAGCCCAAACACCTTGATTCCTCTTCATAACAGAAAAAAAGCTCGGGGAAAGCGCAAGCGCCCCACCCTCTACCAAACAGACACCTCCCCCACCCCCAGCGTTCAAACAAGCCCCCCGAAAAAAACACCCCTCCCCCGCCCATCGGTCACATTCCGCTCATCTGCGCGTCATCTCTTCGTAGAGAGCAAAAAGGTGAGCCACGCGCTCCGCATCTGAGGAGAAGCGCCAGCCGAGCCACCATGCGCCGGCTTCCACCCCCACCTCCCCGGCAACACTCTTTGCCTGCCATTTCAGCACCCCCGCCCCTCCCGCCTCAGCACACATAAAGAACGCGTCCGTCAAGGGGAAAAACACCTCAACGGACGCTAAGAGACGAGTGTGAAGTTGCGGGAGCAGGATTTGAACCTGCGGCCTTCAGGTTATGAGCCTGACGAGCTACCTGGCTGCTCCATCCCGCGATTTTGTAACCAGGCCCGATACCGGGCACAGCGGCAGTTTATCCCATCCCGCCCCACTTGTCAAGGAAAATTTGAAAAAAGATCGCATTTCGTCTGCGGCGGCGGAGCTGCAGCAGCGCGGCGCCCCCCCTTTCTCGCTCATGTTCAGTCTATTTGCATGCGCCGCAGGATCTCGGCTGCGGTGTAGCGCTGGTCCAGCGGGAGGGGGAGAAGACGCCGCGCGAGGATGTTGGCCGGCGCGGCAGGTGTGGTGTCGCGGATGACCTCCGGCCAAAAGAGGGGGAGTGCCAGGCCGGCTTCCACCAGCTCATCCCGCAGGCCGGGGATGCCGCTTACCAAGGGGTAGCAAAAGGGCGCGCTGGGGGCGGCGGCGGGGAGTGCCCAGTGGTTCAGCGGGCCGAGGCGCGCCTGCAGCTCGGCATAGTTGCGCAGGCGGGCGGCAGCTATGCGCTGCCAGTCGATGCTGCGCACCAGCGCACGCGTGAGAGGCGACATGCGGCGCGGAGCGGCGCTCAGCTCGGCCTCTGCCCTCTCGCTGGCGGGCAGCGCGGCCTCGGCTCCTTCTTCGATGCGCTGCAGCAGGCTGAAGGCTCGGGCGGCGCTGCGGTCTTCCTCTGCCGGAAGGCTCAGCGGGAATGGCGCCCGCGCCACACCGCCATCCGGCACGCCGGCAAATTTGCGCAGGCTGTAAAAGGCGGGCAAGTGGGCGGGCGGCGTGTAGTACAGCGCGGTGGTGGCATCCACCACACACGGGCCGGGATGCGCCGCGGCCGCGGCCTCCACCGCCGCGCCGGTGAGGCCGAAATAGTTGGAGAGCAGCAGGAGCTCATCCCCGCGCGCGGGCTCCGGCAGCAGCGGCTGCCACGCCTCCCCCAGCTCGTAGCGCCGCACGGGGATTCCCAAGCGGCGCAGCGGCTGCAGCACGGTATCACACGTGAAGCGCGGCACCCACGCGCGCGCCGGGCGCGGCATGCTGCGCAGCAAGCACTCCAGCGCCGCGCGCCCGCTGCTCACCCACGCGCAGCAGGCGCTCTCCTCATAGGGAAAATTGTCCACGGGCTCCAGCTCCAGCCCGAAAAATCCTCCGGCGTAATCCATCATCAGCGGCTCGGGGGTAGGGCATGGCCGGTGCGGGCTTCATAATCTGCGCGCTGGTCCTCACCCACGGGGCCCACGGCAAAATAGCGCGCCTCCGGGTGGTGGAACACAAGGGCACAGACTGAGGCCGCGGGCTGCATCATGTAGCTGTCCGTCAGGCTCGCGCCCGTGCGGGCAGGCGCATCGAGCAGCTCAAACACCAGGCGTTTCTCTGCGTGATCCGGCTGGCTGGGGTAACCGCATGCAGGGCGGATACTCACCACTCCCTCAGCCAGCGGCCACACCTCATTCACCCGCTTTTCGGTGCACTCCGCCAGCGCCTCTGCCAGCATATTGGCCAAGGCGCGGATGAGCAGGGCGTTGTACGTGTCCCCCTCCGCCTCCCAGGCGGCAGAGCGCGCCTCCGCCCCGGTGATGCTCAGCTGCATCGCGCCCACATACCCCGGCACCCCACTCTCGGCAGTGGGCACAAAATCTGCCAGCGCCAGGCGCGGCTTGTCACTCACCTGCTGCTGGCGCAGGCTGTGCAGCACAGGGCCCCCGCCGGACAGGCGGATGTCATCCCCCTCACGCTGCGCCGGCCAGACCCCGAACACTGCGCGCGCGTGCAGCCAGCCCTCGCGAGCAGCCTCCGCCAGCAGGGCCTTGGCATCAGCCAGCAAGGACTCGACCTGCTCCCGCTGCTCGGCAGAAGCGCCCTCCTGCGGGGCCCGGCGCGCGGGATTCCACGCCGTGTGCAAGCCATAGACGCGCAGCAGGATCCCCCACTCCGCATGCTCCAGCAGCTCCTCCCAGCAGATGGGGAAATCCGGCTGCGGGTGGCAGCAGGCACAGCCGCAGGGCACCCCGGCCGTGAACACCCCCGTGCGCAGCGGCGCCGGGGCGGCCGCAGCACCCCAGGCAGGCGCTTGAGCCCGCGCCTGCTCCAGCGGCAGCAGCGGGATCTGCTTCTCCTCCCACGCCGCACGCGCCGCCTCCTGCTCGCGCTTGAGCTCCGCCACAAAAGCCTCGCGGCGCGGGCCCACCAGCGCCGCCGCCGTGGGGGCGATGGTGGAGGCATCAGCCGTGTGCAGCACCACGCCATCCGGATAAAGCGGCGCCAGCTTGAGCGCCGTGTGCAGCGGGCTCGTGGTGGCGCCACCCACCAGCAGCGGCAAGCGGAGGCCGGCGCGCTGCAGCGCCACCGCCACATGAGCCATCTCCTCCAGACTCGGCGTGATCAGGCCGGAGAGCGCCACCACATCTGCCTGTTCGCGCTCCACCGCCGCCAAAATCTCCTCACAGGGCACCATGACCCCCAAATCCACCACGCGGAACCCATTGCACGCCAGCACCACACCCACAATATTCTTGCCAATGTCGTGCACATCGCCCTTCACCGTCGCGAGCACCACCGTGCCGGCCGAAGCAGCCGCGCCCCCCCCCTGCTCCATGAGCGGCGTGAGCACCGCCACACTCCTCTTCATCACACGCGCACTCTTCACCACCTGCGGCAAGAACATCTTCCCCTCACCAAACAAGGCACCCACCTGGCGCATCCCCTCCATGAGCGGCCCCTCAATCACCGCCAGCGCCCCGCCGCACACCTCAATCGCCTCACGCGTATCCTCCTCAATAAACTCCGTCACCCCCTTCACCAGCGCATAAGAAAGGCGCTCCTGCACCCCACCCCGGCGCCACTCACACACCGCCGCCTGCTGCTGCGCCGCCCCACCGGCGGCCGCCTTCTGCGCCGCCAACTCCTGCGCATAGGCCGTGAGGCGCTCCGTGGCATCCTCACGGCGGTTGAGCAGCACATCCTCCACCAGCTCCAGACGATCCGCGGGAATATTATCATACACATCCAGCATGCCGGCATTCACAATACACACATCCAGCCCCCCCCGCTGCGCATGGTAGAGAAAGGCCGAGTGCATCGCCTCGCGCACCGGGTTGATCCCCCGGAAAGCGAACGACACATTGGAAATCCCGCCCGAAATATGACAAAGCGGGAACAAGCGGTGAATCTCCGCCACCGCCGTGAAAAAATCCAGCGCATAATCCGCATGCTCCGCAATCCCCGTGCCCACCGTAAGCACATTCGGATCAAAAATAATATCCTCCTCCGGGAAACCCACCTGCTCCACCAGCAAATCATGCGCCCGCCGGGCAATGCGGATACGATCCACCGCATGGCACGCCTGCCCCTGCTCATCAAAGCCCATCACCACCACCGCCGCCCCATAGCGGCGGATAAGACGCGCCTGGCGCAAGAACTCCTCCTCCCCATTTTTCAGCGAGATAGAGTTCACAATCCCCTTACCCTGCAAGCAGCGCAACCCCGCCTCAATCACCTCCCACTTCGAAGAATCAATCATGAACGGCACCCGCGCAATATCCGGCTCCGCCGCCACCAAATTCAAAAAGCGAGTCATCGCCTCCGGGCCATTAATCAACCCATCATCAAAACAAAAATCCAGCACCGCCGCCCCATTCTCCACCTGCTGCCGAGCAATGGACACAGCCTCCTCATACCGCCCCTCGCGAATCAGGCGGGCAAACTTCGGAGACCCCGCCACATTGCAGCGCTCACCAACAAAAAGCGTCCGGCGCGAGCGGTCATGATTGTAAGCCTCCAGCCCCGAAAGCCGCAGCTGCCCCTCCCCCACCCGCGGCTCCCACACCCGCGGCGCAAACCCCTGCACCGCCTCGCGAATCGCGCGAATATAGTCCGGAGTCGTCCCGCAGCAGCCCCCCACCCAATTCAGCAAACCCTCCGCCGCATACTCGCGCAAAATACCCGCCATATGCTCCGCAGAGTGCTCATACCCCCCGGGACTGAGCGGATCCGGCAGCCCCGCATTCGGATACATACTCACCGCACAATCCACCAGCCCGGCCAGCTCCCGCGCAAACGGAAGCATCAAATCCGCCCCCAGCGCACAGTTGATCCCCACCGCCAGCGGCCGCGCATGCCGCACCGCATTCCAGAACGCCTCCACCGTCTGCCCGGACAGCGTGCGCCCCGCGCGATCCGTCACCGTGAAACTAATCACCACCGGCGGCAGCGCCCGCAACTCACGCAACTCATCAATCGCAAACAAACACGCCTTCGCATTAAGCGTATCAAAAATCGTCTCCAGCAGCAGCACATCCACCCCCGCATCCGCCAGCGCCAGCACCTGCTCGCGGTAAGCGCGGCGAAGCTGGTCAAAATTCACCGCGCGGAACCCGGGATCATTCACATCCGGCGAGAGCGACGCCGTCACCGACAGCGGGCCGATCGACCCCGCCACAAAACGCGGGCGGCCATCCCGCGCCTCCGCCTCCAGCGCCGCCTCACGCGCCAAGCGGCACGCCTCCAGATTCATCTCCCGCACCAGCGCCCGCAGCGCCTCATCCGCCAGCACCCCCTCAAAATACGCCTGATTGCGCGGCCCCGGCGGCGCCGCGTGAAAAAACTCATGCTGGCCAATACACGTCGCCGCAAACGTACACGCCGTGATGACATCCGACCCCGCCTCCAAATACGCCCGGTGAATCTGCGCAATAATCTCCGGCTGCGTCAGCACCAGCACATCATTATTATTACGCAAATCATGAGGAAAACGCAGCACATCCGCAAAACGCACCCCGCGGTAATCCGCCTCCTGCAAACCATACCTCTGCACCATCGTCCCCATACCACCATCCAGCAGCACAATCCGCTCACGCATCACACGCCGCAGCAACTCCCCCCGAGAAAAAGACAACTCACACATAACTCAAACAACTTCGAACAAAAAAGCCCTGGCGGGAACCCCATCCCGGCAGGGCCCTACACACATAGAAAAAAACGGGAAAGAAAAACTCAGCCCTGACGCCGCGGAGCCGGATTGCGGTGCCACGTAATCACACCCTTGCCCACAGCATAGAAAAACACCGCCAGCAACACCCCGATAAACACCGCCATCGCCGCAAAAGCAGACCCATTATTCAACACCCCCTCCTTGAAATCCAGCGCCCAAGGATAAAGGAAAATCACCTCCAAATCAAACACCAAAAACAGCACCGCCACCATGTAGTACTTAATCGAGAAAAACGCCGGCGCGCCATCCCCCTCCGGCACATTGCCACACTCATAAGGAATGTCTTGCGACTTACGAAGCTTCGCCCGGCGACCAAAAATCACACTAAGCACCAAAATCATACCCGCAAAGCCAAAGCCCGCAAGCAACTGCACCAACGCTGAAAAATATTCCTGCTGCATACGCGTCACCCCCATATATACCCCAACCCACCCACACTGTCAAGCGCCAAATCACCCACCGCCGCACAGAAACCACACCGCGCCGCCTCAGCCCCCCGCCCCCATCAACCGCGCCGCCCAAGCCTCCGCCTGCCGCAGCGCCGGCAGCGCCAGCAGCGCCTCACAATCCACATCCGCCAAAAACCAAGGCGCCTCATACACCAACCACTCACGATCCGGCGCCAACCCACGCGCCCGCGACTCACGCATCCAATCCCGAGGCAACAAACGCACCCGCCACACCACCACCCCCTCCGCATCCAACAACTCCAACCCCTCCCAGCAAAGCACCGAAAGCCCCCGCGGCGGCACCGCCCCCACCCGACACCGCGGCTGCGGCACCACCTGCACCCGCCGCAGCACCTCACACACACAAGCAAACTCCGCCTCCGAGAGCGGGAAAACGCGCCCACCCCCCAAATCCCCCGGCAACTCCACACACACCCGCGCAGCACGCGCCCGCTCCACCGCCTCCACCAAACACACCCGGCGCGCCTCACGCCGCCCCCACTCCGCGCGAACACACGACTCCCCCACCACACAACACCCCGGCAGCAACCAGCACAGCACCCAAACACCAAAAAACCTTTTCATCTTGCAATCAACACCTAAAACCGCACAACCTATAACCAAAAACACCCAACAGCACAAGAAAAAAAGCCCACCCCACAAAAAAAAGACAAAAAAATACCGAATTTCCATTGACAAGCCCGCAAAACGTGCTATACTGTGGCCGCTTTCGGGGCAAACGAAAGCGAAAAGAAAAAGCGCCCGTAGCTCAATTGGATAGAGCATCTGACTACGGATCAGAAGGTTTGGGGTTCGAATCCCTACGGGCGTGCTCCCTCA